>CAJAVE010000139.1 GCA_903945325.1 uncultured beta proteobacterium | reverse complement strand
GCGCCGAGGAACTGCAACGCATGCACCGCAACTTTTACGGCTTCGACCCCAGCTACCACGTGGCGCGGCACCATTTTGTCTATCGCAAGCCGCATGCCTGGACCCCGCGCCACCTGGCAGTCCATAGATAAAAACAGCCGCTAGCCCTCGTCAACACTGCGCAACCAGCTATCAAAACAAGAGCACCTCAATGTCCCTGCCCGCATTGCCTGACCCCTACGACTCTCTGCCACTGGTGCTGGTGGTGGACGACGAAACCCGCTCGCTGGATTCGATCCGCCGCAATCTGGAAGAAGAGTTCCGCATCCTGACGGCCAGCTCCGCCGACGAGGCGCGCGGCCTGCTGGAGCGCCACGAGGTCAGTGTGATCCTGTGCGACCAGCGCATGCCCGGCACCAGCGGCGTCAAGTTTTTGAAGGAAGTGCGCGAGCTGTGGCCCGACACGGTGCGCATCATCATCTCCGGCTACACCGATTCGCAGGACATCATTGCCGGCATCAACGACGCGGGCATTTACCAGTACGTGCTCAAGCCCTGGGTGCCCGAGCACCTGCTGTCCACTGTTGCCAAAGCGGCTGAGGCGCGCAGCCTGCAAATGCAGACCCAGCGGCTGAACCTGGAGCTGCGCACCAGCGCCCCGGTGCTGCGCCGCCGTGGCACCGAGACGCTGGCCACCGCCCGCGCCGCGTTTGACTTTGACAGCCTGGAGCGATCGGAGAACAGCCCGCTCAACGCCGTGTGCGAGATGGCGGCCCGCGTCGCCCGCTACGACCTGGCGGTGCTGGTGACCGGCGAGTCGGGCACCGGCAAGGAATTGCTGGCACGTGCCATCCACTACGCCAGCCCGCGCTGCGAGCGGGCCTTCGTCATGGAGAACTGCGCCGCCATGACCGATACGCTGCTCGAATCGGAACTGTTTGGCCACAAGCGAGGGTCGTTTACGGGTGCCTTTGAGGACCATATCGGCCTGTTCCAGCGGGCCGATGGTGGCACGCTTTTTCTGGATGAAATTGGCGACACGTCACCAGCTTTTCAGGTCAAGCTGCTGCGTGCGCTGCAAGAGGGCGAAGTGCGCCCCGTAGGTGCCAGCCGCCCGGTGCTGGTCAATGTGCGGGTGATTGCCGCCACTCACCGGGATCTGGAGCAGGACGTACGCTCGGGCCGCTTCCGCGAAGACCTGTACTACCGCATTGCCGGCATCACGCTGTCGGTGCCCCCGCTGCGCGAGCGCAGTGCCGACATCCTGCCGATTGCCGACATGCTGCTGGTGCGCGCCGGCCAGGAGCTAGGGCGCCCCGATGTACGCTTTGCCAAGGATGTGCAAGCCAATCTGCTGGCCTACGCCTGGCCGGGCAATATCCGGGAACTGAAGAACGAGATCTACCGCGCAGTGGCCTTGTCGGACGGACAGGTGGTTGCGGCGAGCGCGTTTTCGCAGCGCGTGCTTTACGGACAAAGCGGTATCCATGGTTCGTCGAGTAACGGCAATCTCGCACTGCCCCAAAGCGGCACTTTGCAAGAACGCATCGATGCGATGGAAGCCGTTATCCTGCGCGAAACCATGCTGCGCCATCGGTGGAACAAAACCCACGCTGCCAAGGAGCTGGGCCTGTCACGCGTCGGCCTGCGGCAAAAGCTGGCGCGTTTTGGATTGGAGGGCCAGACAGATGGCTGAGCCCCGCTTCAATGTGCTGTGGCTGCAGTCCGGTGGCTGCGGCGGTTGCAGCATGTCGCTGCTATGTGCAGACACGGCCGATTTTCGGGGCCTGCTGCGCCAGATCGGGGTGAACCTGCTGTGGCATCCGGCGTTTTCACTGGAGTCGGGGGACGAGTCGCTGACCATCATGCAAGACTGCCTGAGCGGCAAGCTGCCGCTGCATGCATTGTGCCTGGAAGGCGCGGTGTTGCGCGGGCCTGAGGGCAGCGGGCGCTTCCACATGCTGGCGGGCACCCAGGAGCCGATGCTGCGATGGGTGGAGCGCCTGAGCGCCGTGGCCCAGTATGTTGTGGCCGTGGGCAGTTGCGCCGCCTTTGGCGGCATCACCGCCGGTGGCATAAACCCGACAGACGCCTGCGGCTTGCAGTACGAGGGCGACCACCCCGGTGGCGTGCTGGGCGCGCAGTGGCGCAGCAACGCGGGACTGCCAGTGGTCAATGTGGCGGGCTGCCCCACCCACCCCGGCTGGGTGCTGGAAACGCTGGCCGCACTGGCGCAGGGCAGTCTGTCCGCCGAAGCGCTCGATACCCTGGCGCGACCACGGTTCTACAGTGACCAACTGGTGCACCACGCCTGCATCCGCAACGAGTATTACGAATACAAGGCCAGCGCACACAAACCATCTGACCTGGGCTGCCTGATGGAAAACATGGGCTGCAAGGGCACGCAGGCGCATGCCGATTGCAACATTCGCCTATGGAACGGTGAAGGCTCATGCATCCGTGGCGGCTACGCCTGCATCAGCTGCACCGAGCCAGGGTTTGAAGAACCCGGGCACGCCTTCCACCAGACGCCCAAGGTGGCGGGCATTCCCATCGGCCTGCCCACCGACATGCACAAGGCCTGGTTCGTGGCGCTGGCCTCGCTGTCCAAATCGGCCACGCCCAAACGGGTCAAAGTCAACTCGATGTCCGACCACCTGGTGGTGACACCCCTCATCAAGAAGACCCGACTGAAATGACACGTTTGCTGGTAGGCCCATTCAACCGCGTAGAAGGCGATCTGGAGGTCCGACTAGAGGTGGCCGACGGACGGGTGACCGAGGCCTGGGTCAACGCGCCCATGTACCGCGGGTTTGAGCAGATCCTGCAAGGCAAGCACCCGTTTGATACCATGGTTTACGTGCCCCGCATCTGCGGCATTTGCTCGGTCACGCAATCGGTCGCGGCGGCGCGCGCACTGGCTGCGGTCTGTAACGTGGAGGCACCTCCGAACGGGGTCTGGCTGACCAACCTGATGCTGGCCTGCGAGAACGCAGCTGACCACTTGACCCATTTTTACCTGTTCTTCATGCCCGACTTCACACGCGAGGTTTACGCTGGACGGTTCTGGCATGCGCAGGCCCAGCGCCACCTGTCCACCCAATCCGGTGAGCATTCCCGTGAAGCCGTGGCGGTGCGCCAGCGCTGGATGCACATCATGGGCACGCTGGGCGGCAAATGGCCGCACACGCAATCCATAGTCCCCGGCGGCTCGACCCGTAATCTGAGTGGCTCCGAGCGCTTCCGGCTGGGCACAAGGGTGGCGGAGATGCGCAGTTTCCTGGAGCGCGTGCTGTATGCCGCACCGCTGGAAGAAGTGGTCGCACTGAACTGTGAGCAGGCCCTGGAGCAGTGGCTGCAGAGCGATCCCCTGCGCGGGGACTTGCGGTTGTTCCTGTCCATCGCCCGCGACCTGCAACTCGACACACTCGGGCGCGGGCCCGGTCTGACGCTGAGCTACGGCGGTTTTGCCGACCCAAGCGGCGAATTTGCGATGGCACCCGGTGTGTGGGACGGCAGCATACTGCAGCCGGTCAACACGTCGCAGATTGCCGAGGACGCGCGCCACGCGTGGCTGGCTGATGCAGGTGCCGCACTACACCCGTCAAGCGGCCTGACTATGCCGCAGATGGACAAGCCTGGCGCCTACACCTGGAACAAGGCGCCCCGCCTGGACGGCCGGGTGCTGGAAACTGGCGCGTTGGCCCGGCAACTGGCGGGTGGCCAGCCGCTGATTCGTGCCCTGTGGGAGCGCACCGGCGGCAACGTGGTAACGCGGGTACTCTCCCGCGCCATAGAGCTGGCGCGGCTGGTAATACTGACCGAGCAGTGTTTGCGTGCCATAGTTCCCGAAGCGCCTTGCAGCAACGAAGCGCTGCTGCCGATGGATGCCGATGCGTTTGGCCTGTGCGAAGCCGCGCGCGGCAGCTTGGGCCACTGGCTGTCCATCCGAGGCGGACGCATTGCCAATTACCAGATCATCGCCCCAACCAGTTGGAACTTCTCCCCCCGGGACCGCCACGGCACACCGGGTGCGCTGGAAGCCGCGCTGGTGGGAGCGCCGGTGCAACCGGGTGAAAAGACACCGGTTGCGGTGCAGCACGTCGTGCGCTCCTTTGACCCCTGCATGGTCTGCACGGTGCATTGATGGAGCACGACAGAACATGAACCGGCATATCGCACATGCATCCAGTCACCTGCCCCTGGAAGGGGTGGACGACGACACCTGGCTGGACGTGATCCACAAGATGGACGACGTATATTCGCAGTTGCTGCGCGATGAGGTGGCGCTGGAGGAAAAGAATGCGCAACTGGAAGCATCCCAGCAACTGATCTACAGCCTGCTGTCCTCGATGTCGGATGTGCTGGTCGCCGCCGACGCGCAGGGGCTGATCGAGCAAACCAACCAGGCCCTGTGCGAGCTGGTGGGCTGCAGCGAAGAAGCCTTGTTAGGTGCACACATGCGCACACTGCTGCACAACAGTGGGGGCGCTGACGTGCTGCAGGACATGATGCGCCACGCCGTCGCCTTGCGCCAGGGCGAGACGGTGGAGCTGATGCTGCACGACGCAGCGGGCCACTCTGTGCCGGTGGACTTCACCGCTACGCCACGCTACGACGGGCGCCGCCGCTGTGTGGGGTATGTGTTCGTGGGGCGGCCCATGGCGGAGATCAAGCGTGCCTACCGCCAGCTGCATGAGGCGCACGAGGCGCTCAAGCTCACGCAGCAGCAACTGCTGCACGCCGAGAAAATGTCATCCCTGGGTCGCCTGGTGGCAGGAGTCGCGCACGAACTCAACAACCCCATCAGCTTCGTGCTGGGCAATGTGCATGCGCTCAATCGCTATACCACGCGTCTGCGCCAGTACCTGGATGCCGTTCATGCCGAGGCCGCGCTGGGCAACAACCCGGCCCTGATGGCGCTGGCGCAGAAACTGCGCATTGATCACATCCTGCACGACCTGCCTTCGCTGATGGACGGCACCATCGAAGGTGCACAGCGCACCGCCAGCATCGTGGACGGGCTCAAACGCTTCTCCGCCCTGGATGGAGAGACCACCGAGATCGTGGATGTAAATGGAGTCATTGAACGTGCAATCCATTGGGTACGCACCGGCATGAAGCTGGACTTTGACGTCGAACTGCAAACCTGTTCGGAATGCGTTGTGCCCGGCAATGCCGGCCAACTGCTGCAGGTGTTGATGAACCTGATCCAGAACGCCTACGACGCCGCCAGCGCCCAGCCCGGTGTATTACCTGTACTCAGGATTTTCGCCAGCCGCGAGGCTAACTTCCTGGTGATCACGCTGCACGACAACGGCCCCGGCATTGCCCCCCAAACGATGTCCAGTATTTTTGAACCTTTTTTCACCACCAAGCCCGTGGGCAAGGGAACCGGGCTGGGCCTGTCCATCAGCTATGGCATCGTCGAACGCCATGGCGGCACCCTGACCGCACACAACCACCCGCAAGGCGGGGCTGAATTCGTGCTGCGCCTGCCAGGGATCAAGCCGAACGATTGAACCGCGCGGGTGTACGATCCAAAGCCATGAAAGTCGATCCAGCCGTTGCCAAAATCTTTGCCGAGAACGTGCGCGCCGAAATCATCCAGCGCCCCACGGGCCTGAATTTGGACACCGCCATCGTTCAAAAAATTGCCAACAAGGTCAAGGTATTCCAGGGCATGACCCACGACTGCCTGATGAGCACGCTGGCCATGGCCGAGCACATGCCGCACAAGGCGGGCGATGTGGTGTTCAACGAGGGAGACATCGGCAGCTCTTTCCACGTGGTGATTGCCGGTGAAGTGGTGATTGAGAAGAACCGGGGCGAGCGCACAGTGACGCTTGCCACCATTGGCGCGGGTGATTGCTTTGGAGAGATGGCGCTGGTTGGCAACCACCTGCGCACCGCCTCCGTCAGAGCGTTGCGCGACAGCGTCACCATGCGCTTTGACCGGGAACGGGTGGACGCCTATCCCGACAGCGCCCACATCATCTACCGCAACATTGCCCGGGTTTTATCGGCACGCCTGGACATTTCCAGCGAAAGGCTTGCTGATTTGGAATTGCGCAGCGCAGAAACTGGCCCTGCCCCGCTGGGTTGAGCCAGGAGGCTGGGCGGCACAGCACTCTGCTCCGTGTCCTCCGCCCGCTACGCGGGCTCCCCCTTTACCTACGCAGAGTACTGTGCCGCCCAGCCTCCAGAAGTTTCAATGCTGTTCGTTCTGCAGCGCGGCAATACGCTCTTCGATCGGCGGGTGGGTCGAGAACAACTGACCAATACCACCCGCAATGCCAAAGGCAGCGACGCTCTTGGGCAACTCACCAGGAGCCATGCCACCCAGGCGCGCCAATGCGTTGATCATGGGCTGCTTGCGACCCAGCAACTGGGCGGCACCGGCATCGGCGCGGAACTCACGGTGGCGTGAGAACCAGGCCACCACGATGGCAGCGGCAAAGCCCAACACGATGTCCAGCACGATGGTCGTGATCATGTAGCCAATGCCGGGGCCGGAGCTGCGGTCATCACCCTTGCGCAAGAAGCTATCCACTGCGTAACCAATGACGCGGCTCAGGAACACCACAAAGGTATTCATCACACCCTGAATGAGTGTCATGGTGACCATGTCGCCATTGGCCACGTGGGCAATCTCGTGACCAATCACGGCCTCAATTTCTTCCTTGGTCATGCCCTGTAACAAACCGGTGGAAACGGCTACCAGCGCTGAGTTCTTGAACGCACCGGTGGCAAATGCGTTGGGGTCGCCTTCAAAGATGCCGACTTCGGGCATGCCAATGCCGGCCTTGTCGGACAGCTTGCGCACGGTTTCCACGATCCAGGCCTCATCCACGTTTTGCGGCTGGTTGATGATGCGCACGCCCGATGTCCACTTGGCCATGGGCTTGCTGATCAGCAGGGAAATGATGGCGCCACCAAAGCCCATGATCAGCGCGTAGCCCAGCAAGGCACCCAGGTTGAGGCCACTGCTTGTGAGGTAACGGTTCACGCCCAACAGGCTGGCAACAATGCCCAGAACAGCGACGACCATTACATTGGTCAAGACAAACAAAATAATGCGTTTCATGGTTTCCTTTTTCCGTTGGCCCGTCTTCAAGGACCAATAGCGTGAATGGTAAGGTCGATTTGATCAAATTCAAGCGCGCGGCGCGCGGAACACTTGGGCGTCCCCGTAAAAAGTGGGGACATCATTGCCCGGCCACCAGCCGGGCACGCCCAGCACCGGCAAGTGGGCGAAGGGTTTGCTGGCCAGGCGCTCGGCGCTCAGGTCGGCGGACATCCAGGCGTCCAGATCCGCTATGGAATGTGTAGCTGCCTGCGCACGGTAGACGTGGGCTGTGATGGGTTTTCTGGGGTAAACCAGCTTTTCCAGCAGGGCATGTCCAAAAAGGACCAGATGCGATTCGTTCCACAGCGGGCGCAGTGGGCCAAACAAATTGCTCCATTGCTTGGTGGCCAAGGCGTCCCACAGCGCGTCCGGGCATTGCAAAAACGCTGCGTTCTCGTCAAAGACGGTCAGGCCGTCGCGCGCCGGGCCACGCACCGGCTGGATACCAGTTTGTGCGATCTGCGCCACATGGAGATGGTTAAGGCGGCGTTTGGTCAGAGGAAACAGCAACCACGCCAGTCCATTGAAAAAGTCATGCAAACCCTCGCGGGTTGGGCAGCAGTTGCTGTCAAAAATGTAACTCTCGTACGCCACGCCAGCTGGCAAGTCGCTCTGCGGCGCAAAGCGCACCGGGGTTGGATTGGGCGCCAGTGCGGCATTCAACGCGTCGGCGTTCGGCACACCCGCAGCCACTTTGGCGGCAACGCCCTGCCCCACGTCGGCATAGGGGGCCAGCCATGGCGCAGACCAGTCAATAGAGGCTAAGGGCATGGACGGTAGGGCGTTCTGCGCAGGTAAAGGAGGAGCTCGCGAAGCGGGCGGGGGACACGGAGCAGAACGCTCTGCCGCCCATGCCCTTAGACCAGCCTCCATAGCAAAGTCTCGCCGCCACACAGCGGCTTCAAAAGCGCCTCGCCAAAAGCAAAAGACTCGGGCACGGACCAGGATTCGCGTCGCAGGGTGATGGTGCCCGTGTTGCGCGGCAGGCCATAGAAATCGGCTCCATGAAACGAAGCAAAGCCTTCGAGCTTGTCCAGCGCACCGGCCGCATCAAACGCCTGGGCATACAGCTCCATGGCGGTGTGGGCGGTATAGCACCCGGCGCAGCCGCTGGCATGCTCTTTCAGGTGGGCCGGGTGTGGCGCGCTGTCGGTACCCAGAAAAAATCTATTGCTGCCGCTGGTGGCCGCCTGCACTAGCGCCAGGCGATGCGTTTCGCGCTTCAGAACCGGCAGGCAGTAGTAGTGGGGCCGAATGCCCCCAGTGAAGATGGCGTTGCGGTTGTAGAGCAGGTGGTGGGCCGTGATGGTAGCGCCGGTGAAACGGTCCGCAGCCTGCACGTATTGCGCCGCTTCCTTTGTCGTGATGTGCTCGAACACGATCTTCAACTCGGGAAAGTCTTTGCGTAGCGGGATCAACTGGGTGTCGATGAATACGGCCTCGCGGTCAAACAGATCGATGTCGCTTGAGGTCACCTCGCCATGCACCAGCAGCAGCAGCCCAGCGCGCTGCATGGCTTCCAGCGTCTTGTAGGTCTTGCGCAAATCGGTCACGCCTGCGTCGCTGTTGGTGGTAGCACCGGCTGGGTAAAGCTTGACGGCCACTACACCAGCGTCTTTGGCGAGAGCAATCTCGTCGGCAGGCAGGTTGTCCGTCAGGTACAGCGTCATCAGCGGCTCAAACTGCATACCGTCAGGCACAGCGGCCAGGATGCGCGCCTTGTAATCCAGCGCCTGCGCAGCCGTGGTCACCGGCGGCTTGAGGTTGGGCATGATGATGGCGCGCCCAAACTGGGCAGCCGTGTGGGGAACCACGGTGTGGAGGGCGGCGCCGTCGCGCACATGCAGGTGCCAGTCGTCGGGGCGGGTCAGGGTCAGATCATTCATACCGCTATTGTCCCAAAACCGGGATGGTTTTTACTTGCTGGCCTGCGATTGGGTGACCAAATAGTCCCACAGCGCCTGCGCATTGCGCTTGGGGCCGGCAGATGTGCCACGGGCACTGGCGATAGCACCACGCTGCAACTCCTTGTGAATCGGCCTTTCGCGATAGACCCTCACATCCATAGTGATGTCCAACCCCCGTGTATCGGGTGGCAAGGCGCTGACCAGGCGCTTGGCCCGCAACTCCTTCTTTACCGCACTGTGCGGCAGGAAGGCGATGCCATGGCCCTCAAGCGCCATGGCTTTGAGGCCTTCGGCCATATCCGTCTCGTACACCCGGTCGAAGTGAATGGCGGTACTGGACTGCTTCAGGATCAGGTCCACCATTTGCCCCAGGTAGGCGCCTGGCGCATAACCCAGGTAAGGCAAGGGCTGACCCGCCCTGCCAGGTAACTGAAACAGGGGTGCGCCGTTGCTGCCAGGCCTGACGTAAGGCGCGACCACCTCCTCGCCCAGGCTCACCATTTCATAACGGTCGGCGTCCAGCTGGTAGGGCTGCGAGGGGTGATAGTAGGCAATCAGCAGGTCGCAACTGCCCTCCACCATGCGCATCACCGCATCGTGCACATTGAGCGCAATCAGGCGGCTCTTGAATGGGCCAAAGGTCTCGCGCAGACTCGACACCCAGGCCGGGAAAAACGTGAATGCCAGCGTGTGCGGCACGGCAAACTCGATCACGTCCTGCGCCGCCGAGGTATGTCCCCTCAGCATGGCGCGGGTGCTTTGCAGGGCCTGCAACACCTCCAGGCTTTGGTCGTACAGGGTCTCGCCTGCGGGGGTGAGCCGGGTCGGGTAGCTACTACGGTCAACCAGGTCCGTGCCAGCCCAGGCCTCCAGCGACTGGATGCGTCGCGAGAAGGCGGGCTGGGTGACGTGGCGCAACTGCGCGGACCTGCTGAAGCTGCGGGTTTCCGCCAGCGACACAAAATCTTCAAGCCATTTGGTTTCCATGGTTCAAATTATGCGCGGATTGCATGGGTGATGTTGCAACCCAAGTGTGCTATTACTTTGATAGCTGCTTGCGCAATATCGACGGGGGCTACAGGCACTTTCTGCCTGCAATATCACTTGGAACTCTGCTGCAACGCCCCCAGCTGCGCACAGAGTCCGTTGGTCGACCGCAATCTGTGCGTGAATGGCCGCAGAACAAGGCGTAAGTTTGTATCCGCTGACCTGACCCTGCCGCAGGGTTTACCCGCGTAGTCGCTGCACGCGTTCGAGATAAGAATGCGCCCACTGCATCCAGTCTATTCATGCTT
Source organism: uncultured beta proteobacterium (assembly GCA_903945325.1). Taxonomy (GTDB): domain Bacteria; phylum Pseudomonadota; class Gammaproteobacteria; order Burkholderiales; family Burkholderiaceae_C; genus Allorhodoferax. Next base: position 22,216 of record CAJAVE010000139.1, on the reverse strand, counting down.
GTCCTTTCGGACATGAGCCTTCCAAGGTGCAACGCGGTTTATCGATTTCTGATGGAGCACACCATGAAGATTTCTGCCCTCTTATCTATTTGTCGAATAGTTTGCATTGCTTTCGGGACCGCGTTCATTGCAGTTCCGAAGTCGAATGGTTAGAAGAGCTTGCCGTGAAACCATCAGCGACAGCAGCGTTGAGAACGTTTGACGACTTGCCGGGGCCTCGCGGCATTGCGTATTTTGGAAATGCGCTGCAAATCGATGCGGCACGTTCACACCTTCAGTTTGAGCAATGGAGCCGCGACTACGGGGCCATCTACAAGTTGCGTTTGCTCAAACGCAAAATTGTGATCCTCGGCGACCACGAACAAGTCGCTGCCATGCTACGGGATCGCCCGGATGGCTTTCGCAGAACGACTCGTCTGGAGGAAATCTGGACCGAGATGGGATTGCCGATCGGTGTGTTTGGTGCCGGCGGTGAAGTATGGAAGCGCCAGCGGCGCATGGTCATGGCCGGGTTTGACCCAGTGCATGTCAAGGCCTACTTTCCGGCGCTGCAAGGTGTGGCATCCCGTCTTGCCAATCGGTGGCAAATTGCCGCCAACAGCGGCCAGGCAATTCCTTTGCAATCAGACCTGATGCGCTTTACCGTGGACACCATCGCCGGCCTGGCCTTTGGTTCCGAAGTCAATACGCTGGAGTCCGATGAGGTGGTGATCCAGCAGCACCTGGACCAGATCTTCCCGGCTCTCTTCAAACGCATCTTTGCTCCTGTTGCCACCTGGCGCTGGATAAAGTCGCCGGCGGACAGGAGGCTGGACGCCAGTATTCGCGAAGTCATGCATGCTGTGGACGGGTTTGTCAGGCAGGCACGTACACGCATGGAGTCACGACCTGAACTGCGTTCCCATCCGGGCAATCTGCTTGAGGCCATGATCGCTGCGGCTGACCATCCCGATAGCGGAATCGACGACGCACAAGTTGCTGGCAATGTGTTGACGATGTTGCTGGCCGGTGAAGATACCACCGCCAACACGCTGGCATGGATGATCCACCTGCTGTGGCGCAACCCAGACTGCCTGGCCATGGCCACCGAGGAGGTCCGCCGTGTGTGTGGTGATGGGTCGGTCCTGACCCATGAGCAGATGGGGCAGCTTTACTATGTGGAAGCCTGTGCCCATGAGACCATGCGACTCAAGCCGGTGGCCCCTCAGTTGCCACTACAAACCCTGCGTGAGACCGTCATTGGCGATGTGCGTCTGGATGAGGGCATCGTCGTCATAGGTCTGATGCGCCGTGATTCAGTCAGCGATTCGCACTTGCCCAATGCATCGGCGTTTCTGCCGCAGCGCTGGCTGGAACAAGGAGATCCGGGCCACGCCGCACATTCGGCCAAGAGAATTTCCATGCCATTTGGCGCCGGTCCCAGAATCTGCCCAGGGCGCTATCTGGCGCTGCTGGAGATGAAGATGGCGATGGCGACTTTGCTAAGTCGCTTCGATATTCAAAGCGTTGATACGCCCGATGGACTGGAAGCGCGTGAGCATCTGGCCTTCACCATGACCCCGGTGGGGCTCACTATGCGACTCAGAATGCGCAACCAGGAGCGTTGACATGGCAACACCATCAACGCCGCTTAGTCTGCCGATCACCAACGAGACGGTATTGGACCTCTATGAGTGGCTCTTTGCCCCGTGGGTCAAGGAAATGGGGCTGCGGGATTTCGACGTTTCGCCGGGGCAAGTGGTTGCCATCCTTCCACAAAGCGAAAAACTTCAGTTTTCCAGTGGCGCACTTTGCGGACAGGTCATCATGTCGGCAGTGGATACGGTAGCCGCATTGGCAATGGCAACCAGTGACCGACCGGCCAAGAGCACGGTGTATCAACACACGCATTTTTTGCGCCCTGCGTTGTCGCAAGACCTGCGCATTCAGGTCTCTGTACTACGGTTTGGCAAGGCGTCGGCATTTGCGGAAGCGAAGGTCACGTTTCTGACATCGGGGGAATTGGTCGCACATGCAACTCTTGAGTTTGCGTTCTAACAAGTCTTCGATGTGGACTTCAGACCTCTGCGCTGCGTGTCCAATTCAGCCCGCCACAAAATTCAGCTTAAATTACGGAGGTCTTTATGTCCGCCAGCAGTCCGGTTGTAAATCTTTCTGATATTCAGACCAAGGAGCGTGGGAATGGCAAAAAGTTTGTATTCAAGCAAGCAAGAATTGGCCCCCTTATCGGATTGGAGAAGTTAGGGTGCGGCTTAATCACGGTGCCACCCGGCAAGGCTGCGTTTCCCTACCACGCGCATTCTTCAATGGAGGAAATGTGCATTGTTCTCGCAGGCAGTGGTGCACTTCGACAGGAAGACGTTACCTATGCAATCAAGGAGGGTGATGTGATCGCATCCGGCATTGGTAAGGCGCACCAAATTATCAATACAGGCAGCGTCGATTTGCGGTACTTGGTCATATCCAACAACGAGAGAGTGGACGTAGTGGTGTATCCGGACTCGAAGAAAACACTTGCTGTATCCGAGACGCTTGGACCGTTGCTCTTTCATATGACTAAACAAGACGCGACGGCAGAATACTACGATGGCGAAGACGAGTAAGTAGCTTGCGAACCCAAAGACACGACATCAGGAGGCCTATGAGCGAACATTTCGACGTGCCGATCGTGGGAGCAGGCATGTCAGGCATTGGCATGGCTTGTCATCTGCAAAGAGAATCCCCAGGAAAGCGCTATGCAGTCCTTGAGCGACGCGATGCTGTTGGGGGAACTTGGGACCTATTTCGTTACCCCGGAGTTCGCTCTGACTCCGAAATGTTTTCTTTCGCTTACGCTTTTAAGCCATGGATCACTTTGAGCTTGCAATATCACTCGGAACTCTGCTGCAACGCCCACATCTGCGCATAGCGCCCGTTCGCCGCCAGCAGCGCCGCGTGGTTGCCGCGCTCGACGATGCGGCCCGCGTCCATGACCAGAATCTCGTGCGCGTCCACCACCGTGGAGAGGCGGTGCGCAATCACCAGCGTGGTCTTGTTGCGCGCAACGCTTTGCAGTTCGGCCTGGATGGCGCGCTCGTTGGCCGAATCCAGCGCTGACGTGGCTTCGTCAAAGATCAGGATGGGCGGATTCTTGAGCAGGGTGCGGGCAATGGCCACGCGCTGCTTTTCTCCACCCGAGAGTTTGAGCCCGCGCTCGCCCACCATGGTGGCGTAGCCCTTGGGCGTGGCGCTGATAAAGGCGTGGATGTGGGCCGAGGCGGCAGCCTCCTCAACCTGCTCGCGCGTCGCGCCGGGCTTGCCGTAGGCGATGTTGTATTCCACTGTGTCGTTAAACAACACGGTGTCCTGCGGCACGATGCCAATGGCCTGTCGTACGCTGGCTTGCGTTACCTTCTTGATATCTTGCCCGGCGATCAGAATGCGACCACCGTCTTGCGGATTGCTCACGTCATAAAAGCGGAATAGCAGACGCGCCAGGGTGGACTTGCCAGCGCCCGATGGCCCAACCACGGCAACCGTCTTGCCGGCAGGCACTTCAAAGCTGATGTTGTGCAGGATGGACCGGGCGCCGCTTCGGTCCGCTGGGGTGCCCAGTTCATAAGAAAAGCTCACATTCTCAAAGGCCAGCGGTGTGTCACCCGATAGTTGCAGCGCCTTCGCGCCGGGCACATCGGCAATCTCGCGTTCGCGCTCCATCAGCGTGAACATCTTTTCCAGGTCGGTCAGGCTCTGCTTGATCTCGCGGTAAATCACGCCCAGAAAGTTCAACGGAATGTAGAGCTGGATCATGAAGGCGTTGACCATGACCAGGTCACCCAGTGTCATGCGCCCATCCACCACGCCTTGCGTGGCGCGCCACAGCATGGTAACCAACCCCACCGCAATGATCAACTGCTGCCCGGTGTTGAGGATGGACAGCGTGGTCTGGCTCTTGAGGCGCGCAAGACGCAGGCGCTCCAGGCTCTCGTCGTAGCGTCTGGCTTCAAAGCCTTCATTGTTGAAGTATTTGACGGTCTCGTAGTTCAGCAGTGAATCGACGGCTTTGGAGTGCGCAGCCGAATCAAACTCGTTGGCCTCGCGACGGAACTTGGTGCGCCACTCGGTCACGAGGATGGTGAAAGTGATGTAAAGCGCCAGCGCGGCCAGCGTAATCCAGGCAAACCACATGTCAAACTTGACCGCCAGAATGCTCAGAACCAAGGCCACTTCCAGCAGTGTGGGCACGATGCTGAACAGCGAGAACGAAATCAGCGACTCGATGCCGCGCACGCCACGTTCGATGTCGCGCGTCATGCCCCCAGTCTGGCGCTCCAGGTGAAAGCGCAGGCTCAAAGCGTGCAGATGTTCAAAGGTCTGTAGCGCAATGCTGCGCGCAGCGCCTTGCGTGGCCTTGGCAAACACCAGTTCGCGCAACTCGGTGAGCAGCGTGGTGGACAGGCGCAACGCGCCATAGGCAAACAGCAGGGCAACAGGCACAACCAGAATGGCCGCCGGGTCGCCTGGCTTAAAGCTCATGCTGTCCACCAGGTTTTTGAGCAGAAGCGGCACACCCACATTGGTCAGCTTGGCACCCACCATGAAGGCGAGCGCGATGATCACGCGCCATTTGTAGGTCCACAGATAGGGGAACAGGCGTTTGAGCGTATCCCAGTCAGACTTGGGTGGTGAGATGAGGACGCCGGAGTCTGGAGCAGGTGCCGGTGGCGAGCGGTGGCCGTGGGAGCGCATGAGAGGTATTCTTGGTTAACAAGGTAGGATTGTGCCCATGTCTACAAATACAAGCCCCCCCGGCATCCAATTGCCCACCGATGAGGAACTGGTCCTCAAGGTCATTCCCATGCCGGCCGACTGCAACGCCAATGGCGATATCTTTGGTGGCTGGGTCATGGCCCAGGTTGATCTGGCAGGCTCCGTCATACCCGCACGGTATACGCAGGGCCGCATGGCCACAGTGGCGGTGAACGAATTCATCTTCAAACACCCGGTACGGGTAGGCGACATCCTGAGCTTTTTCTCCAAAGTCAGCCGCATCGGGCGCACGTCCATTACGGTCAAAGTGGAGGTGTATGCCGAGCGCTACCGCACGCAGGGCCAGTACATCAAGGTGACCGAAGCGTCGGTGACGTACGTCGCCATAGATGACAATGGGCAGCCGCGGGAGATTCCGAAGGTCTGAAGATTTTCACGCGCACGGCGGACGGCGTGGCTTGCGTTCTTCGGCGCGCTTCTCGGACGAACAGGTTTGGCGTGCTGGTGTAATTGCGTCAATGACGTGATTTGCATACCCGCTCTGTGGCAACCGCGAGTGCGGCCTGCGCCCGCAAACCCCACCGCCCGCCTTGGGTGAGACGGGATTCAGCTGATTCAACTTCCAGACATAGATTTTCCCGTTTGGGTAAGTGATGCGATTGAACAATGGGGTCACTTTAGTTCATCGACCGAAGGTCTGTTGTGACCGTTTTCGCTGAAATGGCGAAGACACGAGGTATTTCCACATCATGGTCGTCTCTTTCTTACCGCCATCTACCCTTTCGCCAAGCTGGTGGATCGGGTGTCCGGGCGTCGGCCCCATTTGACGTTGCCACAGAGCGGGCGCGCCAACCAACGCGTTAACGAACCCAAGCAGGAAGCCCAATAACGCACGACGGCGAGCGTGGGCCAGAGAACGGATACCCGGTCCGCCAGCCCCGCAGACCCGCAAGCACTACTCGCAGGTCAACCAAAGACGCTGCTATTTCAATAGCGCCTTACGCACATTCCACGGGGGTTAGCGGTCATTTTCATTGGAAATTTCCGTGACGGCCACTGCCAGAAGCAAAGCGAAGTGCACCCTCCAGACCCTGGCCCATGCAGGCCTTGCCCCGCTGCCATTCCTGGTGCAAGGCACTGGGCATGTCCAGGTCCCATTGCGCATAGGCACTGGCACGGTCCGCCAGCATGGTTTTTTGCGGAAAGCCCGCCAATTGCTCGGCCAGCGCGATGGCGGCTGGCAATGCTTCACCCGTAGGCACCACGCGGTTGCACAAGCCCATTTGCAGGGACTCTGCGGCCTCAACCTTGCGCCCGGTCAGTATCAGGTCCATGGCGTGACCCATGCCAATCAGACGCGGCAGACGCACCGTGCCACCATCAATCAACGGCACACCAAAGCGGCGGCAGTACACGCCGAAGTAGGCATCGGCCTCCATCACCCGCATGTCGCACCACAGCGCCAGTTCCATGCCACCGGCCACGGCTGCTCCGCTGACAGCGGCAATGACCGGTTTGCTCAACATCAAACGCGATGGCCCCATGGGACCCGCAGGCCCCGCCGGGACCTCTGCCTCGGCGCCATAGTCTGCAGGCGAAAACTCCAGCGCATCAAACGGATTCACCGCTGCAGACTCCAATTGCTGCGCCCGCCGCGCACCAGCCTGCAAATCCCACCCGGCACAAAAGTGGCCATGCGCGCCGTGGAACACGGCCACGCGGGCTTGCGGGTCTGAATCAAACGCGACGAAGGCCTCGTAGAGCTTGCGTGCCGTGTCGGCATCGACGGCATTTCGCACATCGGCGCGGCTCAAAGTGATCACGGTGATTGCGCCGTGTGTGCGGGTTTCTACGGGGTTATTCATGGCAACGATTAAATAGTCTCAACAGAGACAGGGCATCAGTGACAACCCTATCGGTGATTTGCAGTGCACAGGCTATAACCAACCAGCAAAAAAAATCAATGACAGGAGACGACGTGCTGTTTCTTCAACTGGTGATCAGCGGGATTGCACAGGGGTGCATCTATGGGCTGATTGCGCTGGGCTTCGTGCTGATCTACAAGGCGACCGAGACGGTCAGCTTCGCACAGGGCGAGCTGATGATGCTGGGCGCCTTTGGCGGCCTGGTGGGCATGACCATGCTGGGCTTTCCCTATTGGCTTTCCATACTGAGTGCCGTAGCAGCCATGGCCGTGTTTGGCGTGGTGCTGGAGCGCACCGTCATTCGCCCCATATTGGGGCAACCCGCGTTTTCCATCGTCATGTTGACCATCGGCATTGGCTATGTGGCGCGCGGCCTGATCACCATGGTGCCCGGCATCGGTACCGACACGCAGGCGCTACCGGTGCCCTACAAGGACGAAATCTGGAACGTGGCGGGGGTAGTGCTCAACGTGGAGCACATGGCGGTCATTGGTGCCACGGGTGTGCTGTGCGCCTTGTTGTTTGCCCTGTTTCGCTACAGCAAGCTGGGCATCGCCATGCAGGCTGCGTCACAGAACCAACTGGCGGCCTACTATATGGGCATACCGGTGCAGCGGCTCAATGGCATCGCATGGGGTCTGGCCGCTGCGGTGGCAGCGGTCGCCGGGCTGCTGCTTGCGCCCATTACCTTTGTGCACGCAAATATGGGCTTCATTGGCTTGAAGGCTTTTCCTGCCGCAGTGGTGGGAGGGTTTGGCAGCTTGCCGGGAGCCATTGTGGGTGGACTCATCATCGGGATTGTGGAGTCGCTGTCAGGCTTCTATCTGCCCGATGGTTTCAAGGATACGGCCGCCTATGTGGTGGTACTGGTCATGCTGATGGTCAAGCCCAACGGACTGTTTGGCGAAAAACTGCGTAAGAAGGTCTGACATGCGCTTCATTTTCAAGACCGACTATGCGCAGGACGTCAACCTCGCCAAGCATGGCGGGCATGTGTTCTGGTACAGCGCGCTGATGCTGCTGCTGGCTGTGGCGCCCTGGATATTTGCCGAGTACTGGCTGGCGCAGTTGACGCTGGTACTGATCTACTCGATTGCCGGGCTGGGCCTGATGCTGCTGGCGGGCTTTACCGGCCTGTTCTCCATGGGGCATGCGGCGTTTCTCGGCGTTGGTGCCTACACGCATGCAGTGCTCACGAACATGGGCGTGCCCTTCCCTGTTGCACTGGCCTGCGCCGCTGGACTGTCTGCCGCCGTGGGATTGGTGGTGGGCTTGCCGGCCCTGCGCGTCAAGGGCATTTACCTGGGAATCGCAACCCTGTCGTTTGGCTTCATTGTGGAAGAAGTGCTGGCGCGCTGGGAGTCGGTGACCGGCGGCAACGCGGGCATCCACATCAAGAAGCCTGACATCTTTGGCTGGGTTCTGAATAGTGGCGAGCAGTTTTACTTCTTGTGCCTGGTGATCACAGTGGTCGCTACGCTGGGCATTTTGAATTTGTTGCGCTCACCTACGGGGCGAGCCTTTGTGGCGATCCGTGACTCGGAAATATCAGCGCAGAGCATGGGCATTCACCTGGCGTATTACAAAACTTTGTCGTTTGCCATTTCCGCCGGCTTTGCCGGTGTGGCCGGTGCGCTGTATGCGCACAACCTGCAGTTCATCTCGCCTGACCAGTTCAACATTTTGCAGAGCATTGACCTGTTGCTGATGATCGTCATTGGTGGTGTGGGGTCCGTGCACGGCGCGTTTCTGGGGGCCATCTTTCTCATCACCATGCCCCAGGCCATCGGAATGATCAAGGACTACCTGCCGGCCACCATTGGCCAGGCACCAGGTCTGCAGGGTCTGGTGTACGGACTGGTGCTGATTGCTTTCGTGCTGTTTGAGCCCATGGGGCTGTACGGTCGCTGGCTAAAGATTCGCACCTATTTGCAGATGTTTCCGTTCTACCGCAAGGGCATGTTCAAGCGGCAGAAATCGTTCCAAAAGTCAGATCGCCTGAAATGATGAATGACGTTTTACTTTCTGCCAAAAACCTGAGCGTGCGCTTTGGGGGCGTGCTGGCGGTCAACAACGTGAGTTTTGACGTCAAACAGGGCGAGGTTTTCACCCTGATTGGCCCCAACGGCGCTGGCAAAACCACCGTGTTTAACCTGATCAGCCGCATCTACACGCCTACGATGGGCGAGATCGACTTTGCCGGGCCCAACGGCATGCTCAAGCTCACCACGCAGCCCCCACAAAACGTGGCCTCGCTGGGCATTGCGCGCACGTTTCAGAACATCGAATTATTCGAGCATGCTTCTGTGCTGCACAACCTCCTGATTGGTCGCCACACGCACCGTGCAACTGGGTTGTGGCAGGATTTTTTCTTCACCTCCAAGACCCGCGAAGCGGAACTCAAAGCGCGCGAAAAAGCGGAAGAGGTGATCGACTTTCTGAGCCTCCAACACTACCGCGACACCTTTGTGGCTGGCCTGCCCTACGGCGTGCGCAAGGTGGTGGAACTCGCGCGCGCCCTGTGCACCGAGCCCAAGCTGTTGCTGCTGGACGAGCCATCCTCCGGACTGAACGTGGAAGAAACCGACGACATGGCCTTCTGGATTCAGGACATCAAAAACGAACTGGGGATCACTGTGCTGATGGTGGAGCACGACATGTCGCTGGTCTCCAAGGTGTCGGACCGGGTGCTGGCCATGAACCAGGGCGAGATGCTGGCCATGGGTACACCGCGCGAAGTGCAGGCTGACCCGGGTGTCATTGAAGCGTATCTGGGTTCCATTGACGATGTGTCGTCGCTGCGCCGCACGGTCAACGGCGTAGCGGGTGTAAGGGAGGCAGCATGAGCACGCAACCCCCGGCTATCAGCGACTTGCCTGTATTGAAGCTGCTGAATGTAGAAAGTGCCTACGGTCCTATCAAGGCGATTCGCGGGGTTAGCCTGCAGGTGCGCCGCAGCGAGATTGCGACCGTGCTGGGCTCCAACGGCGCGGGTAAAACCACCATCCTTAAAACAATCTCGGGCATCATCGATCCGCGCAAAGGCTCCATCGAATTCAAAGGCGAGGACATCACCGCCAGGGACCCGGCCTTCATCGTGCAGCAGGGCCTGAGCCATGTTCCTGAAGGCCGCGAAGTGTTTCCCCTGCTCAGCGTGCACGACAACCTGCTGATGGGCGCCTACACCCGTCATGACCGTGACGGCGTGGCACGTGACATGGAGGCTGTTTACGGCTACTTCCCCATCCTGAAAGAGCGCGCCGACCAGGAAGCCGGTTTGCTTTCGGGCGGGCAGCAACAGATGCTGGCCATCTCTCGCGCGCTGATGGCCAACCCGGACCTGATTTTGCTGGACGAACCCAGCCTGGGGCTCTCGCCCAAGCTGACCAAAGAGATCTTCGAGATTGTGGTGCGCATCAACCGCGAGCATGGCACCACCATACTGCTGGTAGAGCAAAACGCGAACATGGCGCTCAATGCATCGGACTACGGCTACGTGCTGGAGAACGGCCGCATCGTCATGGAAGACACCTGCGCCCACCTGCGCGAGAAGGACGACATCAAGGAGTTCTATCTGGGCATGAAGGAAGACGGCGTGCGCGGTGAGCGGCGCTGGAAAAAGAAGAAGACCTGGAGATAAGAAATGAACGCAGCGCAGAGCCGCCACAAGCAAGTGAGCACCCCCTTGGGGGGCAGCGCAGTACGCGCAGCGACAAGCGCGGGGGTCCACGTATGACCGCACTGTGGCACGCCAAAGAGATAGTTGCCAGCAACGACATCGTGGTGCAGGGGGATACGCTTCCCGCGATCTTCTGGAACGCCGTCAAAATGCGCGGCCCCAATGTGTGGCTGCGTCAGAAACACCTGGGGCTTTGGCGCAGCTGGACGTGGAACCAGACCGCTGACGCCGTGCATGAAATTGCAGCTGGTTTGGTCAACCTGGGGTTTGAAAGAGGCGAGTGCGCTGCGATCTTGTCCAACACCACCGTTGAATGGGTGTGGGCGGATCTGGCCATTTTGTCGGCCGGTGGCGTGTCCAATGGTGTCTATCCGACTGATGCCCCCAACCAGTTGCAGTACCTGTGCGAAGACTCCGCCACCAAATACCTGTTTGTGGAGAACGACGAGCAACTCGACAAGGCACTGGAGGTACGCAACCGGCTACCTGGTCTGCGCAAGATCATCGTGATCGACATGGAAGGCCTGCAGAAGCTGCAGGACCCAGGTGTACTGAGTCTGGACGACCTTCGCGCCCTGGGCCGAGACCACCTCAAACAGAACCCCAGCGCCATTGAGGACCGCACACGAGCGGTGCAGCCGCAAGACCTGGCCATTCTGGTCTACACCTCGGGCACGACCGGAAAATCCAAAGGGGCCATGCACCTGCACCGCGGGCTGGTGTATACCGTGCGCGGCTACGGCGCCCTGATCCAGCAAGATGACACCGACGAACGCATGTGTTTCTTGCCGCTGTGCCACATTGCCGAGCGAATGAGTGGCGAATACCACGGCATGTACACCGGAGCCAAGCTGAACTTTGTCGAGAACCCCGAAACCATTCCTGAAAACGTGCGGGAAATCGCGCCAACGGTTTTTGTAGCCGTGCCCCGGGTATGGGAAAAGTTTTACTCCGGCGTGATGATTTCGCTCAAGGAGTCCGGCGCCATCCAGCAGTTGGCCTATGCCTGGTCCATTGGAGTGGGCACCCGTGTAGCCAATCTGGTGATGGCACAACAACCGGTTGGCGCTTGGCTGAAGTTGCAGTTCCACATCGCAAGCCTGCTGACCCTGAACAATGTGCGCAAGCTCATTGGCATCCACCGCTCGCGTATTCTCTTCACGGGTGCGGCACCCATTTCTGCGGACCTGGTGCGCTGGTATCTTGCGCTGGGGGTGCCAATGGTAGAAGTGTGGGGTATGACGGAGACCTGCGGCGGCTCGAGCGGCGCTCAACCCAACCTGATCAAACCCGGCAGCATCGGACCGGCCAACGCATTCAACGAAATGAAGCTGGACCCCGCCACGGGGGAAATTCTGGTGCGAGGCACCAATGTGTTCGCGGGTTACCTCAACCTTCCGGAAAAAACAGCGGAGACGATTGACGCCGACGGCTGGTTGCACACGGGTGACGTGGGCAAGGTGGATTCTGACGGCTACTACTTCATTACCGACCGCATGAAGGACATCATCATCACCGCCGGCGGCAAAAACGTGACCCCCAGTGAGCTGGAAAATGACCTCAAGTTCTCGCCTTACATCACCGACGCCGTGGTCATTGGCGACAAGCGCCCTTACCTGGTGGTTATCATCATGATCGACCAGGAGAACGTGGAGAAGTTTGCCCAGGATGCCGATGTCCCCTTCAGTAACTACGCGTCGCTGACGCGATCGGCCGAAGTGCAGGCCCTCATCCAGGGCGAAATCGACCGTGTCAACAAAAAGTTTGCCCGCGTGGAGCAGATCAAGAAGTTTTTTCTGCTGGAAACACAACTAACTGCCGAAGACGAGGAACTCACGCCCACCATGAAGCTCAAACGCAAACTGGTTGAAACCAAATATGCCGAGCAAATTGACGCCATGTACCGATGATCATTCTTTCAACCGAACACCCATTTCCCACCCACTACCAGGAGACTTGAGAATGAAGCAAAAAACCACTCTAGCCATCGCCATTGTTGCGCTGACAGCTACTGTTTCCATAGCAGCTGAACAGCAAGGCGTCACCAAGACTGAAATCCTGGTCGGCAGTATTCAGGACCTTTCAGGGCCGCTGGCCGGGTATGGCAAGCAATTGCGAAACGGCATGCAGTTGCGTGCCGAAGAAGCCAATGAGCAAGGCGGCATCCACGGTCGCAAGATCAAGCTGGTGGTGGAAGACGACGGCTACGACCCCAAGAAATCGGTGCTGGCGGCACAGAAGCTCGTCAACCAGGAAAAGATCTTCATCATGGCCGGCCACCTGGGAACGGCCCAAAACCTGGCCGCCATGCCCGTGCAGTTTGAGAAGAATGTGGTCAACTTTTTCCCGCTGACCGCAGCGCGCGAAATGTATGAGCCACTACACCGACTGAAGTATTCTTTTGCGGCTCCCTACTTTGACCAGATCCGCATCACCCTGCCCAAGATGGTCAAGGACAAGAATGTGAAGAAGGTCTGCACGATTTACCAGGACGACGACTTTGGCCTCGAAGTGCAACGGGGCGCCGAAGCGGGTCTCAAAGCTGCCGGCATGGAACTGACCGAAAAGACCAGCTTCAAGCGCGGCGCTACCGACTTCTCTTCCCAGGTTGCCAAAATGAAGGCTGCAGGCTGCGAAATGGTCGTGCTGGGCACCATCATCCGCGAAACCATTGGCACGATTGGCGAGTCACGCAAGACCGGCTTCAGCCCCATCTTCCTGGCCTCCAGCGCCGCCTACACCGACCTGATTCACAAGCTCGGTGGTAAGGCCATGGACGGTCTCTTTGCCACCATGACGGTTGCCAACCCTTACCTGGATGACGCCTCACCCGGCATTCGCTTCTGGGCCGCCAAGTACAAGACCAAGTTCAATGAAGATCCGGCTGTGTTCTCCGCATACGGCTACCTGGTGATGGACTCGTTCATTGCCGCCGCGCAAAAGACTGGCCCCAACCTGACGTCTGACAACTTCGTCAAGACCATGGACACCATGTCGTTCTCCGACCAGTTGTTCGGCAGCGCACCATCTTCTTACACCGCCACCAAGCGCCTGGGCAGCGATGCCTCGCGCATGTCACAAATCCAGGACGGCAAGTGGAAGGTGGTGTCGGAGTACATCAGCAGCGCATCGGTGGCAGCAGACACAGCACCGAAAAAGGCTCCGGCGAAAAAATAGGGCTTGAACACAAATTAGGCTTGTAATTTTCAAACCGCTGCCTATAGTTACCTCATGAGGGAAGTCTTTGGATGCTCAAGAAGCTCACAAAGCAGCCCTTGTGAAAGGTGGTCTGTATAGAAAATACGTACAACAACTTCATCCAACCACCGGTCTTTTATAGCCCGGATCACGTTACCGCCCCGTAACGTCAAAAACTACAGCGATGTAGCAATTCAGCAGAGCCCCGCGATCTTCGTGGGGCTTTTGCATTTCTGGATGAAAATGGTATCTTTCCCCATCTCCATGAAAACTTCGCCTACAAACTCAGAACATTGGCCCCCAGTAGGCACGGGGCTCTGGATGCGTTGGTGGGGATACCTGGTCCGCTGGCTGGTGTTTGGTTTGGTCGTGCATGTCTTCCAGCCCGTTTCTGGCAACCCAAAATATTACTGGGTAGAAAAGCTTGACCAAACCCTGATCGGGCTGTCATTCGGCCTGGCAGGAGCCGTCGTTTTCACAGTTGCTGAAAACACGCTGAACACGCCACGGGTGAACTGGAAGTCATGGCTGATTGTGTTGGCAAGCTGGCTGGTCGTTAAAGTGGTCTTTGTCAGCGTGGGCTCGGCACTGGAGTGACGTCTCAAACGGATCAGCGCCGCTCCAGATAACGCTGGTGCATCCCCCTGGATGCGACGGTCACAAAAAGAAACACCATCACCCCTGCAACACCCATGGCGGCATCCGAATACAGGCCGGCATTGCTGCCCGCCTTTTCGTAAAAGTGGCTGTTGAGTATGCCCATGTAGGCAATGGGCGTGTTCGATAACGAGGCAAAAATACTGTATTTGGTTGCAGCGGCTCCCTTGCCGATGGCCTCCAGCGTGACAGCAGTGAACGACGCAAAGCACAGCCCGCTGATGAAACCGTAAGCCAGCACAAACACGTAATACATGGTCAAGGTGTGGGGTGCCCAGGCCATCAGCACCGCGCAAGCGGACATGATGAGGCCAAACACCGCATAGGCCAGCTTGCGGTCCATGCGGTCGCAGAAATAGCCGCCCACCATGCAGCCCAGTGCCGCAAGCAAACCGCTGAGCGCACCGCTGGTGGCCGCCACGTCACCCGCGCTGGCACCCCACTCGGTGGCGAACAATGGAAACAGGCTGCCCGCCGCGCCTGAGCCAATCGGCAAAAAGCAGATCAACAAGCCCAGGTAGCCCATGCGGGAGCTGGCAACCTGCCACAGGTCGAGAAACACACGCCGAATGGCACGCCCCACCGGGTGGGTTTTCGCCACAACTCCTGCCCCCTGCGCTTCGTCCGCAAGCTGCGGCAAATGCGGTTCAGGCTCGGTGGTGTAAAAGATCGCCAGACCCGCAAGCAGGCACACAACCGCCAGCACCACGCCAGGCAGCCAGGCCAGCGTGGTGTTCTCGGCAATCACCAGTGCCAGACCACCGCCCAATCCACTGCCGCCCAGATTGCCCGCCTGGAACCAGCCCGCTGTGCGCCCCAACTCACCGGGCGCGGTGTTGTAGGCCATCAGGCTCTCCACCGCCATGCTCAGGAAGGCGGATGCCACATTGCCCACCACCACCAGAATGCGCAGCCAAGGCAAACCCGCCTCCGTGGCCGGCACCATGCCCAGCAGAGCAATCCCCAAGGCGCTGCCGATGCAGGCCATCACATACCACTGCTTGCGCTTGAGGGTCAAGTCCACCAGCGGCGCGTACAGAAACTTGAAGGTGTGCGGCAGAAAGCTCAAACCCGTCAGCACGGCAATCGTTACCGGGTCGACGCCGGAACGGCCCAGTAAATAGACGACGGTGACACCCAGGAATCCGCTGACCGCACCAAACGGAATCACCAGCAGCAGGAAAACCAGCGGATGCGTGTAGTGGCGCGGTGCGTTCTCGGATGTCTGGATCATGGTGGGCTCAGGCTGGATTCTTGTAAAAATTGCAAACCAAATCGGCCTCTAGACCCCGTAAAAATTGCGCAAGCAGCTATAAAATTCGTAGCATCTCAGGAAACAATGTAAGCGCCGGCCCCAGTGGACATCAGCTTGCCATCCGCCCCCAGAAACTCCATGCGGGTGGACGCCACACGTGAGCCCAGGCGCATGACTTCGGCCCGCAGTTCAAAGCGCTCGCTGATGCCGGGGCGCAGGTAGTCAACGCGCAGGTCGATGGTTCCCAACTTGCTGAAGCGGTGCAGGCGCTGCAGGGGTGGCTCGTCCATGTGGCGCGCCCCGATGGCAGCCATGACGGCCAGTCCGCCCATGGCGTCCAACCCGGCGCTGATCACGCCACCGTGAATACGGTTGTAGCTGTAGTGGCCTACCAGCTCGGGCTTCATGGCAATGTAGCCAATCACCCGCTGAGGCGTGATGGATGCAATCTTCAAACCCAGCACGGTGTTGAAGACGATGGATTCTTCAAAGATCTTTTTCAATCCCTGGATATATTCGGGCTCGAACTCAACGGGAGCACCATCCGGTGCAGTGTGCAGTGTTTTAGGCATGCGTCAGTATCACAGACCCAACTGACGGGAGGCCAACTCTTTCATGATCTCTTCCGCACCGCCGCCAATCATCATGACCTTGACTTCCCGGTAAATGCGCTCGCAGGCCGTGCCGCGCATGTAGCCCATGCCGCCCAGAATCTGCACGCCCTGGTCGGCGCAGAACTGCATGGTTTGGGTGGCGTGATTCTTCAGCAGGCAGACCTGCGCCACCCACTCCGCTCCCTTGGCCGCTTTGTCGCCCCGGTCACCCGCATCGGCGCGTGCCGACACGGCGTTGAGCCAGGCGCGGGTGGACTCGATGCGCATCTTCATGTCCATCAACTTGTGGCGAATCACCTGGTGGTCAATCAGCGCGCTGCCAAACGTCTTGCGCTGCTGCGCCCAGCTGAGCGCCTCGTCATAGCAGCATTCCGAGAAGCCCAGGGCCATGGCCGCCATCGACAGGCGCTCGCCATTGAAGTTGGTCAAAATGATCTTGAAGCCCGAGCCTTCTTCCCCCACCAGGTTGCTGGCTGGCACCCGCACGTTGTCAAAGCGCAGCTGCGCAGTGTCGGAACACAGCCAACCCATTTTCTTCAAGGGTCTGCGTGTCAGGCCCACCGCATCCCCCGGCACCATCAGCATGGAGATACCCATGGGGCCTTTGTTCTTCAGGTCGGTACGCACCGCCACGGTGTACCAGTCGGCACGGGTGCCCGATGTGATGAAGATTTTTTCGCCATCCACCACATACTCGTCGCCTTCGAGTCGTGCCGTCGTTTTCAGTGCAGACACATCCGTTCCGCCACCGGGTTCAGTAATGGCCAGGGCCGCAATCTTCTTGCCAGTCAGCACATCCGGGATCACCTTCTGCTGCAGGGCCGGGCTGCCATGGCGCACCACCGGTGGCAGGCCAATGTTGTGGCTGAACAGGCTGGCCATCAGGCCGCCGCTGCCACCCGTGCGCGCCAGCGCAATCGTCATGGCATTGCGCAAGGCCCATGGCGCGGGCGTGCCGCCAAACTCTTCCGGGTACCCCATGGCAAGCCAGCCCATGTCGGCGGCGCGCTGGTACAGGCTGCGCGGGAACTCGCCAGCTTCTTCCCAGGCTTCCAGGTGCGGCTTGACTTCAGTCTGGATGAAGCGGCGCGCGGCGTCTTCCACCGCTGTGATGTCTTCTTGGGTGATGTTTTCTGTGAGCATACGATCAGTTTTGGAAAATCTTCGGTGTTTGGGCGCGGTGAAAGCCGTTGAAGGGCTTGACCGCGTCACGCGCCTGCACCGCTGCATCGGGCACGCGCATGGGGTAACCGGCGCGGGCTTGTGGGCGTGCACCATCGATGCGTAGCGTGGTACCGCTGATGAAGGACGCAGCAGGGCTGAGTAAAAACACGATGCCGGCGGCCGTTTCGGCCTCGGTACCAAAGCGCCCGGCGGGAATGGTCTTGGCCATCTCGCGAATCATGGGTGCCATCTCGACGGGATAGTTGTCCATGCCGCTGGAGGCGATGTAGCCCGGAGCAACTGCATTGACGCGTACGCCCCTGGCCGCCCACTCCACCGCCGCCGTTTCGGTAAAGCTGACCATGCCGGCCCGCGCCGCGCCGCTGTGGCCCATGCCCGGCATGGAGCCCCACATGTCAGCCACGATGTTGACTATTGCTCCCCCGTGCTTGTTCATGCTCTGCAGATAGCACTCTCGCGCCATCAAAAAACCGCCGGTCAGGTTGGTGTTGACCACCGCCTCCCAGCCCTTGGCAGTAATGGCTTCCAGCGGGGTCATGAACTGACCACCGGCGTTGTTGACCAGCCCGCTGACAGGGCCATGCTCGGCCACGATGGCGGCAACCGTCTGCTTGACCACTTCTTCCTGGCGGATGTCGCAGACCTGGAAACTGACGCGCCCACCATCCTGGGCGATTTCGGCGGCCACCTTTTGCAGCTTCTCAAGCTTGCGGCCCACCAGCGCCACCTGGGCGCCCAGCGACGCCAGCTCATGCGCCACGCAGCGACCGATGCCCGAGCCTCCGCCGGTGACGACAACCACTTGGCCTGCGAACAGGTTGGGGGCAAAAACGGATCCGTATTGCATCGAAATAGTCCCTTAATCAGTCGGATTTCAAAAATAGGGCCATGGCAGCGTCGGTCAGATCCTGTACCGACGCGCCTTTTTTGGCATCGAACCATTGCACCGACCAGTTCAGTGCACCCAGGATCAGCAGGCGTGCCAGGCCCACCGGCGCGCGCAAGTGCCCACTGGCGTGCAGTGCACTCAGCACTGGCATCCACAGGGATTCGTATTCAGAAATCAACTGCGCCACCAGCTTGCGCTGGCGCGCCTGCAAAGAGCGCGACTCGTACAGCATCACCGGCACAAAGTCGTTGCCCGGCCCCAGCAGCACGTCAAAGTGCACCTGCACCAGTTCGCGCAGTCGAGATTGAGGAGACAAACTGGCGTGGCCTGGTGCTTGCACCACCGCACGCTGGCGCGACAGGGCGGCGCGCATGCCCTCTTCCATCACCGCGAACAGCAGCGCATCCTTGCTTTTGAAATGGTAGAAGGGCGAGCCGCTTTGCATGCCGGCGGCGGCGGCAATGTCCCGCGTTGTGGTGGCCGAAAAACCCTTGCGGCGAAACAGCAACGCGGCCGCAGCCAGCAGGGCAACGCGGCGGTTGCCGTCGTCGCGCTCGTCGACCGTCTTGCGGGGTCTGCCGCGCGGTCGCTTGGCGGCGGCGGTTTCAAGCAGGGCTGCGTCGGTGGTCATACCCCGACGATACCAAATTCAACTATTATTAGCAAGCAAATGCTTGGTGAAAATAATCAGCCGGAAAACACTGTGGGCAGGGTGAGCTCAAACCGCGTGCCCTGCCCCGGCGCGGACTGCACCTCGATGCGCCCCCCCAGCGACTTGGTCACCAGGTTTTGAACAATGGCCATGCCCAGGCCGGTGCCGCCCTTGCCGATCTTGGTGCTGACAAACGGGTCAAACACTTTGTCGAGCAACTCGGGGGCTATGCCGATGCCGTTGTCAGCCACCACCAGTGTGACCTGATTGGCGTCCGCCCGGCCGCTGATGGTCAGCACCCCGTCGGTGCGGCCCTCAAAGGCGTGCAGGTAGGCGTTATTGACCAGGTTGATGAGGACGCGCCCCAGCGCACCGGGCTGGCTGTCCATGATGATGCCCGGGGCAATATCCACCACAATGCAGTGCGGCTGGCGTTTCAGACTCGGGCTGAGCGTGTGCAAAATCTCTCCCACCACGACATCCAGTTTGAACAGGCGGCGTTGCTCACTGGCCTGGTCAGCTGCCACCTGGCGGAAGTCGCCCAGCAACTCGACCGATCGCTCCAGATTGGATTCCAGCAGGTTGATGCCGTCAGACACCTGCTCCACATAGTGATCCAGCGAAGACCGTTTGATTTGCCCGGCCTTCAGGGCTAGCGCCATGGCCTTGGTCTGCTCGGCCAAAGTGCTGGCGACCATGCGGCTATTGCCCAGCGGCGTGCCCAACTCGTGCGACACGCTGGCAATCAGGGTGCTCAGGGTGGCGCGGGCTTCGCTGTCGGCCAGGCTGTCCTGCGACTGGCGCAAGTCCTGCATGGCCTGGCGCAGTTCGGTGGTGCGCTGCGCGACACGCTCTTCCAGCGTTTCATTGAGTTCCTGCACCTGGCGCAAAGAACGGCTCAACATGAGTTGCACCCGCACCCGCGCCCGCACGATGGCCGCGTTGACCGGCTTGGAAATAAAGTCCACAGCGCCCAGGCGCAGGCCTTCGGACTCATCTTCCGGGTTGTTGTGGCCGGTCACAAAAATCACGGGAATGTCCCGGGTCCGGGCGTCGGCTTTGAGCTTGACGCAGACCTGATGCCCGTTGAGGCCGGGCATGACGACATCGAGCAGGATCAGGTCGGGCAGCTGGCTGGCGCAAAAAGCCAGGGCCTGCTCGCCGCTGGTAGCCATATAAACCTCGTGATCGGCCTTGAATATCTGGTGCAGAACCTGGATATTGGAGGGCTGGTCGTCCACCAGCAGCAAGACGGGTTTGTGCGTTGTCGGGTCGGTCATATCAACGAGAACTGTGCCGCAATTCAAACCCCATGGCAAGTGCGGCACCGGCGCCTGGCACCGGTGCGCCTTCCCTACTTGGCCACCGACGCAGCACCGGCAAAGGTGCCGGCACGCACCAGCACCATGCTCTCGGGTTTGAGGTATTTCTTGATGGCTGCGTTGACCTGCTGGTCGCTTAACGCAGCGACGCGTGCCGGAAAATCGTCGAGCCACGTCACGTCGTAGCCCCGGTTCACTGCGCTCAGCAAGGCGCCCGCCATGCCGCCTGTCGTGGCCAGGCCGGTCTTGAAAGAGCCAATCAGGTTGCTCTTGCGCGCACTGATCTCGACCGAAGTGGCCCCTGCCTCAAACCAAAGCTTGAGCTGACGCTGGGTGGAGGCAATGCCTTTGTCCAGCAAATCAGGCGCAAATGTGCCGTAGATTCGCCAGTCACCATCGTTCACCATGTCATTCTGCAAGGCGGAACCCACGTCATAGGTCAGGCCTTCCTTGTCACGCACATTGGCCATCAGGCGTCCGGTGAAACCGCTGCCCAGAATGGCGGTCGCCACGCGCAACGCCTGGTAGTCGGGGTCGTTGTAGCGCAAACCGCTGGGCTGACCCAAGACGATGGAGATGCTGGTTTTTCCGTCCATGGCCACATCCTGCGTAGCGGCCGCAGCAGGGCCTGCGGGTTTGGCCGCACGCACTGCGGTTTTGCCACCCGTCCAACCGGCGAATGCCCTGGCAATCTCGGCTTGCAGTGACGGCAGGTCCAAGTCGCCCACCAGCACCAGGCTCATGGCCGCAGGGCCATAGTTGGCTTGGTGAAAGGCCACCACGTCGTCCAGCGTGGCGGCTTCAATGGCGGCCAGCATGTCGTCTGGCGCCACGCTGCGGCTGGGGTGGCCAACCGGATAGGTCAGACGGTTGAATGCATCTGAGGCGCGAAAATCCGTGCTCTCCAGGCTGCGTTTGATGCCGCCTGCCAGCTGCTTCTTGACCTTGGCAAACTCTTCTGGCGCAAAGGCCGGTGTACGCAGCTGCTCGGCAATCAGGCCCAGCACCATGGGCGCATCTTTCTTCAGAGACTTGGCGCTGATGTCCAGCAGGTCGGTGCCCGCGCGGAAGTTGATGGCCGCGCCCACCGCTTCAAGCTTTTCTGCAATGGCAAACTTGTCCTGCGTTTTGGTGCCCTGGTCCAGCAGCATGGCGGTGAGAGTGGCCACCGCCGGATTGCCGCCCGCGCTTTGGGAACGCCCGGCGGGCAGCGAGCCACGCACGGTGACAACGTCTTTCACGCCAGTGGGGTAGGCGATGACGTCCACGCCCGCAATTTTGCTGCGCTTGACGTTCGGAGCAATTTTGGCCCCGGCCCCGGCAAGGGCGCCTGCGCCAGCGGGCTCTTTGGCCGCCGCCATTGCGGGCTGGGTGGCTGCGCCGAGGTTGGGGTCACGGTAGTAGTAAGGGCCATCCGCCAGCGAGGCCTTGAAGCCGGGCTTGGCAGCCGGCTTGGCGCCGCCGCTGGCCGCCGCTGTGGCCGCGTTGGTGGGGATAAACCATCCGGTGGTGCTGGAGTCTTCGACCAGGTACTTGTTGGCTACGCGCTGGATGTCCGCCACGGTCACTTTCTTGGTGGCTTCGTCCAGGCCGTAAAACAGGGTCCAGTCGCCCGCGCTGATGAATTCGTTGATGTTGCCGGCAATGCCAAACGAGCCGTCGAGCTTGAAGGCAGCATCGGCCGCGTTCTTGGCCACGGCGGCCTTGAGTTCGACCTCGGTCACGCCGTCCTTCTTCAGGCGCTCGATCTCCTGCACGATGATGGCTTCCACCTCGTCATGCTTGGCACCGGGCGCCAGTGGCGCAAAAACGATGTGCAGTGCGGGGTCGGCAAAAATTCCAAACTCGCCATCGACGCCGGTGGACAGGTTCTTGTTGGTGATAGCCTTGTACATGCGGCTGTTTTTGCCATCGGCGAGGATGGCGCTCATCAGCATCACCGGCGCAAAGTCGGGGTGGGTGGCAGCCGGGATTTTGTGCCCCACTGCGACCACACCCAACTGACCGGGGCGCTTGACGATGGTTCGACGCGCACCGTTTTGCGCGGGCTCCTCGGTGTACAGCGCGGGAATCGGCTTGGGCGAACGGGGG
>CAJAVE010000138.1 GCA_903945325.1 uncultured beta proteobacterium | reverse complement strand
TGCATCTTGCCGTCGCGGTCGGTGAAGTAGGTGAACATGAAGAAGCTCAGCCAGTCGGGCGTGCGCTCGTTGAAGGCACCCAGGATGCGCGGGTTGTCCTGCTGGCCGCTGCGGCGCTCCAGCAAGGCTTGTGCTTCTTCACGGCCATCTCGGCCAAAGTACTTGACCAGCAAATACACCATGGCCCACAGGTGGCGCCCTTCTTCCACGTTCACCTGGAACAGGTTGCGCATGTCATACAGGCTGGGCGCGGTGGCACCGAGAAAACGTTGCTGCTCCACCGAGGCCGGTTCTGTATCGCCCTGTACCACGATCAGGCGGCGCAGCAGCGAGCGGTATTCGCCCGGTACTTCCTGCCAGGCGGGCTCGCCCTTGTGGCGGCCACAGGGGATGGTGCGGCCTTCCTCCTTGGGCGCCAGCAGAATGCCCCAGCGATACTCGGGCATCTTGACGTGGCCAAACTTGGCCCAGCCGCTGGGGTCCACGCCCACGGCCGTACGCAGGTAGACGTCGGCATTCTGAAAACCATCCGGGCCCATGTCTTTCCACCAGTCCAGGTAAGCAGGTTGCCAGGTCTCCAGTGCGCGCTGCAGCTGTTTGTCGGACGACAAGTCCACGTTGTTGGGAATCAGGTCGTCGTAGCTGACGGCAACAAATGCGTTGCTCTGGATGGCGGCGATGTCTTCAACAAGTTCGGTGGGTTCGCTCATGGTGTCTCCTGCTTGGGGTGGAATGGTCTGCCCATTTTATGCAATATTTTGCTTACACAAAACAAAAATGCATTTTTATGCTGTGTATTATTTGTATATTTGATCTTCTATAAATGTTTTATGCACTATTTTGCCTATTATTGTCAGACAGTCGATTAACCGCTTACTTGTAGACTTTCTTCAGCAACTGCAGCAGCGTCTTGCGCTCGGCATCCGTCAGGTGCAGCCCCATGGCCCGGCGGCGCGCCGCCCCAACGATGCATTGCCTGACTAATGCCCAAAATCCAGTGGCAACCCCACATAGTTTTCGGCAATGGTGCGCGCGCCCGCTTCGCTGTGGATCAGGTAGTCCAATTCCGCTTCCTGGAACTTGGCGACGATGGCGCCATCGTCCGGAAAGCGGTGCATGAGCTGCGTAAACCACCACGAGAAGCGCTCGCCCTTCCAGATGCGCTTGAGGCACTTCTCGGAATAGGAGTCGATGCCGGCCTCGCTCTTGTCCTGGTAGAACTCGATGATGCCGTTGGACAGGTACTTCACATCGGTCGCCGCCAGGTTCAAGCCCTTGGCGCCGGTGGGCGGCACGATATGGCCAGCGTCACCAGCTAAAAACATGCGGCCAAAGCGCATGGGCTCGGTGATGAAACTGCGAAGCGGCGCAATGCTTTTTTCGATGGATGGCCCGGTGATGAGCTTGCCGCGACCCTCTTCGTCCAGGCGCAGTTTCAACTCTTGCCAGAACGCGGCGTCCGTCCATTCCTCCACCGTATCGGTCAGCGGCACTTGCAGGTAGTACCGGCTACGGGTCTTGCTGCGTTGCGAGCACAGCGCAAAACCGCGTGGGCTGTTGATGTAGATGAGTTCGTCGTGCACCGGCGGCGTGTCGGACAGCAAGCCCAGCCAGCCAAACGGATACACCTTTTCAAACTCCTTGATGGCATTGCGCGGTGCGCTGGCGCGGCACACGCCGTGAAAGCCGTCGCAACCGGCGATAAAGTCGCAATCGATCTCAAACTTCTGACCATATTTCTCATAAACGACGCGGGGCTTATTGGTGTCAAAGTCGTGGATGGCCACTTGCTGCGCCTCATACACTGTGGTCAGTCCGGCACCCGCCCGCGCGTCCATCAAGTCCTTGGTCAGGTCGGTCTGGCCATAGACCATGACGTTTTTGCCATCGGTCAGTTTGTTCATGTCGATACGATGACGTTGGCCGTTGTACAGCATCTCGAAGCCGCCATGCACCAGGCCTTCCTTGTGCATGCGTGCACCAACCCCCGCCTCATCCAGCAAGTCGATGCAGACTTGCTCCAGAATGCCGGCGCGGATGCGGGTGAGTACATAGTCGCCGGTCTGTCGCTCCAGGATGACGGCGTCGATGCCGGCCTTGTGCAGCAGCTGACCGAGAAGAAGACCGGATGGGCCGGCACCGATGATGGCAACCTGGGTTCGGGTTTTGGCAGGCATATCGACTCCTGTGATACTTGCTATAGATGGGTCAAGCTTAGGCTTGCATGCAATTCTTCCAAAGCGTACGCAGCATCATTTGTGCGATGATTGCACTGATTGTGCGATAGTCGCGCAGCAATTGGAACTTGTTTGATGACCATTGCCAAAGCAGACTTCATAGAAGGTATGGCCAAGGGCATGGCGGTGCTGGAGAGTTTTGACACCGAACGCCAGCGCCTGAACGCCACACTGGCAGCCGAGCGGGCAGGCATCACCCGTGCTGCCGCCCGGCGCCACCTGCTCACGCTGGCGCATCTGGGCTATCTGGAGACCGATGGCAGTTATTTTTGGCTCTCCAGCAAAGTACTGCGTTTCTCTGGAAGTTACCTGGCATCGGCCCGCCTGCCACGTGCGATACAACCCACGCTAAACCGGCTGGCGGTGCAGGCGCAGGAGTCGTTTTCGGCCGTGGTGCTGGACGCCGATGAGGTGGTCATCGTGGCGCGCAGCGGCAATGACCGCCATTCGTCGGCGACCGGCACTGGCCGCGTCATAGCCTATGGCCTGCACACCGGTGCCCGTCTACCGTCGCATGCCACGTCCACCGGTCGGGTACTACTGGCCGCCAAGACCCGTGGCGCCTTTAGCGCCTGGATGAAAGGGCGCAATCTGGCGCGCATGACGCCACTGACCACCACAGACCCCAAACTGTTTCGCGCGCTGATTGACAAAGTTCGCAAGGAAGACTTTTGTCTGTCCAGCGAAGAACACGAACTCGGAGTCCATGCGCTAGCCGTTCCGCTGCGCAATACCAGCGGCGTGACGGTAGCGGCGCTGAACGTGGTGGCTTCGCAAAGCAGACTATCACCGCTGGCGATGCAGCGGGATATGTTGCCGCTGCTGTTTGAGGCAGCAAGAGAGCTGCGTCCGCTGCTCTAGTTTGGCTTTGGGGCATAGGCTACTCTCAAGTCCGATTCGCCAGTGGTTGGGTGAGAAGACGCCCGATATGATGGTTATCTTCTGCAACGACCACGGTCTGAACTTCTTCCTGGACAAGATGCCCACCTTTGCCGTAGGCGCTGCGCCGCAATATGTGAACTCGGACGAAGGCTGTGACATTCCGTCACTGGAGCCGCTCAAGGGAGAGGTCGACCTGTCCTGGCACATCATGAACACGCGGATCGACAAGGAATTCGACCTGCAGTTCATGGACAACCTGCTGACCAACCCCGAGTGGGCGACCCAGTTCAGCATCCACGAACTGGTCGACAAGACCGGCACGCAAGGTGTGGAACTGCTGATGTGGCTGGCCATGCGTGCCGCACTGACGACTGGTGCTGGAAATGACCGACTAATCCCTTGCCGATCAAGAGCCCCTGTAGGTGGAGTAGCTCCAAGGGCTGACCAGCAGTGGCACGTGGTAGTGCTGGTCGGCATGTGCCACGCCAAAGTCCAGATTCACCCGGTTCAGAAAATTGGGCTCTGGTAAATCAACTCCCCGGGCCTTGAAGTAAGCCGCCACATCGAACTCCAGGCGGTATGTGCCCACCTTCAGATTGGCGTGGTCGTACAGCATGCCATCGGGGTTGCGCCCGTCCTGGTTCAGCGTGAATGATTTGACTAGCGTGGCCTGCTCGCCCTGCGTGGTGTACAGCGCTACCCGCATGCCCGCTGCCGGTGTGCCGTGCATGGTGTCCAGTACGTGTGTGCTCAAGCCCATGTGGGTTTCCTTTGCGTGGTTTTCAGTGGGTTTTGGCAAAGTGTATACACTATTTTGGATTGCAGCTATCATGCGCGGCATGGACTCCACCACCACCGGCTTCATCGTCGAGACGCTCACCCGTTCCATTGTGGAGCACCGCCTGCAACCGGGCTCCAAGTTGGTCGAGCAAACGCTGGCGGACCAGTTTGGTGTATCGCGCACGCTGATCCGTCAGGCACTGTTCAAGCTCTCGCAAAACCGGCTGGTCCGTATGGAGCCAGCGCGTGGCGCATTCGTAGCAGCTCCCTCGGTCGCAGAGGCGAAACAGGTGTTTGCCGTTCGCCGCATGCTGGAGGCCGGTATGACGCAGGCCTTTATCCGACAAGCCACCGGCGAACAAATCAACGCGTTGAAGGACCACATTGCCGAGGAGGAAGCTGCTGTTTTGCGAGGCGATGTGCCCGGCCGCACCGTGCTGCTGGGTGACTTTCATGTCCGCATGGCCCAGCTCATGGGTAACGAGGTGCTGGCGCATCTGCTGATGGATTTGCTGTCGCGCTGCGCGCTGATAACCCTGATGTACCAGTCCGCAGGTGCCGCCGAACACTCCCATGAAGAGCACCGCGCCATTGTCAAGGCACTCGAAGCCAGCGACGAGGCACGCGCCTTGCTTCTGATGGACGAGCACCTGCGCAACGTAGAGGCGTCGCTGACGCTGGCACCCCTCGCACCCGCACCGTCAAAACCATGAAGAACTACGACTCTACCCTGCCCTACCCCCGCGATCTGGTGGGCTACGGCAAGAACGTGCCCCACGCACAGTGGCCGGGCGATGCGCGCGTGGCCGTGCAGTTTGTGCTGAACTACGAGGAAGGGGGCGAGAACTGCGTGCTGCATGGCGACGCCGGCTCCGAGCAATTTCTGTCCGAAATGTTCAACCCGGCCAGCTACCCGGATCGCCACATCAGCATGGAGGGCATCTACGAATACGGCTCGCGTGCCGGGGTGTGGCGCATCCTGCGCGAGTTTGAACAACGCGGCCTGCCACTCACCGTATTCGGCGTGGGCATGGCGCTGCAGCGCCACCCGGAGCTGACCGCTGCGTTCGTCGAACTCGGGCACGAGATTGCCTGCCACGGCTGGCGCTGGATCCACTACCAGAACGTGGACGAGGCCACCGAACGGGACCATATGCAATTGGGCATGCGGGCCATTGAACAACTCACAGGCCAACGGGCCCTGGGCTGGTACACCGGCCGCGACAGTCCGCGCACCCGCCGTCTGGTGGCAGACTACAGCGGCTTTGAATATGACAGCGACTATTACGGCGACGACCTGCCCTTCTGGATGCAGGTGCAAAAAACCGATGGCAGCGTGGTGCCGCAGCTCATCGTCCCCTATACGCTGGACTGCAACGACATGCGCTTCGCCCTGCCCCAGGGTTACTCGCATGCCGACCCGTTCTTTCAGTACCTGAAGGACACGTTTGACGTGCTGTATGCCGAGGGCAACCCCGATGGCCACAACCGCCCGTCCATGATGAGCATCGGCATGCACTGCCGCCTGCTGGGCCGCCCCGGGCGTATCACCGCGCTGCAGCGCTTTCTGGACCACATCGCCCGCCACGACCAGGTGTGGGTATGCCGCCGCGTGGACATTGCCCGGCACTGGAAAGCCACCCACCCCTTTACTGAATAGACCGCCATGGCATTGACCCTTGATCAACTCAACCAGGCCTCGCTCGATGACGCCACTCTGATGCTGGCCGGTTTGTACGAGCACTCGCCGTGGATTGCCCGCGCTGCACTGGCCGGGCGGCCATTTGGCAGCCTGGCCCAGCTCAAACATGCCATGGTGCAGGTGCTGGCCAGTGCGGGCGTCGAGTCGCAGTTGGCCCTGATCCGCGCCCACCCCGAACTGGCCGGCAAGGCCATGGTGAGCAAGAGCCTGACCGCGGAATCCACCAACGAGCAGAGCAAGGCGGGCCTGACACACTGCACGCCCGACGAGTTTGAAAAGATTCAGTCACTCAACGCGGCCTACAACGCACGCTTTGGTTTTCCCTTCATCCTGGCGGTGCGCGGGCCGCGCGGCACGGGCCTGTCCAAAGCCGAGATCATCGCCACCTTTGCGCGCCGCCTGCACGGTCACCCCGACTTTGAGCGCCAGGAGTGCATCCGCAACATCCACCGCATCGCCGAGATTCGCCTGAACGACCTGTTTGGCTTCACGCCAGAGTTGGGCAATCGGGTCTGGGACTGGCAGGAGGCACTGGCCCAGCACGCCGACGCCGGCTATGCCGAGCAGGGCCAGCTCACCGTCACCTACCTGACCGACGCACACCGGGCCTGTGCGCAACGCATCAGCATGGACATGCTGCAGGCGGGCTGCGACACCGTGCACATCGACGCCGTTGGCAATGTGGTGGGTCGCTATAAAAAAGAGAGTGACTTGCGCAATACCGACGAGGGCCAGGGGCCTGTTTCGTCAAGAACTCTTCTCACCGGAAGCCACTACGACACGGTGCGCAACGGTGGCAAGTACGACGGCCGGCTGGGCATCTACGTGCCGCTGGCCTGCGTGCAGGCGCTCTCCAGCGCCGGCAAGCGCCTGCCATTTGATCTGGAGATCGTCGCCTTTGCCGAGGAAGAAGGCCAGCGCTACAAGGCCACCTTTCTGGGCTCGGGCGCGCTGACCGGCGACTTCAATCCCGCCTGGCTGGACCAGGTGGATGCGGATGGCATCTCCATGCGCGCCGCCATGCAGCACGCGGGACTCAGCGTGGACGACATTCCCAGTCTGAAACGCAACGCGAACGACTACCAGGGCTTTGTCGAGGTCCATATCGAACAGGGACCGGTGCTGAACGAGCTGGACATCCCCCTGGGCATCGTCACCTCCATCAACGCCTCCGTGCGCTATGTGGGCGAGGTGCTTGGCATGGCCAGCCACGCCGGGACCACACCGATGGGCAGGCGCCGCGACGCCGCAGCTGCGGTTGCGGAGCTCATCCTGTATGTGGAGCAACGCGCCGCACAGGACAGCGATTTGGTCGGTACCGTGGGCATGCTGCAGGTTCCCAACGGCTCAATCAACGTGGTGCCCGGGCGCTGCCAGTTTTCGCTGGACCTGCGCGCGCCGAACGACGCGCAGCGCGACCGGCTGGCCGACGACGTGGTGCAGGCAGCACGCGCGATCTGCGAACGCCGTCGCACACACCTGGACCTGGCGGAAACCATGCGTGTCAGCGCCGCACCCAGCGCGCCCGCGTGGCAGGCCCGCTGGGAGAGCGCCGTGCAGGCGCTGGGCGTGCCCCTGCACCGCATGCCCAGTGGCGCGGGCCACGACGCGATGAAGCTGCACGAGACCATGCCACAGGCCATGCTGTTTGTGCGCGGCCAGAACTCCGGCATCAGCCACAACCCGCTGGAATCCACCACCAGCGACGACATGCAATTGGCCGTAGACGCCTTTATGCATCTGCTCAACGGTCTCGCGCAGACCACTGCGGCCTAGTTCGCCCTGCCCTCTTTCCATCACGCCGCCCACCATGAACACCTACGAACAACTCGACGCCTGGATCGATGCCCACTTTGACGAGCAAGTGCGCTTTCTGCAGGAACTGATCCGCGTACCCACCGACACACCGCCCGGCAACAATGCACCCCACGCAGACCGCGCAGCAGAGCTGCTCGAAGGATTTGGTTTTGCCGTGGAAAAGCATGCCGTGCCGCAGGCCGAAGTGCATGCCGCCGGGTTGGAGACCATTACCAACCTGGTGGTACGCCGCTCCTATGGCGCAGGCACCACCGTGCTGCTCAACGCCCACGGCGACGTGGTGCCACCAGGCGAGGGCTGGACCCGGGACCCCTATGGCGGCGAAATCGAAGACGGCAAGATCTACGGCCGCGCGTCCGCCGTGAGCAAGTGCGATTTCTCCACCTACGCCTTTGCCGTGCGCGCGCTCGAGGCCGTGGCCAAACCGACGCACGGCAGCGTGGAGTTGCTGTTCACGTACGACGAGGAGTTTGGTGGCGAGGTTGGCCCGGCGTGGCTGCTGGCACACAAAATCATCCACCCTGACTTGATGATTGCTGCAGGGTTCAGCTACCAGGTCGTCACCGCCCATAACGGCTGCCTGCAGATGGAAGTCACGGTGCACGGCAAGATGGCGCATGCGGCCATTCCGGCATCGGGCGTGGACGCGCTGCAGGCTGCGAACCGCATCCTCACCGCCCTCTACGAGCAGAACACGGTTTACCAGGGAATCACGTCCAAGGTGGTTGGCATCACCCACCCCTACCTGAACATCGGCACCATTGAGGGCGGCACCAACACCAATGTGGTGCCCGGGCGGGTCAGCTTCAAGCTGGACCGGCGCATGATCCCGGAGGAGAACCCCACCGAAGTGGAAGCCGCCCTGCGCACGCTCATTGCAGACACCGCAGCCGGCCTGCCGGGCATCACGGTCGACATCAAGCGCATCCTGTTGGCACGCGCCTTGCAGCCCCTGCCGGGGAACCGGCCGCTGGTCGACGCCATTCAGAAGCACGGCGAACAGGTGTTTGGAGAACCCATACCGGCCTTGGGAACGCCGCTGTACACCGATGTGCGCCTGTTTTGCGAAGCCGGCATTCCCGGTGTGATCTATGGCGCCGGGCCCCGCACGGTACTGGAGTCACACGCCAAGCGGGCGGACGAGCGGCTGGAGTTGCAAGACCTGCGGCGTGCCACCAAGGTGATTGCGCGCACGCTGCGTGATTTGCTGGGTTGAGCAAGTCGGGCTAGTCCCGCAATGGACCTCTTTTTACTAAAAACCGCCTTAAAAAGGCTACGAGGAGACTGAAAGATGACGGATTCCATTCACCCCGTTGACGAGCGTTTGCCCGGCGGCAAGCTCGCGGCCCTGGGCCTGCAGCATGTGCTGGTCATGTACGCCGGTGCGGTAGCCGTGCCACTGATTGTGGGGCGCGCCCTCAAGCTCAGTCCCGAGCAGGTCGCCATGCTGATCTCGGCCGACCTGTTTTGCTGTGGCGTTGTGACGCTGATCCAGTCGCTGGGGGCCACACAATGGTTCGGCATCAAGCTGCCGGTCATGATGGGCGTCACCTTTGCGTCGGTCGCGCCCATGGTCGCCATGGCCAATTCCAACCCGGGAACGGCCGGTGCGCAACTGATCTTCGGCTCCATCATTGGCTCAGGGCTCGTTGCCATCCTGATAGCGCCAGCGGTCAGTCGCATGCTGCGTTTCTTTCCACCGGTGGTCACCGGTACCATCATCGCCGTGATTGGCATCAGCCTGATGCGCATCGGCATCAACTGGATTTTTGGCAATCCGTTTGGCCCCACGGCGCCGAGTATCGTCAACCCGGACCATGCCAAATGGCTGGCCGATGCCGCCGCGGCCGCGGCTGCGCCGGGTTCCACTTTGGCGCCGGTGCCCAAGGGCCTTGCCCTGGTGGGATCGGTCCCCAATCCGAAGTATGCCGACCTGGGCGGCGTGGGCATCGCGGCGCTGGTGCTGGCGTCCATCCTGCTGATCTCCAAATTTGCCAAAGGTTTCTTGTCCAACATCTCGGTGCTGTTGGGAATCGTGATCGGCGGCGGCGTGGCTACCGCCATGGGGCTGATGAACTTTGACAAGGTCGCCAAGGCCGAATGGTTTGCGCTGGTGCTGCCGCTGCAATTCGGCATGCCGGTGTTTGACCCGGTGTTGATTCTCACCATGTCCCTGGTCATGATCGTGGTGATGATTGAATCCACCGGCATGTTTCTGGCGTTGGGTGAGATGACGGGCAAGAGCGTCTCGCAACCTGACCTGGCGCGTGGCTTGCGCACCGATGGTCTGGGCACTCTGATTGGCGGCCTGTTCAACACGTTCCCCTACACCAGCTTTTCGCAAAACGTCGGCCTGGTGGCGCTGACCGGCGTGCGCAGCCGCTTTGTCTGCGTGGCAGGCGGCATCATCCTGATCGTACTGGGCCTGCTGCCCAAGATGGCGGCGCTGGTCGAGTCCTTGCCCACGGTGGTGCTGGGCGGCGCCGGGCTGGTGATGTTCGGCATGGTGGCTGCCACCGGCATTCGCATCCTGGCGGGCGTGGACTTCAAGGGCAATCGTTTCAATGCGCTGATCGTCGCTATCTCGCTGGGTATCGGCATGATTCCGTTGATCGCCCCCAACTTCAAACAGTGGATGCCACACAACATCCATCCCCTGATTGAGTCGGGCATTTTGCTGGCATCCATCACCGCCGTATTGATGAACCTGTACTTCAATGGCAGCAAGGGCGATGCCAGCGCTGCCATCGCCGCTGCCAAGCAGGCCGACGCGCACTAACCGCGCAGCAAAAGCCGGGACCCCACGAACCCATGTCATGGCATGCACAACTTGCGCTGGACTACAGTTTTGAAGCCGGGCGCACCGTTGCGCGCCACACACACAGCGGGCCGCTGCGCATCCTGCAGAGCCTGTATCCTGAGGGTGATGCCATCTGCCACAACGTGCTGGTGCACCCTCCTGGTGGTTTGGTGGGAGGCGACACGCTGGATATCAAGGTACACGCACAGGCAGGTGCACACGGACTGATCACAACCCCGGGTGCCACCCGCTTCTACCGCTCGGATGGACCACCTGCCCGGCAAAACACCCACCTGCGGCTTGACCAGAATGCGCGCTTGGAGTGGCTGCCACTGGAGAGCATTTGCTACAGCGGCTGCATCGCTGAAAACCACCTCAAGTTGGACCTGGCTCCGGGCGCTGAACTGATGGGCTGGGACATCACCGCCCTGGGCCTGCCCCACGCCAACCAGCCCTTTGTGCTGGGTTCTTTGCGGCAGCATATCGAGATGACCGACATCTGGCTGGAGCGCGGAACAGTGGACGCAAGTGACACCCGGTTGCTTGACAGCCCTGCTGGGATGGGCGGCTTTCGCTGCATGGCGACTCTTTTTTTTGCGAGTGGCACACCGCTCAGTCGTGAACGCCGTCAACTGGCACTCGACACCGTTCGCGCCGATATCGCGCACCATGCGTTAGGCTCCACCACAGGTGCCACCAGCCCCCACGCCCAAGTTGTCGTAGTGCGTGCCCTGGCCCCGATGGTGGAGCCTATGGTGGAACTGTTGCGCATGGTGCGCAACACCTGGCGCTTTCAAATGTGGGCAAAAGAACCGTCCAGTCCACGAATTTGGTCCATGTAGTGCTACTATTTTGATAACAACGTCGCCTAGACTGCGCAATTCTGGTGATAACTCGAACGATATGGAGCAGCACGTGCCAATCTGATGGCTACATTTGATGACGATTTATCGCTGTGCACTGCCCTGGTAGTGGACGGCAACCCAACTTCACGGTCGATCCTGGTGGCGCAGCTGCGAGACTTTGGGGTGGGTACGGTGGTGCAAGCGGCTCGTGCCATGGATGCAAGGCGCCAACTGGAATTCCGGACCTTCGATTTTGTGCTGTGCGAGCTGCACTTCTCGAACGAAGCCAGTTCCGGGCAAGACCTGCTCGATGATTTGCGGCGCAACCAGCTGCTGCCGTTCTCTACCATCTTCATCATGATTACCGGCGAAGCAACATACGCCAAAGTTGCGGAGGCGGCCGAGTCGGCACTGGACGGCTATTTGCTCAAGCCACACAAAGCGGCCCACTTGGGCGAGCGGCTCCGCGCCGCACGCGTTCGCAAGGTGTCGCTTCAAGGTATTTTTACCGCCATAGAAGCAGAAGATTTCGAGACTGCGTCGCGCTTGTGCATGGAGCGGTTTGACTCAAAAGGCCTGTTCTGGCTGTATGCCGCACGCGTCGGTGCGGAGTTGCTGTTACGCATTGGTCGCCCAGGGGATGCTCAGAAGCTTTACCAAGCTGTGGTCGCGGCAAAGACCTTGCCTTGGGCCAAGCTCGGTGTTGCTCGCGCACAACTGGACGCAGGGCAAATTACGCAAGCCACCAGCACATTGGAAAATCTGATCAGCGCCGACCCCAACTTCAGTGATGCCTACGACGTCATGGGCCGTGCCCAGTTTGAGCTGGGGCGATTCGACAAGGCGCTTGAGACCTACAAGATGGCATCCGTCCTGACACCAGCTTCGGTCAGTCGCTTGCAGAATTTGGCGATGATGACCTACTACTCGGGCGACCATGCCGAGGCCGAAAAACTGCTGGACAAGACCACGCGCCTGGGGCTTGAGTCCAAAATGTTCGATTGCCAGACCCTGGTCCTTCTAGCCTTCACACGGCTGGAAAATGGGGACCGCAAAGGCCTACAGCGCTGCCACGACGACTTTTTGCGCCTGATCGACAGAAACCCGGACAACGCACGCATCAAACGACTGTCCGACATCGTCGTTGCCCTCAATCTGATCCAGCAGCACCAGTTTGCACAGTCGGTCGATGCCGTGCGACGTCTGGCCAAGACCGTCAGCACCAGTGAGTTTGACTTTGAGTCCGCCAGCAACGTACTGGCACTCATGGCCCAACTGGCACACAAAGCCATCCAACTAGAGGATGTGGAATCCGTAGTCGAGACGATCGGACTGCGCTTTTGCAGCAACCGTTCACAGACCGAACTGCTGGCAGCCAGTGCAGTGGCACACGTCCCCTATGCGGAGTGCATGCGGTCGTCACAAACCAAAGTTCTGGAGATGGCTGAGACGGCAATGGCATTGAGCATGTCCGGCAATCCTACCGCTGCCGTCAAAAACCTGATCCTGCACGGAAAGGAAACTCTGAACGCGCGCTTGATTGACAACGCGCACCAGGTACTGCTCAAGCATGCAGCAAAAATTCAGGATGCGGACACGCTACGTTCCGGATTGCGGGAGCTTCGTGCGAATTTCGGTTTGCACAACGTCAAAGCGTCTCTGGGCGAACAAAAACGCCAAGCCGGTGGTCTTGTGTTGCGCACCGGCACCCCGTCGAGTGCCAAGTCAGCCGACCGGTCGATGGCACCGCCCAGTCAAATCGGCTAGATCGCGACGAGCTTGCGCACACCGTTGGCTTCCATGTCCTTGCCAAGCCCGTTGGCGACTACAGCACCGCGCTCCATTACCACATACTGGTCAGCCAGTTCCTGGGCAAAGTCGTAATACTGTTCCACCAGCACGATAGCCATATCACCCCGATCCGCCAGCATGCGGATGACGCGGCCAATGTCCTTGATGATGCTGGGTTGAATACCCTCCGTGGGTTCATCCAGAATCAGCACGCGCGGCTTGGCGGCCAGCGCGCGGGCAATGGTCAACTGCTGTTGCTGGCCACCCGAAAGGTCGCCACCCCGGCGACCCAGCATTTGCTTGAGCACCGGGAACAGCTCAAAAAGTTCCGGTGGAATGGGCGTGCTGGCACTCTTGTAGGCCAGTCCCATCAACAAGTTCTCTTCCACCGTCAGGCGGCCAAAGATCTCGCGGCCCTGCGGTACGAAGCCCATACCGGCTCGCGCACGTTCGTAAGGCGTGGATTGGTGGATGGCCTTGCCGCCCAGTTCAATGGAACCGGTCTTGATGGGCACCAGCCCCATCATCGACTTGAGCAGTGTGGTCTTGCCCACACCGTTGCGCCCCAGGATGACGGTGACTTTGCCCAGTTGCGCTTCGATGTTCACGTCCCGCAGAATGTGCGAGCCGCCGTAGTACTGGTTGATGTTTTTAACTGAAAGCATGGTCATCGTCCCAAGTACACCTCGATCACGCGTTCATCGGACTGCACCTGATCCAGTGTGCCCTGTGCCAGTACCGCACCATCGCACAGAACGGTGACGATCTCGCTGATGGTGCGGATAAAGCTCATGTCATGCTCGACCACCATCAGCGAGTGCTTGCCTTTGAGCGACAGGAACAGCTCCGCCGTGCGCTCGGTTTCTTCATCGGTCATGCCCGCCACCGGCTCGTCCAGCAACAGAAGCTTGGGCTCCTGCATCAACAACATGCCAATCTCCAGCCATTGCTTCTGGCCATGGCTCAGATTGCCCGCCAGACGGCCTATGCTGTCGGCCAGATGAATGGTGTGCAATACCTCGGCCAGTCGGTCGCCCTGGGCTGAATCCAGCCTGAAGAACATCGACGACTTCACTCCCTTGTTGGTGTGCAGCGCCAGTTCAAGGTTTTCGAACACCGTGAGCTGTTCGAACACCGTAGGCTTCTGGAACTTCCGGCCAATGCCCAGTTGCGCGATCTCGGGCTCGGTATAACGCAGCAGGTCTATAGTGCTGCCAAAGAACACGGTTCCGCTATTGGGCCGCGTCTTGCCAGTGATGATGTCCATCATCGTGGTCTTGCCCGCGCCGTTGGGGCCGATGATGCAGCGCAACTCCCCCGGTGCAATGTCCAGCGACAAGCCGTTGATGGCCTTAAAACCATCGAAGCTGACGTTCACGTCTTCCAGGTAGAGGATACGTCCATGGGTGATGTCAACCTCGCGGTCTTTCACCACACGTCCGATGCCCGCCGAGCGCCCACCGGACTCGGTTTGCCCAGTGCGTGCAGCGAGCGCGGCAGCATGGACTTCGACGCGCTTGGCGCCTTGTTCCATCAGTTCAGGGGTCATGCCTTGCCCCTCTTGAGTTTCTTGACCAAACCCACCACCCCATCGGGGAGGTACAGCGTGACCCCAATGAATAGCGCGCCCAGAAAGTACAGCCAGAACTCGGGGTAGGTGACGGTCAACCAGCTTTTGGCGCCATTCACAATGAACGCACCCACGATGGGACCTATCAACGTGGCCCGCCCCCCCACGGCTGCCCAAATCGCGATCTCGATGGAATTGGCCGGGCTCATTTCACTCGGGTTGATGATGCCCACCTGCGGCACATACAAGGCTCCCGCGACACCACACATCATGGCCGACAGCGTCCAAATGGTCAGTTTGTAGCCAATGGGGTTGTAGCCCGAGAACATTACCCGCGTCTCTGCATCCCGCACGGCTTGCAGCACTCGGCCAAACTTGGCATTCACCAGCCATCGCCCCAGCAAAAAGAACAGCAGCAAGGTGACCGAGGTCAGCACAAAAAGCACCATGCGCATGCTAGGTGTCGCGATAGGAATGTCCAGCAGGCGCTTGAAATCGGTAAAACCGTTGTTGCCTCCAAAGCCGGTTTCATTGCGGAAGAACAGCAGCATCGCAGCAAAGGTCATAGCCTGCGTGATGATGGAAAAGTACACCCCCTTGATGCGCGAACGGAAGGCAAAGTAGCCAAACACAAAGGCCACCAGGCCCGGCACCGCCACCACCAGAAACAGCGTGGCCACAAAGCTGTCGCTGAACGTCCAGTGCCAGGGTAGCTCTTTCCAGTCCAGGAACACCATGAAGTCCGGCAGATTGCTCTTGTAGTTGCCGTCGGTGCCGATCTGGCGCATCAGGTACATGCCCATGGCGTAACCACCCAGCGCAAAGAACAGACCGTGACCCAGCGACAGGATGCCGGTGTAGCCCCAGATCAAATCCATGGCCAGCGCGCAGATGGCGTAGCACATGATCTTTGCGACCAGCGCGACGGCAAAGTCGCTCAGGTGGAACGCGCTGCCAGCCGGCACCACCA
The DNA here is from genome assembly GCA_903945325.1 of uncultured beta proteobacterium. GTDB lineage: Bacteria > Pseudomonadota > Gammaproteobacteria > Burkholderiales > Burkholderiaceae_C > Allorhodoferax. Next base: position 29,657 of record CAJAVE010000138.1, on the reverse strand, counting down.
GGTTCAGCAGCGGCACCACGGCGCACAACACGATCAGGGCAGCCAGCCAGGCGCTCCAGCCGGAGCGCGTCAGGAGCGGTGCTCTCGTGGGAAGTATCAAGGTGCTCATGCTTCTGCACTCCGGCCCTTCATGGCAAAAATACCTTGAGGTCTTTTTTGAATGAAGATGATGATGAAAACCAGCACCGCAATTTTGGCCAGTACGGCACCGGTCCAGCCTTCCAGGAACTTGTTCAGCACGCCCAGGCCCAATGCAGCGTAGACGGTACCCGCGAGCTGTCCGACGCCACCCAGCACGACCACCATAAACGAGTCCACGATGTAGCCCTGACCCAAATCCGGACCCACATTTCCGACCTGGCTGAGCGCACAGCCGGCCAACCCGGCAATGCCTGAGCCCAGTGCGAAGGCATAGGTGTCGATGCGGGCTGTATTGACGCCCATGCAACTGGCAATCGGCCGGTTCTGCGTGACACCACGCACGAACAGACCCAGACGCGTCTTGCTGATCAGGAAGGCCACGCCGCCCAGTACAGCCAGCGCGAAGCCCACGATCACGAGGCGGTTGTAGGGCAGGGACAAATTACCCATGACCTGCACGCCACCACTCATCCAGCTGGGGTTTTCCACACCCACGTTCTGCGCGCCAAACAGCGTGCGCACCGCCTGCATCAGCATCAGGCTGATACCCCAGGTAGCCAGCAGAGTCTCCAGCGGGCGGCCATAAAGGAAACGGATCACGCTGCGCTCCAGCGCCGCGCCTACCAGGGCCGACGCCATAAATGCCACAGGTACCGAGGCTAGCAGGTACCAGTCAAAAGCACCGGGAAGATATTTCTGGAACAGGCCCTGAACCACATAGGTGGCGTAGGCACCAATCATCATCAACTCACCATGGGCCATGTTGATAACTCCCATCAGTCCGTAGGTAATGGCCAGGCCCAGCGCTACCAGCAACAGGATGCTGCCCAGGCTGATACCACTGAAGATGGCGCCCAGCCGATCACCCCACGCCAAACGTGCTTCGACTTTGCTGAGACTGAATTGCAGCGCTGCCTTGACTTGCGCATCAGTTTCCAGTGGCACGCGTTCGATCAGCAACGTCTTGGTTGCAGCCTGTGAACTCTCTGCCAACAACTTGGCCGCGTCCAGTCGTTTAGCTTTGTCGGTGCTAGTCAGGAGCGCTGCTGCGCGCAGCAGGCCCAATCGGTCCTTGATGTCAGGTACCGTCTCCTGCGCAAATGCCTTGTCGATCAAAGGCAGCTTGCTCTCGTCCACTTCGCCTTGCAGTGTCTTGACTGCGTCGCGTCGCACGGCTGCATCCGCTGACAGCAAGTTGAGCGATGCCATGGCCGTATCGATTTCACCGCGCATGCGGTTGTTGTTCATCACGTCGTCTGCCGTGTCGGGTAGAGCGGTTTCAGTGCCGCTGACCGGATCGACGGCTTTACCATTCCGCACAATCACGGGGACGCCTGCCACCACCTTCACAGCGTCATCGGACAATGCCTGGATGAACTGCACGGTCTTGTCGTCAGCGTCGGCTACTGCCGCGCGCAGCGCTTCGATACGTGCATCCCCTTCGCCGATGGCAATGGCTTTGGCCTGGTCCGGTGTGAGTGCGTAGGCATGTGCCGTGCCGCAGAGCAGCACCGCCAGCAGCAACTGGTGTAGTCTTTTTGGCATCCGCCAGTTTCTCCGTTGTCTTGTATAAGGCCGCCGTCGCCTCATCAGCGATGGCAGCCTACCCCTCCCTGCTTTTCGCCCTATTTCGCGACGGGCTCGTCAGGCTTCTTGTCATTGCCTTCGATGAACGGAGACCATGGCTTGGCCTTCACAGGACCAGGTGTCTTCCACACCACGTTGAACTGGCCGTCGGCCTTCACTTCGCCGATGAACACCGACTTGTGCAAATGGTGGTTCTTTTCATCCATCTTGCTCACGATGCCGCTGGGTGCCTTGAAGGTCTGGCCGGCCATCGCAGCGATGACCTTGTCGGTATCGGTGGATTTGGCCTTTTCCACCGCCTGCTTCCACATGTTGATACCGATGTAGGTGGCTTCCATCGGGTCGTTGGTCAAAGGCTTGTCGGAGCCGGGCAGCTTCTTGGCCTTGGCGTAATCCGACCACTTCTTGATGAAGGCCGTGTTGTCGGGGTTCTTGATGCTCATGAAGTAATTCCATGCAGCCAAGTGGCCCACCAGCGGCTTGGTGTCAACACCGCGCAGCTCTTCTTCACCCACGGAGAAGGCGACGACGGGCACGTCCTTGGCCTTCAAGCCGGCATTGCCCAGCTCTTTGTAGAACGGCACGTTGGAGTCACCATTGATGGTGGACACCACGGCAGTCTTGCCACCGGCGGCAAACTTCTTCACGTCAGCCACGATGGTCTGGTAATCGGAGTGACCAAACGGTGTGTACTTTTCGTCGATGTCCTTGTCGGCAACGCCCTTGCTCTTCAGGTAGGCGCGCAGGATCTTGTTGGTGGTGCGGGGGTAGACATAGTCGGTTCCCAGCAGGACCCAACGCTTGGCGCCGCCGCCTTCTTTGCTCATCAAATAATCGACGGCCGGAATGGCTTGCTGATTCGGTGCAGCACCGGTGTAGAACACGTTCTTGGACAGCTCTTCACCCTCGTACTGCACGGGGTAGAACAACAGACCGTTCATTTCTTCCACGACGGGCAACACCGACTTGCGCGAGACCGAAGTCCAGCAGCCGAAGATCACCGAGACCTTGTCCTGGCCCAGCAACTGCTTGGTCTTTTCGGCGAACAGCGGCCAGTTGGAGGCGGGGTCCACCACCACGGGTTCGAGCTTTTTGCCCAGCACGCCGCCCTTGGCGTTGATTTCATCAATGGCCATGAGTACGGTGTCTTTCAACACGGTTTCCGAAATGGCCATGGTGCCCGAGAGGCTGTGCAAAATGCCGACCTTGATGGTGTCGGCGGCAAACGCTGGCACGGCGGACAGCGTGGTGAGAGCGACGGCAGCAGTGAGTGCCTTCAGCGTAAATCGACGTGAATTGGTGCGTTGCATGGATGTGACCTTCCGAAGTTAAAGAAAACCAGCTTCGCTGCGCGAACCGCCCACTCAGACAGATTTTGCGCAACGATGGCTTGACTTTAGGGAAGGACAGGGGGATGTGAAATACGCCGAGTGGCGTACTCTGCTCCGTGAGCAGCTAAGATGGCGCCCAATATTGAATTGGTAGCCCCGTGAAACGAGCAGATTTCATTCACTTGGTACGTATCGGCGAGCAGGCCAGTGCCGACGACAGCCAAGGCTACCGTCGCGGTGTGGCCGGCTTTGCGGCATTGGGCTACCTTTTGGTAGTGGGCTGCGTTTTCATCGCGGTCTCAATGCTGGTCTGGACCGTTTGTGCTGTGGGCCAAGGACGAATGAAGGCCTATCACATTGCACTGCTGATTACAGCCGTTGGCTTGCTTTGGACTAGTCTGCGTGCAATGTGGCTGCATCTGGATGCACCCGCAGGTGTCACCATTACTGCGGCCGATGCACCCAGCTTGTTTACCGCGCTGGCACGCATTCGCAAGAAAATCAAGGGACCACCCATTCACCATGTGCTGCTGGATGACAGCTTTAACGCGAGCATCAGCCAGATACCGAGATACGGTCTTTTCGGGGGTGCGACCAACTACCTGACCATTGGCCTGCCTCTGCTGATGGCCTTGGACCGACCGCGTTTTCTGGCCGTCACCGCGCACGAATACGGCCACCTCCGTCGCAACCACGGGCAATTTGCCGCGTGGATTTACCGCACGCGCCTGAGTTGGATGAAACTCGAGCACGGCATGCGCAATGAAAGTGGGCCAATGGCTGTAGCCACGCAGGCCTTTTTGCGCTGGTACTCTCCGCGCTTTTTGGCCAAGACGTTTGCCATGGCCCGCCAAGACGAGTTTGAGGCAGACCGCATAGCGGGCCAGCTTTTGGGCCGTGAAGTAGCGGGCGCTGCTTTGACTGAGATCGCCATTAAAGAGGATTGGCTCAATACCGCATTCTGGCCCTTGCACTGGAACGCGGCCGCGACCAGCCCGCAACCGATTGGCCCTTTCAATGCCATGCACACGTTGCTGGCACAACCCATACAAGACGATTTCGCACATCCGTCTTTGCGCCAGGCACTCATTCAGCTCAGCGATGAAGACGACACCCATCCGGTGTTGCGTGATCGACTGGAGGCACTCAATGTCAACAAGCATTTGCCCGCATGGTCAACGCGCCCGGCACTAAGCCTGCTGGGCAAAGGAAGCTCCAAATGGCTGGCACACTTCGACAAACAATGGTGCCGCGACAATGCCAGTAACTGGGAGTTGCACCATGCCTACCTCAGCCGCGTGCAAGCTGGCATCCGCACGCTGACCGCCAGCATCAATCGCAACAACGGGGATGAGATGACCCAACTGGGCGACCTGCGCCGTCGCCTAGAACCGCAGGCCGAAGTGCAATCCCTGTACGAACGCGCTCTGCAGATCAGCCCGGGCCATGCAGGCGCACTGCGCGGACTGGCGCTTTGTCTGCCCGAGAGCGAGCATGCTGCGCGCCTGGACTGTCTTGGCCAATTGTTTGAACTCAGCGCTACCCACCGCAGGTGGGCCTGCCGCACTGCGGTGCAGATGCTGGAGAAGCAGGTAGCCATAGGCCTGCTCGATGAAAAGTCACTTAAGGTATGGCGCGAGCGGCTCAAGCAGGCCAATGATTACGAAGAGCGTGCACGGGCAGCGTTGTCGGATTCACCTTACTTCCAATCCATTGCGCACCATGACCTCAATGATTTCGAGAAGGCTGAATTCCAGTCCACCATAGCCCGCTGCAAACCCGTGTTGCGGGCGTGGCTGGTGCGCAAAACAATCCATGAATTTGCCTACCTTAGGAGTTACCTGCTGTTCACGGAACTACCGGACATGAACGATGCGGACCGCTACATCCTGTGCCGCAGGCTGGAGCGCACATTGGACCTGCCAGGCCAGGTACTGGTGCTATGGGCGGGGCATTCACCCACGCTGGAAGACATTCAACGCGATGCTTTTGACGCGGTGTATTTTCGGCAACTGAGCTAGTTGCGCTGTAGTTCTTACACAGTCATTACAAGCACCTCTGCCAGGAAAAATTTGCGAGACTTGTCAGCAACTGTTGCGGGTTTTACAGAGTTCACTCACCGAAAATCGGTGCAAAGTTGATCCATATCACACCACAATTTGCGCTGGGTTCTACCATGGCCGCCAATGCTTTGCCGTGCCCCACAACTGGAGAACCACCGTGAATTCGAACAATAGCCCGACGCCTGATTCAAACCCGGACGCAACGCCTCCCTGTTCGGCGTGCCCCGAGCCAGCAGTGCCGTTCGCGTCATCCCCGCCCACGTCACGCCGCAACTTTTTGGCGGCTACTGGTGTGGTCAGCGTGTCCTCGCTGATGGGCGCGGCTGCGCTGATGGCGCAGACCGACGATCCGAAAGCCACCGTCGAATGGGCCGAGCACTTCCAGAAGAATTACCGGCTGATGAGCCCTGAAGAAAAGGCAGAGTCACGCGCACGACTGGAGCGACGCTATTCGGCGCAATACGGAAAAAAAGTGACGGTCGACACCACCGAGGCTTTGCCAGGCGTACTGATGGGGTATGCCCTGAACATCCGCAAATGCATCGGTTGCCGCCGTTGCGTCAAGGCCTGCGTCGAAGAAAACAACCAGACCCGCGGAGAAGAACCCGGCCAGCGCATCGAATGGATACAGGTGCTCCGGATGGAACGCGGGGGGTTTTCGGGGGACAAGATGAATCAGGGCTACCCGGAAGGCCTCGGCATTCAGGTCGGTGGCAATGCTTACACACCGGCTGGCCAGGTTCTGGAGGGCCAGTACCACTATGAACCCGAAGCCGTTCCGGAAAAGGATGCTAACTACATGCCAATCGCCTGCATGCAGTGCGAGAAGCCACCCTGCGTCAAGGTATGCCCGGTGCGAACAACTTACCGGGAGGCCGATGGCCCGGTGGTGATTGACTACAACTGGTGCATTGGCTGTCGCATGTGCATGGGCGCCTGCCCCTACTGGGCAAGGCGCATCAACCTGACCACCCCTATCCTTCCCAAGGAAGAAATGAACCCGGTCACACACTACATGGGTAACCGCCCACGCATGAGGGGCGTGGTTGAAAAGTGCCACTGGTGTCTGCAACGCACACGCCAGGGGCGGTACCCGGCATGCGTTGAAGTTTGCCCGGTGGGCGCGCGCAAGTTCGGCAATTTGCTTGACCCCGAAAGTGAGGTGAGCCTGATTCTGGCCCGCAAAAACGTGTTTCGACTCAAAGCCGAACTCAACACGTTTCCGAAGTTTTTTTACTTCTACGATTGAGGAGCATGATTGTGGAAAAACTGATTCAATTCACCACCGACTACACCCGCTACGTACTCAAGGGCGGGACCAAGTTCTACGCATGGATGGGCTTTCTGGCCCTGCTGAGCGCGGGGGCACTGTACGCCTTCTATCTGCAAAACACCGAGGGCCTGATCGTCACCGGCATGACCAGCCAGATCCACGACGGCCTGTACTTCGCCAATCTGGTGTTTCTGGTGGGCGTGGCCGCCGGTGCGGTGACCATTGTCTTCCCGGCTTACGTGTACCACCACAAGGCCATGCATGAAGTGACGGTGCTGGGCGAAATGCTGGCGATTTCAGCCGTGATCATGGTTATGCTGTTCGTCTTTGCCCACATGGGTCGCCCTGACCGGCTGTGGCACATGTTGCCCTTTATTGGCATTTTCAACATGCCGGGCTCCATGCTTGCGTGGGACGTACTGGCGCTCAACGGGTATCTGGTACTCAATTTCATGTGCGGTTTTTACTACCTGTATGCGAAGTACACCGGCACCCAGGTGAACAACAAGTACTTCATGCCGCTGGTGTACACCTCTATCGTCTGGGCGTTGAGTATCCACACCGTCACAGCCTTTTTGATATCCACGATGCCGGCACGCCCCATGTGGTACCACAGCATGATGCCGATCCGCTTCATCACCACGGCGTTCGCGGCAGGGCCGTGTCTGATCATCCTGGCCTTCATGTACATCCGCAAGAACACCAAGATGTGGATCCAGGACAGCGCCATCAATCTGCTGTCGACCATCGTCACCTGGTGCCTGGGCCTTGCGCTGTTCCTGACCATGTCTGAAATCGTGGTCGAACTGTATGCACGGACCGAGCATGCCAACGGCCTGTATTACCTGATGTTCGGCCTGCATGGCCTGACTGCACTGGTGCCATGGTTCTGGAGTTCACTGGCTTTCATGGTCATCGCCTTCGTGATGTTCCTGATCCCCAGCGTGCGCACCAATTACAAACTGCTGCCCATCGCCTGCGTGCTCGCATTTGTCGGCATCTGGATCGAAAAGGGCATGGGCCTGATCGTTCCCGGCTTCATCCCCACCCCGATTGGCGAAGTGACCGAGTACTACCCCACCTTCATTGAGGTGGTGATGAGCCTGGGCAATTGGGCCATGGGATTCTTCATCCTGACGATTTTGCTCAAGGGTGCCATCGGCATTTTGATGGGCGAAATCAAATACGTTGCTCACACGACCACCAGCGCATCACGGTGAGGTACACATCATGAAAAAAATTACCTTCAGCGCCATGCTCTTGGCCTTTTCTTGCAGCCTTGCGTCTTCAGCCTTTGCCCAGGCGACGCCAGACGCCGAAACCACCTGCTTTGAAAGTCGCAAAGGCGCTTCCGAAGTGGTCAAGCGAGACCTGCAGCCCGGTTGGCCCAATGTGAAGTGTTCACCCAAGACCGGTGCAGTGCTGTGGTGGGGTGACCCGTTTGACGGCACAGTACCCATGGGCAACATGCCACTATTGGAAAAGATTCCTCCAGGTCACGCCGTGGTCAAGCCGCGCTCTGAAAAGCTGGCACTGATGCCGATGTGCGGCGTGGCATGTCATAACGGTGTGGGTCCCAAATTCAATCCGCCCAAGTTGCCAACGAGCAAGAAGCCGACCCCCATACCGACCATGGCAGCCATGGTGCCCGACCTGCAGAACCTGCAGCACGGTCGGGAGCGCATCTGGTGCATGGATTGCCACCACACCACCCAGCGCAACAAACTGGTGGACAACTTTGGTGACCCCGTCAGCTTTGACCAGCCCCAATTGCTCTGCGGCAAATGCCACGGCGACAAAATGCGCGACTGGCGGGATGGCATTCATGGCAAGCGCATTGGCGAGTGGGCCAGCACCGGCAAGAAGCGCTGGTTCACTTGCACCGAATGCCACAACCCGCACAACGTGCAGGACGGCGTGCGCAACCGGGGCTTCATCCAGATTGCGCCTGAAACCCCGCCACAGCTACCCAAGGGCATGAAAGACGCCAAACACGAACTGCTCCATGGCGTTGCCCAGCACTGACGGAACCGATGGGCCTGTCGGCCCGGATATGACGCGCAAGCCTTTGGGGGAGCGGGGCGACCCCAGCTGGATTGCCCCCGCCCTGAGTGCAACAGAGAAGACACGAAACGTCGGAAAGACCAACGTCTTTTTCGGCCCACCGCTGGCCATCCTGGCGGAAGGGCAAAAGAACACGCTGGAGATCAGCGGCAAACTGAACCGCACCGCCGAGCGCTACCTGGAAATCCTTAAGCGCCACGGCCTGGAACTCAGTGAGCCTGAGCGCCTGTGCCTCGCGCACATCTGCCACATCGGGTTCATGTCGCCTCTGGAGATTGAAGAATTGCCCTTTGAAGTCACCCTGACCAAGTTTGATTGTGCTGGGCTGGACAAAGTCGCGCTGGCGGCCAAGCTCGACGCGGTCAGCTTTGCCGACCTGGTGGCCGTCGTGGAGTCACTGGGCTTCTAACCAACCGCGCCCCGGACAAAGACACACACCATGCCGAACCGAATCCAATGGAATGCTGACTACAGCGTGGGCTCCGACGCACTGGACCGTCAGCACCAGGCCATCCTGGCGCAATGCAATACGCTGGCCGACTGCATTGCAGACGCGGGCGCACAAAGCAACCAGCAGTTCAACGACACCTTTGCCGCACTCATGGTCCAGGCGCGTGAGCACTTTGCCGCCGAGGAGGCGCTGCTTACACAGTGCGGTTACCCCCTGGTTGAAGAGCATCAGAACGAGAGCGACGAGTTTGACTACCTGGCCAACGAGATCATCACGACGGAGAACTTTGAGCCGGTCGAACTCCAGCGATTCCTGGCTCTGTGGTGGATCGGGCATATCGTGGGCTCCAGCAAAAAGTACCGTGCGTTCTTAACGGAGCGGTCAATCACCTGAGGCTGCTAAGCTCTGCGCATGAACCCCACCACTGCTCCCGATCCGTCCACTGCCCACGCCCGCGCAACCCGGCACCGCATTAACCTGGGCTTGCAAGGCGGTGGCTCCCATGGCGCATTTACCTGGGGCGTGCTTGATGTGTTGCTGCAGGACCGCCAGATCGACATTGAAGGCATCAGCGGCACCAGCGCTGGGGCCATGAACGCTGTGGCATTGGCGCATGGCTTTGCACAGTGCATTGGCAAGCCACAGTCCGACCCGCGGGAAGCGGCACGCGAGTCGCTGGCAAATTTCTGGAACGGCATTGTGAACATGGGCGCCATCGGGCAGGCCCAGCGTGCACCGTTTGACATGCTGCTGGGTTTGGCCGGTGGTCACCACTCGACCAGTGGGCAATGGGCCGATGCCATGACCCGTGCCTGGTCGGGCTCCATGTCGCCCTACCAGATGAATCCGCTGGACCTCAATCCGCTGAAAACCTTTGTCGAACGCCAGATCGATTTTGAACGGCTGGCGCAGCTCAGGGACCTCAAGGTTTTTGTCGTTGCAACCCGAGTGACCACAGGCAAGGCCGAGATTTTTTCGGGCAAGCGCCTCACGGCCGATGCAGTCATGGCGTCCGCCTGTCTGCCCATGATGTTTCGGGCGGTTGAAATTGAGGGCGAACACTATTGGGACGGTGGCTACTCGGGCAATCCGGCCATCCACCCCTTGATTTACAAGTGCGAAAGCCGCGACATTCTGCTGGTGCAAATCAACCCCATCAAACGCGACTTGTTGCCTACCAACGCGATCGACATCATGGACCGGTTGAACGAAATCACGTTCAACTCCGCGCTCATCGCCGAAATGCGAGCCATCGATTTCGTCAAGCGTCTGCTGGCCGAAGGCAAGCTGGACCCCGCCCATTACAAAGACGTGTTGATGCACCGCATAGACGGTGGCGAGGTACTGGAGCAGATGGGCGCCACTACCAAAATCTCCACCGAAGCCAACTTGATTCGCACGCTGCACGACCTGGGGCAAACCCACGCCCGCAAGTGGTTGGTTGAGCATCGCAAAGACCTGGGTGTGTGCTCCAGCCTCAACATTGCACGCGACTATCTGGATGATTTGCGCGTCCCGGTGCGGCGACACTGACTAACCAACGCTCAATTCGCGTAGCAACCATGCGCGCGCAACGCTCCACTCGCGTTTGACAGTGGCGAGAGAAATGTCCAGTGCCTCGGCAATTTCTGTGTTTTCCATTCCACCAAAAAACTTCAGCTCCACCACCCGGGCGGCACGGGGGTCTATCGCCTCAAACGCCAGCAAGGCCTCATGCACGGAAACCAGGTCGTTGCCGATTGCCTCGGAGGGCTGGTGCTCGGCCAACGTCAGCGACACCAGGTCGGCATCGCGTTTTTGCGCTTGCTTGGCCACCGCATGGTGCACCAAAATTCTTCGCATCACGGTGGATGCCACTGCCAGAAAATGGGACCTGTTCGCCCACTGGGTGCGCGTTTGCTCGTTCATTCGAAACCAGGCTTCATGGGTCAGCGCCGTGGCACTCAGGGTGTGGGCGGCATGCTCTTTGCGCATTTGGCCGCGTGCCATGCGCAGCAAATCGTCGTACAACCACTGAAACAACTCTTTACCTACTTCTGCGCCATGCGGGGCACCCTGCTGGCCCGCGGAAGCGAGCCAACCGGTGATGTCGTGAAGCGGGTCAGTCATGGGAGCAACCTTACCATGCCAGAATCAAGGCTATGCCCAACAAGCCCCCTCTTTCTCCACAATCCTGGGCGCTGGCCAAGCATCTTTATGAACACGCCTCGCCGCTGAGCGCTTCTGAAAGAGAGGTATTCATTGCTGCTGCAGAGGTCGATGAATCCGTCCGCTCCGAAGTCCGCTCCTTGCTGGCCTTTGATCTGGAGCAAGACGCAGGCCACACGAAGGCAGCCGCTCTTTTGGACCAGGTAGCCTCCCTGGCATTGCCCGATGGGTCAGACCGCATTGGCGACCGGCTAGGGCCTTGGCAAATTGTGCGCCCGCTGGGTGCTGGGGGCATGGGTGACGTCTTTGAAGCCACCCGCGCCGATGGCAACTACATCGGCCGGGCAGCGCTCAAAATACTCAAGCGCGGGCTGGACAGTGCTGCCATCTTGCAGCGTTTTTCGTTGGAACGCCAAGCCCTGGCGCGCCTGAACCACCCACACATTGCCACCCTGCTGGACGCGGGGCTCAGCGCAGACGGCCTGCCGTATTTCGTCATGGAGTATGTGGATGGCCGCCCGATTGACGAAGCCTCTACCGGTCTGCCCATCGAACAGCGGCTGGCGTTTTTTCTGCAACTCGCCGATGCCGTGGCATATGCCCACAAAAACCTGGTGGTGCACCGCGACCTCAAACCCGGCAATGTGCTGGTCACGCTACAGGGTCAAGTCAAACTGCTTGACTTCGGTATCGCCAAAGCCCTGGACCCGCTCGCGGCAGCCGCAGACTCGCTGCAGGACACAACGCTGGGCACGCACCGGCCCTTCACCCCGCAGTACGCCAGCCCGGAACAAGTGCGAGGGGATGCAATCAACACGGCAACCGACATCTACTCGCTGGGGGTACTGCTGTACCAAATGCTCACCGGCCTGCGCCCAACCGGGCGCAACGCGACCACTCCCGCCGAGATGGCGCGCAGCGTGCTGGAGGAAGAGCCCACCCGGCCCAGCAACCTGAGCCCGGACCTGGTGACTGACCCCCATTGGCTGGCCACACGCAAGCACCTGAAAGGCGACCTGGACAATATTTTGCTCATGGCGCTGGAGAAATCCGTGGAACGCCGCTACTCCAGTGTCGAGGCGCTGGCGCAAGACATCCGCAACTACCTGAACGGCATGCCGGTGAGCGCGCGCACGCCGACACTGACCTACCTGACCACCAAGCTCATTCGAAGGCATCGACTGGTGACCGCTCTTGCCGCTGGCCTATTGGCATCGCTGGTGCTCGGCATTGCGGTATCCACCTGGCAGGCGAATCAGGCACGAAGCCGCCTTGCCAGCATCAAGGTGCTCACGCGTGAAGCGGTGTTCCGGTTTGGCGATGCGGTGACCTACGTCCCCGGCGGCATGGCCATCAAGGCGGACTTGCTCAAGCAATTAACGAGCGTGCTGGACAAACTGGTCGCAACCAGTGGAGACGACCCGGACCTGATTGCCGATGCTGCACAGGCCTACGCAAGGCTCGCCGATGTGGAATTCAATGAAAACTCGGCTGCACTGAACCGCGCCGAGGCGGGCCAGCGCCATGCCGACCGTGCGCTGGAGTTGGCGCGAAGCGTCATGGAAGAAAAACTGCCCGACGCCAATTTCCTGATCTGGTACTGGCGTGCATTGGGTACCCGCGCCCGCTTACAGCGCGCCAATGGTCAAGCACAAGAGGCCCTTCAAACCATGACTGAAGTGGGGCCCTTGATGGGCCGCGGCATCGCCCTGTCTGAACGTGAAAAGCGCGACGACGCAACCATCGCCTTGCGCGTGGAGCGGGCCCGGTCCCGCCATTTCCTCAGCCAACTGCTCTACAAGCCGGGCATGCTGCACCTGGACCGCCCTGACGAAGCGTTGGCAGAACTAAAGGCCGCGCGTACAGAGTTGATGGAATTGGACACCCTGCACCCCGACCCGGAGATCACGTATTTGCTGGGCTCCGTCGATGGCCAGACCGCTATCGTGCACGAGGCACGCGATGCTCTGGAGCCCGCTTTAAGGGCCGCGGAACTGGCCATGGCAGCGCGCCATGCCTCGGTCAAGGCCTTGCCTCAGGACGTCGAATACCGCGATGCACTGGTCACCGAGTCCACCAACTTGGGGCGCATTTTGTTGCGCCTGCAGCGCCATGACGCCGCGTTGGCAGCCACAACAGCAGCCTGGGACTTGAACCGGCAACTGCAAGCGGAGCATGCCGCAACCGTTGACAACAACTGGACGCGAAGGGCGCCCCTGCTCGCTACCCACCACGGCCGCGCCCTACGCCGCGCCGGTCAACCCGCTGCGGCTTTGCCCGTGCTGGAAATGGCTCTTTCCTATTGGCAAAGAATGGCGGCGACCGCGTCGACCAACCAGGAAGCCTTGCGTGGCGTCGCGTGGATGCAGGCTGAGCGTGCGCAGGCCATGCAAGCCCTGGGACTGCAGCAAGGTGCCCGCGCCACCGCTAGCGCAGCCTTCCGTGCGTACCAGCCCCCGCCCCACAACGCCTACCAGCAACGTGCAGGCTACCTGGTTCAGGCCCAACTGGCCATGGCGATGGCAGAAGCCTCCAAAGGTGTGGACGTCACCGAGTGGAAGAGTCGCGCGCGCTCGGCCCTGGATGCAGCCGCTGCAATTGCGCCCCTGGCCGGAGAACATCGCGCCTGGATGCAAACACTGAGCTAAAGCTGCCAGTTCAGTATTTTTTGTCGGTTTGAGCCTTTTGGCTTCGTAGATCGCCGTATCACCAAGTGAGGTTCATGGTTTGCGTGAGCCGCAGCGTCCGTGTCCCTTTCGGGCCACACCCGTCACCTTTGTCTTTTTTGGAGATACAACCATGCGTACCCGAACGACTGAAATCAAAATGCCTAAGCAGGGGCGGGTGCTCATTGCGGCCTGCCTTCTGCTTGCTTCACAAGCCCATGCCGGCCTCTTCGACAAGGCGCCCCAGCCCATCATTCTGGAAGCCACAACGGACCGTGCCACTGCATTCAGCACCCTCTTTCTGAATGAAAACATGATGGCGAGGGACCAAAACAAGCCCTATGAGGGCCCCGTGCGACCACTCGCCATGGCCACCGTCATGCTGAAGTTCATCACCGATACCAGTGCCAGCTCCACCAGTGGCAACAAGGGTGCCACAGTGGACGTCAACTACAAATTGCTTGGCCTTACGCCAGAAACCATGCAGGCGGTGGCCGACGACTTCGCGACCAATTTCGCAACGGCATTGGCAGCACGCGGCTACTCTGTGATCGGACAGGACAAAGTTCTGGCCAATGAAGAATTTCGCAAGCTGGTTGAAGAAACCGTCGGCCCACAGGAGTCTGGCGCAATGGTCAAAGCCATGGCAAATAACAGTGGCACGACCATCCTCAGCAAGGGGACGGCAGACACTTTCACCATGACCGGCTACAGCAAAGGCGCTGCGCTGGCCAAAGCGCTGGGCGCAACCACCATTCACGCCAATTTGATTATTGGGTTCGCAAAACTGGCGAACTCAGGCAGCTATCGCAGCGCCGAAGTGGCGCACGGAGTGAAGCTATCCCTTTCGCCACAAAGCATGTTCATGGTGATGGGTGACGACGGCTCCATCAAGCAATTCCAGTTTCGCCAGGAAGTGGTTTTGCCAAGCCAGATCGGCTCCAAAGTAGTGGATGTGGGTCGAAGCGGCGGCCAAACCGCGCTGCTGATATTCAATGCGATTGCCGGAGGCTCCTCCGGCTCCATCAGCAATTTCGAAGTGACCGTTGCCGATAACTACCGCGAGATGGTCTCTACGGACTTGAAAATGGTGGCCGAAGTATTGGCGCAGGGCCTGAAGAAGAATTAGGAAACCGCCACGCGACGGTGGCGCGAGAGGCCTATGGCAATAGGCTGGAGAGCGCCTCTTCAGCGCCTGCATGGCCTGCGGCCAGGGCCTTTTTGTGCCACCCAATGGCCTGTGCCTTTGCATTGCTTTCCCCAAAAAAGCCATTGGAGTACAGCTGGCCCATGGTGAACAAGGCCCCTGCATCGCCAGCCGCTGCAGCACCCTCGGTCAGCTCAATCCCTTTTTTGACATCTTTGGTGCCCGCCTGGCCGGTCACCAGGAGCAACCCCTGCATGCCTCGGGCGACCGCATGGCCGTGGCTGGCTGCTTTCTCGTACCAAACCAGGGCTTGCGCCAGATTTTCTGCGGTGCCAATACCGTCTGCGTAACGATCCGCCACACGCAACATGGCCTCCACATTGCCGGATTGCGCATCCTTCTGGTCCTGCGCCAGCGCGCTGGCATCCGGTGCAATGCGGGCCGTTCGCAGCAAAGCCGGGGTAAGGTAGAAACGCGCCTGCGGATAGCCTTTGGCCACGGACTGGCGATAGGCCTCGGCCGCTTTGGATGGACTTTTGACCAACCGACCATCCTGGTGAAAATTACCCACCAGCGACCACGCAAAACCATCGCCTTGCGCGGCGGCGCTTTGCACCAGCTTCACGCCAGTTGACTCGTCTTTTGGCAGGTCTTTGCCCTGCACCAGCATCAGCCCCAGATTGGCCTGCGCCTCGGGGTGGCCCAGTTCGGCGGCCTTGGCGGTCCAGGCCAAAAACTGCTTGAAGTCTTTGCCGACGCCGTCCCCCTGGTAATACATTTTTGCCAGGTCACGCGCCGCAAACCGGTCGCCACGCTCAGCCGCCAGTGAGTACCAGCGGACCGCCTCCACCATGTCCTTGCCCACCCCGGTTCCACTGCGGTAAAAATCCCCCAGCAAACCGGCCATCAGTGCCTGTGACTCTTTGATATCGGGGTCGCTGCTGAACTGCATGTTGCGCGCCACCAGGCTTTTCATCAGGGGTACGGCCAGAGCTTCGTTACGGGCGATGCCACTGCCAGAAATTAAAGCGGTGGCATAGCTCAACTCGCCCCTTGCGCTGCCCCCGTCCGCCGCGCGTTTGAACCAACTCACCGCGTCCGCCGGGTCAACCGCCACGCCATGCCCGTACATCCGCATGTAGCCGTAGTGATAGGCCCCATCAGGGTTGCCCTGCGCCGCGGCCTTCTTGAACCACTGGGCGGCCTGTACATCGTCACGCTGGGTGCCGTAGCCCGAGTAATACATCTGGCCCACCCACACGGAAGAGACCGAATTGCCCTCCTGTGCTGCGGCTTTGAAACGCTCCAGCACATCGACATCTGTCTCGGCTTTGAGCTTGATGCTCAAAACCTCAGGCTTGTTCATGCGGTCGCCAATACTGCGCAGCGTGTCACCCAATTGACCTACGGCGTTGTAAGCGGGTGGCGAACTGCTGCTTTGGTAGCTGCTGGACGAGCCAACCCGTGCGGAGGCGCTGTTGCGCGCCCAATCGCGCTGCGCATTTTGCAAATTGCGCGCACTGTTCTGCTCAAACTGGGCTGCGTTGGCGCGCATTTGGGCCATACCGCGCTGGCGGTTGCGCTCGTCATCGGCTGCATTCCAGGCATGGCTGCTGGCGCAGGCCAGCCACAAAGCGCTCAGGGCAAAGGTGTTGCGCGCCGGTGTCACAGGTTGACCCAGTCCGGGTTGAACACGGTGCTGTTTCTGTCAAACGTGCTGTCGAAGCTGCCAAATTGGCCGCGCAAGGCCGCGATCATGCGCTTGCGCAACGGGTCATGCACGCGTCGGTCGCTGGAGGCAAAAGTCATCCACAGTTTGGGCTTCATGCCGTCATAAATTTCCAGCCCGGTTTCAAATTCGACCTTGATGCTGCCATTGACCATCAACACGCCGCTGCCAAAGTAGCCATTGCCGGAGGTACCCACATTGGACACCCGCACGCCAACGCTTTTGGCGGCCTCCATGACTTTGATGAACACATCTTCATGCGGTGGTTTGGGATCGAGTTCTTTGATTTTTTTGGCGATGATGGCGTTGTTCTCAAAATCGGACGCCCAGCCGTAGTTTCTATAGATAGCAAGCGCTTTGGCTTTGTCTTTGGGCAATCCGCCCATGCCGTTTTCGTGGGCACGGGCTATGTCATAGGCGCAATCGTTAAAGTACTTGTAGCAAGCCTGCAGGTATTTCAGACCACGTGCCTCGTCCAGCGCAAAACCCCACTTGCCAAACAGAAAACCACGCCCGGCATTCATCTCTGCCGCGTGGATACCGCCGTCCGCAGCCTTGGCCAGATACTCGGCGCCCAGAGGCTCATTGACCACCGTGCCTCGGCCAAACCAGTGAGCCGATCCCACAAAAAAGGTACCAGGAAATGCGCCCTTTTCATGCAGCGCCTGCGCCAAACTCAGCACCTCAGCGTATTTTTTCTTGCTCCTTAACTCACTGAGCTCCTTGTACTGCTTATCGGTCGGCATGGCCAGCAGATCGTCCACCGTGGGGACGGGCTTAAGCTCGTATTCCAGCGCTGCGATCCTGGTTTTCGCCTGGCTGGCATATTGCGGTTCTCTGACCAATTGGTACACCGACAGTGCTTTGGCTTTGTCAACCGGCTGGCCGTGCTCCCCTTTCTCGTGGATTGCGGCCAACAGCATGGCAGCTTCGCCAAACTCAAGCACACAGCGCCCCAGATACGCCATGCCCACAGGAACATTGCGCACACTGGTATCTTGGTCGGTTATCAAAAGACGGCCCAACTGCAACTGCGCGCGGGCTGCGCCGGCATCCGCCGCTTGAGTGAGCAGTGCCAGGCCTTTGGGCTTGTTCACCACCGCTCCGTTGCCCGAAAGGTAAGCCATTGCTTGGTACAGCTTGCCGGTAGGCGACCCGGTGTCCGCTGCAGCACTTGCCAGCTCCATCACGATGGCGTAGTCGTTTTGCGCCAACAAGTTCGCAAGCGAGGTGTCTTGTTGCTGCGGGGTTTGTGCCAAAAAGTCCGGTACGGTCGGAATAGCCTGCAACTGGGCCTCAAGCTGCTTGATCTTGGCTTGCCAGCGCGTGGAGTTGGTCCACTTGTGGTTTTTATAAACGTCCAGTGCCTTGGCTCGGTCTTTGGGAATGCCGTTTTTGCCCTCGGCATAGACCTGTGCGAGCAACTCGGCAGACCCGTCATATTTTTCGGCACTGGCCGTCAGATACTGCATTCCCAGCGCGCTGTCGGGCATGACGTCTTTCTTGCCCTGGAAAAACAACACGGCCAGTGTTGTCTGAGCGCGCATGTCGCCCATCTGCGCCGCCTGCTTGATCAGGCTGTAACCCTTGTCCTTGTCTTGTGCGATGCCTTTGCCGTCAAGATACGCACGCCCGAGAAAATGCGTGCCCGCTGCCGAGCCCTTGGCATGCAGCGCGGTGGCGAGTTTGACCAGCTTGTCGAATTCTTTTTCTTCTTGCAAAGCCATGAATGATTGGTCTTGCTGCTCTGGGGTTTGTGCCAGCAAGGTCTCTTCGCTAGGCCCCTGGTTCAGCACACTACCCACCCCCTTGACCAGCTCCGCCCCTTTTTCCAGCAAGTCGTCAAAAAGACCGGCTCGAGCGGGCAGCGCACTGACCAACAGCGCCACACAAACACCGGCCACACGGCATTGTTTCCAAAGAATTTTCTGCATTGATCCCTCCATGAGTCGCCCTGCGTAAAGCGTCGTCCACGGCGAAATCGGACGTCTAATGGCTATACGGAGAGTTTTGCAACCAAAGGGCTCACAGCGCGCGAAAAAAAATTGGGTTGTCTGGTGCCTGCAACTACCCCTCAAACTGTGGATGCAATTGCCGTATGCGCGTCATGGCCATGCCGGCGGCGGCGGTGCGAGTCTCCACGCCCATCTTCACAAAGATGCGCTCCAGGTGCTTCTTCACCGTCATGGGGCTGCTGCCCAGAATGTCGCCAATGTCCTTGTTGGTCTTGCCCTTGACCACCCAGTACAGCACCTCGGCCTCTTTGGCGGTGAGTTTGAAGGACAGGCTCATGGCCTCGATGACGGCGGTGTCGGACACCTCGCGCATCACGATCAGCCAGTCGCCGTTTTCGGCGCTGGCGTCGCTGTCGCCGGTCTGCTGGTGCAGGCGAAAGGTCAGGCGCGTGGCGCCACGCTCGATGGAGAGCTTGGGCGGCTCTCCCTGCGCCAGTTGTGCCAAGCCACGGCGCAGCCATGTCAGCACCGGCTCGGGCGTGGTGGGCGCCTGGGTGCCGCAATAGCGCTCCAGCAACTCACGCGCCAACGGGGTTTGCCACATCAACGCACCGTCGCTGGCTCGCACCATGATGGTGGCGTAACCAAAGGCGTCCAGCGCGTTGCGGGTCTGTCGGCGCTCGCGCGCGCCGCGCAGGTGCACTTGCATGCGGGCCAGCACCTCCTTCGGTCGAATGGGTTTGGTGACGTAGTCCACACCGCCAGACTCCAGCGCCGCCACCAGGTATTCGGTCTCGGTCAGACCGGTCATGAAGACGATGGGTATGTGCGCCGTCTGCGCCAGTGCTTTCAGGCGACGCGCCACTTCAAAGCCGTCCATGCCAGGCATCATGGCGTCGAGCAGGATGATGTCGGGCACGGCCTGCGCGGCGCGCTGCAGCGCAGTCTCCCCCGACGTGGCCACCAGCACGGTGTAACCGGATTCGTCCAGTGCGTCGTGCAACACGGCAAGGTTGTCGGGCACGTCGTCCACGATCAGCACCACATCGCTGTTGGCACGGTCCAGGGTACCGTGCCAGGCGCCGTGCACCGCAGTGGGGTCGGTTAGGGCGTCAGCGGGCATGGTTGCCATCCAGTTCTTTTTGCAGTTGGGTCAGCATGGCCTCAAACTGAAATTGTCGGGCCAAGATGCGCATGGTTTCCACGTAACCGGCACAGGCCGGGTGTGCTGCCAGGATGGCGTCGAGCTTGTTGTTAATGCCCCGATAGAAGCCCAGGCGCACCAGCTCCTGCAGTGCCAGCAAGTCAGTTTCGGGTGGCGCAACGCCATTGGGTGCGGAATCGCTAACGGGTGCAAGGCGTGCAACGGGTGCGACCACAGGGATGACAGGAGCCTCCAGCCATGTCAACTCCAGCTTGCGTTCCAGCCAGTCCAGTAGCTCGGTGTGGCGCACCGGCTTGACGATAAAGTCTTCGCTCGCAATACCCAGTGTGTTGTCCACACCCCGCTCAAACGCATTGGCAGAAACGATGGCCACCTGCGGCTGTCGCCCCGCCAGTGCACGGATGCGGCGCAGCGTCTCCCAGCCATCGATGCCAGGCATCGCCAGGTCGAGCAATACCACATCAGGGTCGTAACCCGCAGCCAGCAGATCCAGTGCATCATGGCCACTGGCTGCCACGCGCAGCACAAAACCCAGCGGCTCCAGCAGGCTGACCAGCAACTCGCGATCCGCCTCCTCGTTGTCCACCACCAGAATCTTGCGACGCGTTCCCACATAGCCCACGCGCGGCTTGCGCACCAGCGGTGCCATCCGTTGCCGCGACTGCCCTGGCTGGTCGTGCAATTCGGGCAGAAACAAGCGCACCCGGAACACCGAGCCCTGCCCCAGCTGACTGGTGGCCGTGAGTTCACCGCCCATCAAGTCCGTCAGCATCTTGGCGATGGTGAGCCCCAGGCCGGACCCGGTCGCGCCAACGCCCACGCTGGCGGCGCGGGCAAAGGGGTCGAAGATGTGTTCCAGCTCAGTCGCAAGCATGCCGGGCCCGGTGTCGTGCACCTCCACCTGCGCCATCTCGCGCGCATAGCGCAGCCTGAAGGTGACGCTGCCCTGCTGGGTGAACTTGATGGCATTGCCCAGCAGGTTGATGATGATCTGGCGCACCCGCTTCTCGTCGGCCCGCACCCATTCGGGCATGGCGCCCTGCACTTCAAAATTGAAAGCAAGCCCTTTGGCGGCGGCTTGCAGTTCGAACAGACTGGCAATCTCGTGCATGCCATTGGCAAACTGCATGGGCTTGACATTGAGCGTGAGCTTGCCCGACTCGATGTGGGCCATGTCCAGCGTGCCCTCAATCAGCGACAGCAAATGCTCGCCACCGCGCTTGATGACGCTGACCGCCTGCTTGCGGTGCGCCGGGATGGATGTGTCTTCCCCCATCAACTGCGCATAACCCAGTATGCTGTTGAGCGGCGTGCGCAACTCGTGGCTGATGGCGCTGATGTATCGGCTCTTGGCGTGGTTGGCCTGCTCGGCCTGCAGCTTGGCGCGCTCCGCCGCGGCGGTGGCGGTCTGCAGGGCCTCATCGGTCTGGCGGTGCGATTCAATTTCCTGCACCAGCAAGTGGGTCTGGCGGTTGGACTCTTCCTGCGCCACCTGGCGGCTTTTGTGCGCCAGCACCAGCCACCAGGCCACGATGCCGCCCAGCAGCAGCAATGCCATATAGGCTTTGAAGAAGCCCGAGCGAAGCGCCTCTTCCAGCGCGCGCTGGCCACCGGTCGCCTCGGTCAAGCTGGAGAGTTCCTGCCGGTAAAACATGCCAAAAACCGTGGCCAGCAGTGGCACGATGATGAGCATGAGCAGGATGAAGTGGCCCAGGCCGGTGTCCAGGTACGGCCAGACCCGTTTGGGTAGCAACCAGCGCAAGGCAACCGACCACTGCGCGGACAGCGCTGCCTGGGGCTTGCACAGGTCGCCACAGCGCGCATCGAGCGTGCAGCACAGCGAGCAGATGGCGCCGCGGTAGGCGGGGCAGTGGGCCATGTCGGGGCCTTCGTATTCGCGCTCGCAGATCACACACCGCTGAACGGTCGGCGATTCGGCTGGCGCTGGAGCCTGGGCGGTACAGCGTTTTGCTCCGTGGTCGTGCCTCAGCCAGAGGCTACGGCTCTTCAATCCGTCCAAGCCTGCGCTGGCAGGCTCGGAGCCGCGGATTTCAGCCCCGCCCGCTGCGCGGTCTCCTCCTTGACCTGCGCAAAACGCTGTACCGCCCAGGCTCCCGGAGCTTCCTCTGGCGATGTAGTACCGGCCCTTGGTAGCCCACGCGAGAGCTGGGGCCGCAACAAAAGCCGTCACCAGCGCCACCACCGCAGAAAACGCCTTCACGTCCGCGCCAAAGGTCCCCAGATACGCCGCCACCGACAGTGCCGAGGCCAGCGCCATGGAGCCCACGCCTACCGGGTTGATGTCGTACAGGTGCGCCCGCTTGAACTCGATACCCTTGGGACTCAGGCCCAGCGGCTTGTTGATGACCAAGTCGGCCACCACGGTCATGATCCAGGCAATGGCGATGTTGGAGTACAGCCCCAGCACATCACCCAGCGCCTGGAACACATTCATCTCCATCAGCATGAAGGCAATCAGCGTGTTGAACAGCACCCACACCACGCGCCCCGGGTGGCTGTGGGTCAGGCGCGAAAAGAAGTTGCTCCAGGCCAGCGAGCCGGCATAGGCATTGGTGACGTTGATCTTGAGCTGCGACACCACCACAAACACCGCGGTAGCCGCCACCGCCCATTGCAGCGACGGGAACACATATTCATAGGCCGCCAGGTACATCTGGTTGGGGTCCACCGCGCGGTCCGTGGGTACGCTGTGGCTAATGGCCAGGTAGGCCAGCAAGGCACCCCCCAGCATCTTGGCCACGCCCAGCACCACCCAGCCCGGGCCGCCCAGCAGCACACACAGCCACCAGCGTTTGCGGTTCTGCGCGGTTTGCTCTGGCATAAAACGCAGGTAATCCGCCTGTTCGCCCATCTGGGTGATGAGCGCAATACCCACGGTCAGCGCAGCACCAAACAAGTGCACATCAAACACGCCACCCACCCCAAATTCACCGCCGTAGTGCGAAATACCCGTAAAGGCCGTCGGGTTGCGCACCAATACGAACACAAATGGCACCACCAGCATCACCAACCACAGCGGCTGGGTCCAAATTTGCAGGCGACTGATGACCGACACCCCGTGCGTGACCAGCGGTACCACCACCAGCGCACAGATCAGGTAGCCCCATGCGGGCGGTATGTCCAGCGCCAACTCCAGCGCGTAGGCCATGATGGCCGCCTCCAACGCGAAGAATATGAAGGTGAAGGATGCGTAGATCAACGAGGTGATGGTCGAGCCGATGTAGCCAAAACCCGCGCCCCGGGTCAGCAGGTCCATGTCCAGCCCATAGCGCGAGGCGTACACGCTGATGGGCAGCCCCGCCAGAAAGATCACCAACCCGGTGACCAGAATCGCCCAGAAGGCATTCACAAAGCCGTATTGCACCAGCAGCGTGGCACCCACGGCCTCCAACACCAGAAACGACGCTGCGCCAAACGCGGTGTTGGCCACCCGCCACTCCGACCACTTGCGAAACCGCTGCGGCGTGTAGCGCAGGGCGTAGTCTTCCATGGTCTCGCTGGCCACCCAGTTGTTGTAGTCGCGCCGGATTTTCACCACGCGTTGCGGAGGCGCTTCAGGCTGGGGCGGAAAATCGGGTTCGGTGAGCACACCACCATGGTGCAGATTCCATGCCATAGCAATAGTGATGTCGCGCTGCGGGCGCAAAGCTACATCTGGCATTTGGCGTATGCAACAACCATGCGAGGCACGGATATTGCTGAATAATGCCGAGACACCGTCAACCAGACCGAGCGCCATGGAACTCACACCCCGCGAAAAAGACAAACTGCTGCTCTTCACGGCCGCCCTGCTGGCCGAGCGGCGCAAGGCCCGTGGCCTGAAGCTCAATTACCCCGAAGCCATGGCCTTGATCAGCGCCGCCGTCATGGAGGGCGCACGCGACGGCAAGACCGTGGCGCAGTTGATGAGCGAGGGCCGCGCCGTGCTGACCCGCGCCGACGTGATGGACGGCATTGCCGAGATGATTCCCGACATCCAGGTGGAAGCCACCTTCCCCGACGGCACCAAGCTGGTCACCGTGCACCAGCCCATTGTTTGACAGGAGACTGGCACCATGATCCCCGGTGAAATCATCACGGATGGCGGCGAACACGCCCTTAACACCAGGCGGCGCACGCTGACGGTGGTTGTGCAAAATACGGCCGACCGGCCCATCCAGGTTGGCTCGCACTACCACTTTGCCGAAACCAATGGCGCGCTGGGCTTTGACCGCGCGGCGGCACAGGGCATGCGCTTGAACATTGCATCGGGCTCGGCCGTGCGCTTCGAGCCGGGACAACAGCGCACGGTGGAACTGGTCGATCTGGCCGGTGACCGCATCGTCTACGGCTTTCGCGGCCTTGTGAATGGACCGGTCGACACCAGCGTCGAAGGGAAACTCTGAATATGGCAACCATTGGACGCCGCGCCTACGCGGAAATATTTGGCCCCACGGTCGGTGACCGGGTGCGACTGGCAGACACCGGTCTGCTGATCGAGGTCGAGAAGGACTACACCCTGCTTGCTGGCAGCTACGGCGAAGAAGTGAAGTTTGGTGGCGGCAAGACCATCCGCGACGGCATGGCGCAGTCGCAAAGAACGCGCGCCGAAGGAGCGGTCGACTGCGTGATGACCAACGCGCTGATCCTGGACCACTGGGGTATCGTCAAGGCCGACATTGGACTCAAGGGCGGGCGCATCGTCGCCATCGGCAAGGCCGGCAACCCCGACACGCAGCCGGGCGTGGACATCATCATTGGCCCCGGCACCGAGGTCATCAGCTGCGAAGGCAACATCGTCACCGCAGGCGGCATCGACAGCCACATCCATTTCATCTGCCCGCAGCAGATCGAGGAGGCCCTGGCCAGCGGCGTAACCACGATGCTGGGCGGTGGCACCGGCCCTGCCACCGGCACCTTTGCCACGACCTGCACGCCCGGGCCATGGAACATCGAACGCATGCTGCAGGCGGCAGACGCCTTCCCCATGAACCTGGGCTTTCTGGGCAAGGGCAATGCATCGCTACCGGCTGCCTTGCACGAGCAGGTCAACGCAGGCGTCATTGGCCTGAAGCTGCACGAGGACTGGGGCACCACGCCAGCGGCTATCAGCAACTGTCTGGATGTGGCCGACGAGGCCGACGTGCAGGTGGCCATTCACTCTGACACGTTGAACGAATCCGGTTTTGTGGAGAACACCATTGCCGCCACGAAGGGCCGCAGCCTGTGCGCCTTCCACACCGAAGGCGCAGGCGGCGGACATGCACCCGACATCCTGCGCGTGGTGGGACAGGCGAACTTCTTGCCCAGTTCCACCAACCCCACCATGCCCTACACCGTGAACACGCTGGATGAGCATGTGGACATGCTGATGGTCTGCCACCATCTGGACGCAGGCATTGCCGAAGACCTGGCCTTTGCCGAGAGCCGCATCCGCAAGGAAACCATTGCCGCAGAGGACATCCTGCACGACCTGGGCGCCATCAGCATGATGAGCAGCGACAGCCAGGCCATGGGCCGGGTGGGCGAAGTCATCATCCGCACCTGGCAAACCGCCGACAAGATGAAATCTCAGCGCGGCTCGCTGCCAGAAGACAGCATACGCAATGACAACTTCCGCGCCAAACGCTATATCGCCAAATACACCATCAACCCGGCGATTGCACATGGCATCAGCCACGAGGTGGGCTCCATCGAGGTGGGCAAGTGGGCTGATCTGGTGGTGTGGAAGCCGGCCTTCTTTGGCGTCAAGCCCGCGCTCATCCTCAAGGGCGGCTTCATCGCCATGGCGGCCATGGGCGACCCCAATGCCAGCATCCCGACGCCGCAGCCGGTGCACTACCGGCCCATGTTTGGCGCCTTTGGCGGCGCGCTGGCCAAAGGTTCCATCACCTTCGTGTCGCAGGCGGGACAAAACGCGGGAATCAAGGAACGCTTTGGGTTGTCAAAAAATGTGAGCGCGGTGCGCAACATCCGCTCCATCCGCAAACAGCACATGGTGCACAACAGCTACCTGCCGACCATGGAGATTGACGCGCAGACCTACTCCGTGCGGGCGGATGGGCAATTGCTGACTTGCGAGCCGGCCATCAGCTTGCCGATGGCGCAGCGGTACTTTTTGTTTTGATAGCGTCCCAACTTCAAAGAGGCTGAGTGTGGGTGCGAATCCATTCGGCGAAAGCGTTCTCCGCCAGGTCACCCGCAGCAAGCTCCAGCATCGTGGTCACGCAATCCGCGTCCGACGCCACCAACTCAAAACCATTGAGCGCCAAGAACAGTTCAACCGCCACAAATGCAGTGCGCTTGTTTCCATCGGAAAACGGGTGGTTGCGAGCAATGCCAAAACCATATGCGGCAGCGAGGTCAGCCGCGTCAGGCTCACCGTAGTGGGCAAGCTGCTCAGCACGCGCGACTGCGGACTCCAGGGCATTGGCATCACGCAACCCCGCCAACCCGCCATGCTCCGCCAATTGCTCTTCATGCACCGCATAGAGAACCTCGGTGGCAATCCATTTCCAGTGGGTTTTGGACAAAGTCATTTGGCCAACTCATGCAAAACTGCACGGCGCTTTTTCATGACGAGTCGTGCTGCCGTCATTTGCGCTTCAAATTCGGGATCGTAGGTGGACAGCATGAAACCATTGGCCACTTCGCTCATGAACAACGTGTCACCCTTCTCCAGCTTAAGGCGCGACAGCACCTCTTTAGGCAGAATCACACCAACCGAATTGCCGATCTGGGTCAATTTGAGAGCAGACATCGCAAGCACCATGAAGTTATAACGTTTGTTATATTAACCAGTATTCCACCGGCCATCAAGCCTTGCCACTAGTCCCTGGTTTGCACTCCACACTCACCCCATGATTAATCCAAAACCCGCGCCCATTACAGTTCTGCTGATCGCTTGCCTGTGGGCCGCGATGGCTCACGCATCCCCCGACGAAGACCTGTTGGGCAAGGCTGGCGGGTATCCGGTCGCCCCCAGACTGGGGCAGGCCTTTACGGAGCCCTACCGGGTCGGCTCCTTCAGCGCCATGGACAGCTTGTCGGCGCACTGTGTGGTCGAACCATCCACCACGCCGCTGCCGCTGCCCCGGGCCAGCAGTGAGCCACCGTTTCGTTACCAGTTCGACGGCAAGGCACTGACGCTGGATGACTACATGCAGCGCCAGCGGGCGACGGCGCTGCTGATCTTGAAAGACGGGCAGATCGTGGCGCAGCGCAGCGGCTACGACCGCAAGCCTGACGCCCGCCTGCTGTCCAACTCCATGGCCAAGACCATCGTGGCACTGGCCATTGGCAAGGCTCTGGAGTCCGGCCAGATCCGCTCACTGGAAGACACGGCTGAAAGCTACGAGCCCCGGCTCGCGGGCACGGTCTATGGGCAAACCAAAATCATCAACCTGCTGCGCATGGCCTCGGGCGCGCAATTTGTAGAAGACTATTCCGGCCGGGACGACCTGGCCCGATTCAACCTGGCCGCACGCCAACAGGGCGTTATCGCTGCCGCCAAAGTGATTACCGAACGGGTGGCGCCACAGGGCACCCGCTTCAACTACGCCAGCGCAGAGACGCAAATGCTGGGTCTGGTGCTGCGCGCGGCAACGGGGCAGACGCTGTGCCAGTACGTCAGCGACACCATCTGGAAGCCCATGGGGGCTGAGTCACGCGCCACCTGGCTCACCTATGCGAACGAAGCGGTCGAAATGGCTGCGGGCAACTTCAACGCCACCGTGCAGGACTATGCGCGCCTGGGCTGGCTCATGGCCAACGACGGCCAGCGCGATGGCCGCTCCATCGTGCCGCGCGACTACCTGCTGCGCATGACCGACGCCAGCCTTCAACCCGAAATGTTCCGCCCCGGAGTCATGCAAAACAAGGGCTCCACCTATTCCGGCTACGGCCTGCAGACCTGGCTGCTGCCCGGCACGCACCGTCGCTTTGCATTGTTTGGAATCTATGGGCAAGCCATCATGGTGGACCCTGATCTCAAACTGGTGGTCGTCCATATGGCGGTCGCCAAGGACGCATCGGGGGATGCCAGCGGCGCCCACATGGGAGCCGAGCGCAGCGCCCTGTGGCGGGGCATAGTGGCCCGGTATGGAAACTGGTAAGGAAACACACATGATTCAGGTATCCAAATTGATTGCGCACGGCCAGGGCTTGGCCCCCGTGCTGCTCAAGCGCGCTTCTCACGTCGAACTCGACTGGGACGTGCGCCAGAAAAGCCGCTTTGACGCAGCCGACTCCGCGGGCCGCCACCTGGGCGTGTTCCTGCCACGCGGCACCGTGGTGCGCGGTGGCGATGTGCTGGTGGCCGAAGACGGCTCGCTGGTCAAGGTGATTGCCGCGCCGCAGGCGGTGCTGAAGATCACCCACTGCAGCAACCATGGCACGCCCTACGACCTGATCCGCGCCGCCTACCACCTGGGCAACCGCCATGTGCCCATCGAGCTCAAGCCCGACCACCTGAAGATCGAGCCCGACCATGTGCTGGCCGACATGCTGCGCGCCATGCACCTGATCGTTAACGCGGTGGACGAGGCGTTTGAACCTGAGAACGGTGCGTACGCCACAGGCGGACATGCACATGGAGGACATGGCCACAGCCATGGCGACCACGACCACGGCGACTATGACCATGGACACGCGCATCCCCCAGCCACATCCAAACTTTCGTCCATTCCCATCGCAGCTGCCCCTGCCACACCCCACGTGCACGGCCCCGGCTGCAAGCACGACCACTGACACCCGCACGCATGCTTGACTCCAGCCTGATGCAGCTGATGTGGCTGGCCTCGCCGGCCCTGCCCATTGGCGGGTTTTCATACTCAGAATGCCTCGAAACCGCCGTGGATACTGCGCGAGCCGCTACAGAAAGCGAAGCATCGGCGTGGCTGGTGGATCAACTGCATTTGAGCCTGGCCCGCTCTGACCTGCCCGCCGTGGCCCAGGCCATTGCGGCCTGGCGCTCCGACGATGAGGCACGCATTGCCGCCTTCAACGCCTGGGTGCTGCAGACCCGCGAGAGCAGCGAACTGCGCGCACAGACCGAACAGATGGGCAAGAGCCTGCTGGACTGGCTGCGCAACCACACAACAGCCACGCCGGCCCAGATCGCCGTGCTGGCCGGCCAGGAACCCACCTACCCCATTGCCTATGCGCTGGCCGCCAGCAGCACAGGGGCGCCGCTGCGCGAGTGTCTACTGGCTTACGCCTTTGGCTGGGCCGAAAACATGGTGCAGGCGGCCATCAAGTCGGTGCCGCTGGGCCAAAGCGCGGGCCAGCGCATCCTGTCCGCGCTCACCGCTGAAATTCCGGCAGCGATTGACCACGCGCTGTCACGGGGCGACGACGACCGCCAGGCTTTTTCTCCCATGCTGGCCATTCTGAGCGCCCAGCATGAAGTCCAATATTCAAGGCTTTTCAGGTCCTAGGCCCCGTAGTTATTGCGCAAGAAGCTCTCTTTTTTATAGTAAACACCATGTCCACACTGCACCACATCGCCAACCGCACCAAGAACCTGCCCCCCCTGCGCGTGGGCATTGGTGGGCCTGTTGGATCCGGCAAGACCACGCTGCTGGAAATGCTGTGCAAGGCCATGCGCGACACCTACGACCTGGTGGCCATCACCAACGACATCTACACCAAGGAAGACCAGCGCCTGCTGACCGTCAGCGGCGCGCTACCGGCCGAGCGCATCATGGGCGTGGAGACCGGCGGCTGCCCGCACACCGCCATCCGCGAAGATGCGTCCATCAACTTGGAAGCCATTGACCGCATGTTGGTCGATTTCCCAAACGCCGATATCGTTTTCATTGAAAGTGGCGGCGACAATTTGGCGGCCACCTTCAGCCCCGAACTCTCTGACCTCACGATTTATGTGATCGATGTTGCAGCCGGTGAAAAAATTCCCCGCAAAGGCGGCCCAGGCATC
>CAJAVE010000137.1 GCA_903945325.1 uncultured beta proteobacterium | reverse complement strand
TGGCGTACTGGGACAACGGCTTCAAATCCTTCTCGGCCAACACCCCAATCAAAGCGGTAGCCGATTTCAAGGGTAAGAAGTTCCGCATCCAATCCTCCAAAGTATTGGAAGAACAGATTCGCTCGGTCGGCGGCATTCCCCAGGTGATGGCGTTCTCCGAGGTGTACCAGGCACTGCAAACCGGTGTGGTGGATGGCACGGAAAACCCCATCTCCAACCTGTACACGCAGAAAATGCACGAAGTGCAGAAACACCTGACGCTCACCGAGCATGGTTACCTGGGCTACGCCGTCATTACCAACAAGAAGTTCTGGGACGGCCTGCCAGCCGACATTCGCAAGCAGCTTGAAGACGCAATGGTGGAAGCCACCAAGTTCGCCAACGACGTGGCCAAAAAGGAGAACGATGCCAGCCTTGAGGCTGTGAAGAAGTCGGGCAAGACCACCATTTACACCCCGACTGCTGCGGAACGCATCGAGTTCAAGAAAGCGACAGTGAAAGTGCACTCCGAGATGGAATCGCGCATTGGTAAAGAGCTGATCCAGAGCATCTACAAAGAGACCGGCTTTGATCCGGCCAAGCTGTAATCAGCCCATAAGAGCCCGGACCGCAGTCCGGGCTTTTTTATCACCTCAAGGAGACTGATCGTGAAAATTCTGGATCATCTGGAGGAGTGGATCATCACCTTCCTCATGGGCGCAGCAACGCTTATCATTTTTGCGTCTGTCGTTCACCGCTATGCCTCTGGCTTTGCCATACCAGGCGTGCAGGACTGGCTGTTGTCCCTCCATATGGGCTGGGCGCAGGAGCTGTGCATCATCATGTTTGTGTGGATGGCGAAGTTTGGCGCGGCGTATGGCGTGCGCACCGGCATCCACGTGGGCGTGGATGTGCTGATCAATCGCATGTCCGACAGCAATCGGAGCAAGTTTGTGGTTTTTGGCCTGTTTTCTGGCGCGTTGTTTACCGGCATTGTCGGCACCCTGGGCGCAGTTTTCGTCTGGGAGAACGGCATGCACTATTACGTTTTCAACGCGATGGGTATTGCGCCTGCTGATCTTCCGGAAGGACCAACCTTACCCGACCTGGAGTGGCCCACCTGGATTGCCTATTCCGTGATTCCGATGGGCTCGTACCTGATGTGTTTTCGGTTCCTGCAGGTGATGGTCAGTTTTATTCGTACCGGCGAATTGCCCCACCACGACCACGGGCATGTTGATGGTCTGGATGAAGCCGAGCCACTGGCACCCGGCAATGACGATGCCATTTACCGCATGCACGACAACCTGCATCCTAAGCCTCTGGAGGGCGATGACGTCCAACATCACAACAACAATGAAGGAGGCACCAAATGAGCTCCCTAATCATTCTGACCCTGCTGGTGGTGCTGATGCTGACCGGCATGCCGATCTCGATCTCGCTGGGTTTGACGGTGCTGTCCTTCCTGTTCTTCATGACCGAAGTGCCCATCGAGTCGGTGGCGCTGAAGCTGTTTACCGGCATCGAGAAGTTCGAGATCATGGCGATTCCGTTCTTCATTCTGGCGGGTAACTTCTTGACCCACGGCGGGGTGGCCCGGCGCATGATTGCGTTTGCCACCTCCATGGTGGGCCACTTCCACGGTGGTCTGGGTCTGGGTGGGGTGCTGGCTTGCGCCTTGTTTGCTGCGGTGTCGGGCTCCAGCCCAGCCACCGTGGTGGCCATCGGCTCAATTTTGCTACCAGCCATGGTGAAAGCCGGCTTCCCCAAGAGTTTTGGTGCCGGTGTAATCACCACCTCGGGCGCACTGGGCATCCTGATCCCGCCTTCCATCGTGATGGTGATGTACTCTGTCTCGACCAACACCTCGGTGGGTGCTTTGTTCATGGCAGGCGTCATTCCTGGACTTGCGCTGGCCTTTCTGCTCGGGCTCACCTCCTGGTACCGCGCCAAGAAGTTCAACTACCCGCGCATGAAAAAAGCCACCTGGGGCGAGCGCTGGGTGTCTTTTCGCAAAGCGATCTGGGGCTTGCTGCTGATTGTGGTGGTCATGGGCGGTATCTACTCCGGCATCTTCACGCCAACCGAAGCAGCAGCCATGAGCGCCGTGTATGCCTTCTGGGTTGCCGTGTTTGTCTATAAAGACATGGGCCTCAAGGACGTGCCACGCGTGCTGCTTTCCAGCGCCAACATGAGCGCCATGCTGCTGTACATCATTACCAATGCGGTGTTGTTCTCTTTCTTGCTGACGCACGAGAACATTCCCCAGCAGATGGCGGATTCGATGATTGGCACCGGTATCGGGGTCATTGGCTTCCTGATCATCTCCAATGTGCTGTTGCTGATTGCAGGTAACTTCATGGAGCCGTCATCCATTGTGTTGATTTTGGCGCCCATCCTGTTCCCGATTGCCATGAAACTGGGTATTGACCCGGTGCACTTCGGCATCATCATGGTGGTCAATATGGAAGTGGGCATGTGCCATCCGCCGGTGGGCCTGAATCTGTATGTGGCATCGGGCATTACCAAGATGGGCATCACCGAACTCACTGTGGCGGTGTGGCCGTGGCTGCTGACCATGCTGGGCTTTTTGGTGGTGGTGACATACTGGCCCGGTCTGTCGCTGTGGCTGCCACGCACTTTGGGTATGGTGACCTGAAAGCCATGAGCTGACGGCACATTTGCCCGAATGAAAAAACCCTGCTACCGTTTGGTCTCAGGGTTTTTTCTTGCCCGCTAAGAGAGCAAAGTCCATGTCAGAAACATCGCACAGTCTCATTGCCTTTTGCCGCGAGAAGAGTCGCATCTGCCCCATGCAGCAGAGCTGGAACGCGCTCTTTGAAATGCTGCCCAATCGCAAGCGCACGGCCTTGGGCTGGGAGCCCGCGTTGCC
>CAJAVE010000136.1 GCA_903945325.1 uncultured beta proteobacterium | reverse complement strand
TTCGTGTCCAAGGCTACCGGCATCCAACTGGCCAAGGTGGCAGCGCGCTGCATGGTCGGTCAGTCGCTGGCGTCGCAAGGCATCTCCAAAGAGGTGACTCCACCGTACTTCAGCGTCAAGGAGGCCGTGTTCCCCTTCGTCAAGTTCCCGGGTGTGGACACCATTCTTGGCCCCGAGATGAAATCCACCGGTGAAGTCATGGGCGTGGGCAAGACGTTTGGCGAAGCCTTTGTGAAGTCGCAACTGGGCGCAGGCGCCAAACTGCCACGGTCTGGCAAGACCTTTATCTCGGTCAAACAAAGTGACAAGCCCCGCGCCGTGGAAATCGCCCGCAAGCTGGTGGACATGGGCTTTACCCTGGTGGCAACCAAGGGAACTGCCGCCTCCATCAACGCCGCCGGTGTGCTGTGCGCTGTGGTCAACAAAGTGACCGAAGGGCGTCCCCATATCGTGGACATGATCAAGAACGAGCCCCTGGCCATGGTCATCAATACGGTGGAAGAGCGGCGCAATGCGATAGCCGATTCACGCCAGATCCGTACCAGCGCATTGTTGGCACGGGTGACCACCTACACCACCATCGCGGGTGCTGAAGCCGCAGTGGAGGGTATGAAGTATCTGGACCAGCTGGATGTGATCTCCGTGCAGGAAATGCACGCGCAGTTGCAGGCCTAGTCTGGGGCGTAAACTGTTGGCATAATCCGGCTGAGTGATCAAAGGACAGTGCGGCGTGCAGACGCTGCGCTGTCCTTGTTATTTTGACGGCTGGTTTTCGGCCATTGCCTCCAATCCTTCTACCTGTTTTCATTGTTTTATATGGCAACCATTCCAATTACCAAACGCGGCGCAGAAATTCTCAAAGCCGAGTTGCACAAACTCAAGACGGTGGAGCGACCCTCCGTGATCGCGGCGATCTCCGAGGCACGGGCTCAGGGCGATCTGAGCGAAAACGCCGAGTACGAGTCCGCCAAAGACCGCCAGGGCTTCATCGAAGGCCGTATCCAGGAAGTGGAAGGAAAGTTGTCTGCGGCACAGGTCATTGATCCGTCGGAATTGAACGCGGGTGGCAAGGTTGTATTTGGTGCCACCGTCGATCTCGAAGAAGAAGAAAGTGGCGAACGGGTGAAATACCAGATCGTGGGGGAGGACGAAGCAGACCTCAAGTTTGGCCGCGTCAATATCAGCTCGCCCATAGCCCGCGCTCTGATCGGCAAGGAAGAAGGCGACACCGTTGAGGTACGGGCTCCTGGAGGCATCAAGTCCTACGAAATCGTTGCGGTGCAATACATTTGACGCCCTTCTCAGCGATGCGTACCGTGCCGCTGTGGGTTGCTGCCTTATGGTGGGGTAGCCTGACGACATTGGGATTTTTCGTCGTGCCCATGCTGTTCATGCACTTGCCCAGCCCGGCAATGGCCGGCGCGATGGCAGCGAATCTGTTTTCCGCCCAGACAGCTGTTTCTGTGGTCTGTGGCCTGCTTATGCTGGTATTTTTTCGATCAAATCAGCCTCCAGCCCCCGTGGACATTGCGCAGAGCGCTACTCTTTTTGTAGTAGGCGGCGTCTTGCTGGCATTGCTGGTTGAATTTGGCGTGACGCCCCACATTATTGCCCGCGACAACCTTGCGTTGTGGCACAGGGTTGGAACTGGGATGTATGTTGTTCAGTGGATTTGTGCTGGGGTTGTGTTTGGAAAATTGGCCAAACGCCCTTGATCCGTCACGTCTGACTGCGCTTCTTCACGCTGACTTGTGGCTTCGGTTTGGCCCGTTTGACGTTACCACCTGCGGTGAGGCGCTGGTTGCCTAAAACGCGAAGGGTCTTGACTTCCGGGCGCTGACCAGCACGCTTGCTGTATTTGAGCACCTTGACGTCGCGCGGACCCGCCATGCGGTCTTCATCCACGGCTTTTTCCTTGTCGACTTTGGGGCGCCAAAGTACCAGCAGCTTGCCGATGTGCTGAATAGGCGCCGCATTGAGTTCGTCCGCCAGCAATTGAAACATGGCCTCTCGGGCCACGCGGTCATCAGAAAAAATACGGACTTTGATGAGACCGTGTGAGTTCAAAGCGGAATCGACTTCTTTCTTGACGTTATCAGTCAGGCCATCGCCGCCCACCATGACAACGGGGTCCAGGTGGTGCGCTTCGGCACGGTGTTCTTTGCGCTGGGCAGGGGTCAGTTGAATTAGGGGCATACCTGTATTATCGGTTGAACGCAAACAGGGTGGTAGAGCCGTCCCTTTAGAAAGTACCCATGAAAACCAAAGCCGGCAACAAAAAGGTCAACAAGGCCTGGTTGCACGACCACATCAACGACCCCTACGTCAAGTTGGCAGGCCGCGAAGGTTATCGTGCCCGTGCCGCTTACAAACTCAAGGAAATCGACGAAGTGTTTGGCCTAATCAAGCCGGGCTACCTGGTGGTAGACCTGGGTTGCACGCCTGGAGCTTGGAGCCAGTATGCCCGCCGTCGTCTGTCCCCCACGGGTGCTGCAGTGGGTGCGCTCAACGGCACCATCATTGGTCTGGATTTACTACCCATGGAGCCTATCGAAGGCGTGACATTTATTCAGGGCGATTTTCGGGAGACTGAAGTGCTACAGCAGTTGGAGCAGGCGCTGCAGGGGCGTCAAGCCGACGTGGTTGTGTCGGACATGGCCCCCAACCTGTCCGGCATTGCTTCGGCCGATGCGGCGCGCATCGAAAACCTGGTCGAGTTGGCGATTGAGTTTGCACAGAACCACATGAAGCCGCAGGGCGCTCTGGTGGCCAAAGTGTTTCATGGGGGCAGCTACAACGACGTGGTGCAGCACTTCAAGGCGGCCTTTCAGGTTGTCAAACCGTTCAAGCCCAAGGCCTCGCGCGACCGGTCGTCCGAGACATTTCTGGTGGGCGTCGGGCTCAAGTGAGTGACACGGGCGTTACATAACCTTGCTGTATATGTGGCAGAAAACCTGAAAATACCGCGCCATTCGCCTTGAAACGCCTAAAATGAGGCCCAGATATGCAGGGTATTTCTACCTGTGCCCCTATTGGAGCTTCGCTTGAATAATCAGTGGTTTTCGAAAATTGCAGTGTGGTTGGTGATTGGGCTGGTGCTCTTCACTGTGTTCAAGCAATTTGATACGCGCGGAGCAGCTGGCGCGAACATGCTCGGCTACTCCGACTTTCTGGAAGAAGTGCGCAACAAGCACATCAAGAGCGCCATCATTCAGGAAGGCCAGGGTGGTACCGAAATTTTGGCTGTCACGACTGATGACCGCAAAATCCGCACCACAGCAACCTACCTCGACCGTGGGCTGGTGGGCGATTTGATTAGCAATGGCGTCAAATTTGATGTCAAACCCCGCGAGGAAGGCTCACTCCTCATGACCTTGCTGGTCAGCTGGGGTCCTATGTTGCTGCTGGTGGGTGTCTGGATCTACTTCATGCGCCAGATGCAGGGTGGTGGCAAAGGCGGCGCGTTCAGCTTCGGTAAGAGCAAGGCCCGTCTGCTGGACGAAAACACCAATACCGTGACCTTTGCCGACGTGGCAGGTTGTGACGAAGCCAAGGAAGAAGTGAAGGAAGTTGTGGACTTCCTGAAGGATCCGAGCAAATTTCAGAAGCTCGGTGGCCGCATCCCCCGTGGTTTGCTGCTGGTCGGCCCTCCTGGAACGGGTAAAACCTTGCTCGCCAAGTCGATTGCCGGTGAAGCCAAAGTACCGTTCTTCAGTATTTCGGGCTCCGATTTTGTGGAAATGTTCGTCGGCGTGGGCGCATCCCGTGTACGCGACATGTTCGACAACGCCAAGAAAAATGCACCCTGCATCATCTTCATCGACGAAATCGATGCTGTGGGCCGTCAGCGTGGCGCTGGCCTGGGTGGCGGTAACGACGAGCGTGAACAAACCCTCAACCAGATGCTGGTGGAGATGGATGGTTTTGAGACCAATGTTGGCGTGATCGTGGTGGCTGCCACCAACCGACCTGACATTCTGGATGCCGCATTGCTACGCCCTGGCCGTTTTGACCGCCAGGTCTACGTCACGTTGCCCGACATCCGTGGCCGCGAGCAGATTCTGGGCGTTCACATGCGCAAGGTGCCGTTGGGGCAGGATGTCAGTGCAGGCATCATTGCCCGTGGCACACCCGGCATGTCGGGCGCCGACTTGGCCAACCTGTGCAATGAAGCTGCGCTGATGGCCGCTCGGCGCAATGCCCGAGTCGTTGAAATGCAGGATTTCGAAAAAGCCAAGGACAAGATTCTGATGGGCCCAGAGCGCAAGAGTATGGTCATGCCTGAGGAAGAGCGCAAGAATACGGCTTACCACGAGTCCGGCCATGCGCTGATCGGCAAGATGCTGCCCAAGTGCGATCCGGTGCACAAGGTCACCATCATTCCCCGTGGCCGCGCCCTGGGGGTGACGATGAGCCTGCCCTCGCAAGACCGCTACAGCTACGATAGCGAATACATGCTCAGCCAGATCAGCATGCTGTTCGGTGGGCGCATTGCTGAAGAAGTGTTCATGAACCAGATGACTACTGGCGCCAGCAACGATTTTGAGCGGGCGACGCACCTTGCCCGTGATATGGTCACCCGCTATGGCATGACTGACGCACTAGGACCCATGGTGTATGCCGAGAATGAGGGTGAAGTGTTTCTGGGCCGCTCGGTCACCAAGACCACGACCATGAGCGAGTCCACCATGCAGAAAGTGGACTCCGAAGTCCGCCGCATCATCGACCAGCAGTACGCTCAGGCGCGCAAACTGATCGAGGACAACAAGGACAAGATGCATGCCATGGCCAAGGCCTTGCTGGAGTGGGAAACCATCGACAGCGACCAGCTCGATGACATTATGGGCGGCAAAGAGCCGCGCCCTCCCAAGGATTGGACGCCCCGCACGCCCAGCTCGGGTGGCGGAGGCAGTGGTGGCGCGCCTGCGGTGGCGGCAGAACCCACCCCCACAGTCGCCTGACCATTGGATCGATTGACACGTTAGTAACGGGGCCAAGTGCCCCGTTTTCTTATTCCAGCATAGTCACCTGAAGATTCTTTATGCATTGGCAAACCAGCCGCTTCGCTATTGACCTGAGCGCACCCAAGGTCATGGGCATCGTCAATGTCACACCCGATTCGTTTTCGGATGGCGGTACCCATACCAGCCGCGATGCCGCCCTCAGGCATTGTGAGCGCCTGTTGAAAGAGGGAGCTGACATACTGGATATTGGTGGCGAGTCAACGCGCCCGGGCGCATTTGAGTTGCCGGTTGAAGAAGAGCTGGTGCGCGTATTGCCTATTGTTCGCCACGCGGTGACCCTGGGCGTGCCGGTGTCGGTGGATACCTACAAGCCCCAGGTCATGCAGGCGGTGTTAGACCTGGGCGCTGACATCATCAATGACGTGTGGGCGCTGCGGTGGCGCGCCGATGCCGAAAGCCCCTCTGGAATGGATGTGGTGCGCCAGCACTCCAACTGCGGTGTGTGTTTGATGCACATGCATCGCAACCCGCAAACCATGCAGGCAGCACCCATGGAGGGTGACGTCGTGCAACAGGTGCTATTGTTTTTGGAGCAGTCTGCGCAAGCTCTGCGGGGGCTAGGGATTGAAAAGGCTCGAATTTGCATTGATCCGGGCATCGGTTTTGGTAAGACTGTGCAGCAGAATTTTGCGCTGCTCGGTCAGCAGGCGGCGTTGGCACCCTTGGGCTACGCGTTGATGGCTGGCTGGTCGCGGAAATCGTCCTTGGCTGCGGTGACTGGGCGGTCGCTGGCATCGGTTGCGACATTGGATATTCGTGACCGCCTGGTGCCTAGCGTCACCGCAGCGCTGCTGGCGGTGCAAAACGGTGCCCATGTCGTGCGGGTGCATGATGTCAAGGAGATGGTGCAGGCTCTCAAGGTATTGGAAGCCATGAGACAGCATAGTTAGACTTTTCAAGGAAATTTAGGGAGAGGTAAACAACATGACAAGAAAATATTTTGGTACCGACGGCATTCGTGGCACGGTGGGACAAGCCCCCATCACACCCGATTTTGTCATGCGCCTGGCGCACGCGGTGGGACGCGTTCTCAAGAAAACCGAGACCCGCCCCACCGTGCTGATCGGTAAAGACACACGCATTTCAGGCTATATGCTCGAAAGCGCTTTGGAGAGTGGCTTCAACTCGGCCGGCGTGGATGTCGTGTTGTTAGGCCCCTTGCCCACACCTGGCGTTGCGTACCTGACCCGAACGTTGCGAGCCTCGCTGGGGGTGGTGATCAGTGCCAGCCACAACCCTTTTGCCGACAATGGCATCAAGTTCTTCAGTGCCAAAGGTGCCAAGCTGCCAGACGATTGGGAGTTGGCAGTTGAATCAGAGCTGGAGCAACCCCCGGTATGGTCCGAATCCGCAGATCTGGGCCGCTCACGCCGGCTTGATGATGCCTCCGGGCGCTATATTGAATTTTGCAAGAGTACGTTCTCCAACGATTTGACGCTCAAGGGCGTGAAGATCGTGGTGGACGCCGCGCACGGCGCAGCCTACCTGGTGGCGCCCAAGGTGTTTCATGAACTTGGTGCGGAGGTGGTTTCCATTGGCTGTGCACCGGATGGCCTGAATATCAACCATGAAGTGGGCGCAACCCATCCACAAACTTTGGTCGCTGCGGTCAAGGCCCACGGTGCGCACTATGGCGTCGCGTTGGACGGTGACGCCGATCGGCTTCAATTGGTCGATGCCGATGGCCGCCTGTTCAATGGGGACGAGATCTTGTATCTCATGGTTAAAGAACGGCTTTCGCGGGGCGGATCTTCTGCAAGCAAGCGCGCCGGTGAAGCGGTGCCGGGCGTCGTGGGGACCCTGATGACCAATATGGCGGTGGAACTTGCCTTGAGAGCCAGGGCAGTTGAACTGGTCCGCGCCAAAGTGGGTGATCGCTATGTTCTGGAGGAGTTGGAGAAGCGCGGCTGGCTGTTGGGGGGGGAGGGCTCCGGCCACCTGTTGGCTTTGGACAAGCACACCACCGGCGACGGCATTGTTTCGGCCCTGCAGGTGTTGCAGGCATGTGTGCGAAGCGGCAGCAGCCTGGCCGAGTTGCTGGCTGATGTGACGCTCTTTCCGCAAGTGCTGATCAACGTGCGGCTGAAGCCCGGACAGGACTGGAAGTCCAACGCTCGCATGCAGCAGGAGACCCGGTTGGTGGAAGCCGAACTCGGCGACACCGGTCGGGTGCTGATCCGGGCCAGCGGCACCGAACCTTTGGTTCGCGTCATGGTCGAAGCACGTGACGCGGTTCAGGCCAGGGCTTGCGCCCAACGGATAGCGGAAACACTGACAGCTTAGGAGGTTGAAAGATGGTGGTAAGTGAAAGTGTCGATGGCACCCAAGGCTCACCAATGGTGACCATTTGCCGGGCTGACTATGCAAACACGGTGCACGGTGCAGCCCTGGTGGCCTTGCTGGATGCCTATGCGCAAGACGCGATGGGTGGGGCGCACGCTTTGAACGACTTCGCCAAAGCCAATTTGGTGGCCGCACTGGCCCTACGTCCCCAAGCCTACAGTGTGCTGGCCTTCGATGGCGATACGCCGGTCGGGCTGGTGAACTGCATGGAGGGCTTCTCCACCTTTGCCTGCAAGCCTTTGGTCAATGTGCATGATGTGGCTGTGTTGGCCAGCCACCGCGGACTGCGTGTGGCCGAAAAGATGCTGGCTCTGGCCGAGACCATGGCCCGCGAACGGGGTGCTTGCAAGCTCACACTGGAAGTGTTGCAGGGCAACGCTGGGGCTCTACGCCTGTACCGGCGCATTGGGTTTGCAAATTACGAATTGGACCCTGGCATGGGCCATGCACAGTTCATGCAGAAGTGGCTGGATTAAAACCCCGCGCTGAAATCCTGGTGTCGGTTAGTCGTACCAGTTTTTGAGTGCGTCGGCGTGCAGTCTGGCGCGGACTTCCGGTGCGGGTATCCAGCGGGTGTGGCTACAGGCGGCCCGGGACAAAAAATCCAACAAGGATAAGTGGCGACGCAATACACGGTGCTGGCGGTGCTCAATCAGCGGGTTGAAAATACCTTTGAGCGAAAACATCTGGCGCGGATTTTTCTTGATCCATAACCAAGAGCCCATTTCCAGCGTCAATGGCAAAAACACCCTTTGCGGATCGACGCAGGCTTGAAGGTACAAATGGTCCCAGATGTCGCCGTGGGCCAGGTACTGCAGGCTCTGGGGCTCAAACACGTAAGCGTGGTGGCTGTGGGTTTGCACAAACATGTTGTGCAGCGCTTGCATTTCGGCCAGATGGGCAATCGGTTTTCGGGTGTGCGCGTACGGAAACCAGATGCGGTCACGCGCGCCAAATCCGGAATGGCAATCCAGTGCCATGCTGAATTTTCGGGTTAGTAGTTCAGTAGTTACTACCTGGCAAAGTGCCTGGTTTTCTGCTTCCATGGGTGCACCTGCTTTTCCGCGATACCACGGCAAACCGGCGCTGATGAGCTGGCCGCCAACCAGAAATGGAACCGTATCGACCGCGTCGACCGGTGCGTTGCGCATCAGGTCCACTCCCTGCGGATTGGCACGGGTTCCCATCAGCATGCCGCCCGGGTTGACGATGGGCATGAACACCAGTCGCACGGATTGAAGCTGCTGGTGCAGTGTGATGTCCCACTGGAGTCGCATTACCAGGTTGTGCAACCAGGCAATAACGACCTCGGCACCAATGCGCTCCAGGCCGTGCACGCCGCCAAAGAAGCCGATCGCTGGAGCATCGGTACTGGGGTTACCCATAGCAATGGTGTAAACCGGCAAATCGACCCCGATGGGCGACGACACCCGGTGCACCACACTGACCTCCAGAAGGCTTCCGCCGAGGTCAATCGTGCGCTCCAGCGCGTCAAGCTCGGGCAGGTGCTTCATGGGTACTTTTTGGGACATGGTCCGGCGGACTCAATCGAAAGAGCATAGCCATGAAAATTGGGCTTTCCCACATACCACACGGCCATGCAAGGGTATGCGGATTTGACTCTAAACCGTCACATTTGACGACTAGATTACAACAACATTCAACGATGAAAGAGGAGTGCAGTATGCTCTGGAAATTCTTGGGATTGCAGGAAAAACTTGATGCTTTGTTCGATGACGGGTGGATCAGTCTTGGCATCTCGTCCGGTCGAGTCAGTCCGTTTTTGGCACCGGCCACCGTGGCATTGGAGTACCCCGGTGAATAAGACGATGCGGCGCTTGGCGATGCTGGGCAACTTTGCTTGGGGGCTTGTGGAGCTGCTTGCACTGCAGCGTTCGCGATACCAGGCTTGGAGGCTTCGGGCCTGACCATCTGGTTAGGGCGGACGCCTTCGTCCCAAGGCTACTGCTCGCAGAAACGTCAGAAGCGTGGAGTGTGCCTTCAGGCGCTTGGCAAGCCGCAGTGCGTGCTGTAGGTCCCGATCTGCCCCGATGGAGCCTTGCAGACGCGCCGCCTGCTGTCGCCAGCGTTGCGCGCATCGTTTGGGTAGCACCGCTCGTAAGGCTTCGACGCCGTACCGAAGCCGTTTGGCCAATAGACGAGCATGGTGAAGGTTGTCAGGTTTTGATGATTTCTTCAGCGTAGTTTTCAATTGGTCGCGCAAACGCTCCATATGCTGACGGGCCCACGGGCGCAACGTCCAATTTTTGTCAGCGGCCATCACGCAGGACGCACCAGGGTCTTGGTCGCTCTCCAGCCACTCGGTTAAGGCCAGCAGGGTGGCTCCAGTCACAGGGTTGTTGATTGCGCTGCGCACACGTTTGTGCTGTTCATCTGCTGTTTGCGCCAGTGAGTGTTGCAGGGCTCGCCAATGCTCTTGTCGCTTGTTGCTGCCGTCCACATAGGCGTTGGCAAGCATGGGCAAGGTCTCCAGACTGGCCACCT
This sequence comes from uncultured beta proteobacterium, assembly GCA_903945325.1. Taxonomy (GTDB): domain Bacteria; phylum Pseudomonadota; class Gammaproteobacteria; order Burkholderiales; family Burkholderiaceae_C; genus Allorhodoferax. The sequence continues at coordinate 35,627 of CAJAVE010000136.1, read as the reverse complement.
CCAGATCGCGCAAGTGGCCCAGTTCTTTCAGCAGTGATTTCAGCCCTTGCCAGGGCGGAATCGCTTGAACCAGAGGTGTCTTTTTGAAGAGCGTGAGTGCTGCTTTGAAACGCCGCCATCCAACCCTGGCTTGGTGTACTACTTCGGGATCATCCGATGTGAGCAGCGTGTGCAGATTGCTGCTGAAATGATTGAACATCTCCCGCAATACCTGCGTTGCCACTTCTGGCACATGCATCTCCGGCGTTAGCACGTGTGGTTGTGCCCGCAGGGGCTGGCCTAGCATGTTGTGTGCCAGGGCAAAGCCACGTTGTGCTTTACTGGCACCGAGTGGCAACACAGCAACTGCACTCGCAACCTGTCGGGCGATGGCAAAGAGGGTCGCTGGTCGGCCGGCTTTGAGTTCGAGCTCCAGCTCACAAATGGCCGCGTTGTGTTCGCCGGCCACGATCTGTCCCTGGTCGAGCGCCACCTCGATCACGCTGCCATCTCGGTGGCGTACGGTCCAGCGGGTACGTGTGAAATCGGTGGTGAAGCGCGCTGCGAGAGAGTGAAAGAGGGCGCCATCCGGGTCCAGTTGCGACCATGGCGTGGCTTTTAGCAAGTCCGGTTGTAGATCTGAGTTGGGTAGCGTTGCCTCCCACTCGCCACGCTGGCTCAATGCCGAGAGCCCGCTTCCGCCCATTTTCAGGGTTTGTAGCCACAACGGCTGATCCACGCTGCCCACGCGGCGTATTCGCAGAGCGATTCGTTGACTATTCAGCGCGTCGTCAGGTGTATCGTAGTAGGTGTTGTACAGCTTTTCACGGGTCGCCTTTCGCCGCACCAGTGCAGGCAGGCGAGCCAAATGCTGTTCCAGCGTGCGTGGATCCACAGACGGCAAGGCCAGCTTGAGTTCAACCTCTGTGAATTGTGTTGCAGATTGTCTGGCGCTGTTCATGTGTTACATCTTGCTGCATGGGTATCGCTACAAAAAGAATAGCGAACCATGACAATTCTACGGGTCTGATATGGCTGTGCGATCGCGTGTCACACATGCCGCGCCCATGGCCCCAGCGTGAGTTTTTCCATCACGCCGACGGTGCGCGAAAAGTCGCGCGATGCGAGCATGGAGCGCTCGATCAGCCCGATCTGCACTGCCCGCGCGTACTGGGCGCGGGCCATGTCAAACGGAAGACCCAGAACTTCCATAGCGAGGCCAGTAACCTCGCATACGTGTTTGGCCATATCTGTAGAGGCACGGGTATCGAAAACGATGGGTATCAATACGGGTTGCATGGCAAATCCTTTTTGAAACAAGCTTGATTGGAACATATTAGGGTTAACCCTTAATATTTCAAGTCATCTTGCGAAGTCTATAGCGGCTCCGCTATTGGTAGCGTGTGTCATGAAACTGCCATTGAACTGACGTGTGCACGTCATCTAACTCTTTCAAAATTGCAATACAACAAATGCGACGGAGAGAAAAATGGGAACGCAATTGCACACTCGAACACAGTTCAGCCAGGCCAAGGTGCCTACGCCCCACCGTTTGACCCACGACCTGGAGCAGCAGTGTTTGCGCATCTTGCGTTGCACTGCGCGCGCAATGGCAAACACTCCGGGTGGTTTGCGGTTCAGGGCAGGCACCCAACCTTGGCTGGATGCGCTCAACCCTAGTTCTGGTGATTTGAATTTGTCAGCCCAAAACGGAGCATGAGTATGAAAGCGTCTATTGCAATGGGATCCAACCTGTCGGTCACTGTGGCTACAGCACACGACACGACAATCGCCTTTGGTAACGGGCGTCAATCTGTGATTCAGACGGTTGCGCAGGAGCGAGCCCCTATACGGGTCACCTGGGCACAGCACCAGGACGAAGTGCGCGCCGCGCAGCGGTTGCGCCATGATGTGTTTGCGGGAGAAATGGGTGCACGTCTGAGTACATCGATACCAGGTCACGATATTGACCTGTTTGACAATTTTTGTGAGCACTTGCTTGTGATCGACGAGGCCAGTGGGCAGGTCATCGGCACTTACCGTGTACTGACACCGGTGCAAGCACAGCGTGTGGGCAGCACCTACAGCGACACCGAGTTTGACCTGACCCGCTTGCGCAGCCTGCGCGACCGCATGGTGGAGTTGGGACGCAGTTGCGTGCACAAGGACCACCGCCACGGCGGCGTGATCATGGCGTTGTGGGGGGCCTTGGGCGACTTCATGGTGCGCAACCAGCTCGACACCATGATTGGTTGTGCGAGCATACCCATGCTGCACAACGGTGTCGCCAGTGGCGATATGGCGGCCAGCATCTGGCGCAAGGTCCAAGCTACCCATCTGGCGCCGATTGAATACCACGTACGGCCCCGCCTGCCGCTTCCGGTTGAGCAGTTGGACGCATCGCTGGAAGTGGAGCCGCCAGCGCTCATCAAGGGCTACCTGCGCCTGGGGGCCAAGGTGCTGGGGCCACCCGCGTGGGACCCGGATTTCAACTCGGCAGACTTACCGATGATGATGCGCATCGCCGATTTGCCGTCGCGCTACCGCAAACACTTTCTGGGGGCCTGATGCGTGCCGGCCCCGATGCCTTTGCGCCGCTCATGCGGGGCATGCTGGACGGTGCCCAACCCACTGGTGATGGCGCTCACGATGACGAAGACGACCATCGCGGGAGGTGCTACCGGGCCATCTTTATCTCCGACATTCACTTGGGCACAGCGGGCTGCCAGGCGCAGGCTTTACTGGGCTTTCTCAAAGCCCACTCCAGTGAGCACTTGTATCTGGTGGGCGACATTGTTGATGGCTGGCAGTTGCGCAGACGCTGGTACTGGCCCCAGTCCCACAACGATGTTGTGCAAAAGCTTCTGCGCCGCGCGCGCAAGGGCTGCAAGGTCGTGTTCATTCCCGGCAACCATGATGAGTTTGCGCGTGGCTTTTTGGGCCATGAGTTTGGTGGCATTGAGGTCCGTGAAGATGCAATACACACCACGGCCGATGGCCGTCGTCTGTGGGTCACGCATGGTGACTACTTTGACGGTGTCATCCAGTGTGCCAAGTGGCTGGCCTTTTTGGGAGACAATCTGTATGAATTCACCCTCAAGCTCAACCGCTATCTCAACACCCTGCGTGCCCGCCTGGGTTTGCCATACTGGTCGCTATCGGCCTACCTCAAGCACAAGGTTAAATCGGCACTCAATTACGTGACCGACTTTGAAGTGGCGGTGGCGCAAGCCGCACGTACCCAAGGGCATGATGGGGTGGTCTGCGGGCACATTCACCGTGCCGAGATGCGCGATATTCAGGGTACCCTGTATTGCAACGATGGCGACTGGGTGGAAAGCCGCAGCGCTCTGGTCGAGCACCAGGACGGGCGATTGGAGTTGGTCTACTGGAATGGCGAAGAAGCCAGCACGGCGCTGGTTCATGCACCGCAGGAGGCATTGGCATGAAGTTGGCGTTGGTGACAGATGCTTGGCAACCGCAGATCAATGGGGTTGTGACCACACTGGTAGAACTGGTGCGCGAAATGCAGGTGCTAGGGCATCAGGTGGAGGTCGTACACCCAGGCATGTTTGATACGCGCCCTTGTCCCGGTTATGCCGGCATTGACTTGGCGGTGCGACCCGCTAAAACCCTGGCGCGCTGCCTCGATGCCATGGCGCCGGATGCCATTCACCTGGCTACGGAAGGCCCCCTGGGGTGGGCGGCCAGAGGGTATTGCGCTAAGCGCGGGTTGGCATACACGACGTCCTATCACACCCGTTTCCCAGAGGTACTGAAGGCGGCACTCAAAGTACCCTTATGGATGGGATATGCGCTTTTTAGGCACTTTCACCGGCACTCTTCAGGCGTTCTGGTGCCTACGCCCAGTGTGTTGAGCATGCTGCGTGATCGCGGGTTCCGCAACCTTCGCAGTTGGACGCATGGTGTCGATATGCAGTTGTTCGGTTACCACGAGGAGCCGCAGGTGTATGCGCCGCTGGGTGTGCTGGCACGACCGGTTTCGCTTTTCGTGGGGCGTGTTTCCTACGAGAAGAATATCGAAGCTTTCCTCAATTTGGACGTGCCGGGTACCAAGGTCGTCTGTGGCGTCGGACCGTTAGAGGCGGGTCTGCGCCAGCGTTTTCCGCACGTGCGCTGGTTGGGTGTGCTGCCCCGCAATACTCTGGCAAGGGTCTATGCGGCGGCCGACGTCTTTGTCATGCCCAGTCGATCTGAAACGTTTGGACTGGTGATGCTGGAGGCTATGGCCAGCGGCACGCCAGTTGCCGCCTACCCGGTAGAAGGACCTCTGGAAGTGGTGGGATCGCCCCCTGCGGGTGGCATGCTGCACGACGACCTTGTCAGCGCCTGGTATGCGGCGTTGGCGGTCCCGCGTCATGCCGCACGACAACGTGCCCAGACATTTGGGTGGGCACATGCCTCGCAGTTGTTTGTAAGCCACCTGGTTCCTGCACGCACAGGTATTGCGTTGGATGCGCGGCCGCTGCCTCACATTACTGTCACACAATTGTCACCAAAATCGTAAACAATTCTTCACTGTTGTGTCATAGTCAAAGCGTGCGTATGTTGTCATCTCTTCGCAATCCAATGTTGCAACCTCCCCAGGTGGCTCCTGATTTACTGGATCGCGACCATAGTCTTTTGGCATTCAACGAGCGGGTGCTCGATTGGGCTGTACGCGATGACGTTCCTTTGCTGGAGCGCTTGCGCTACCTATGCATCGTTTCCTCCAATCTGGACGAGTTTTTTGAAGTGCGGGCGGAGCCGCATCTGATCGCCTACCAGGCCAAGGAACGCAAGGGCCTATTCTCTATCGGGTCGTTCGAGCGCTTGGCGGCATCCGTCAATGCCATCGTAGAGCGGCAATACACGCTTTACAACGAGAAGCTCATGCCTGCATTTGAGCAGATGGGCATGAAAGTCATTTCCCATGGAGAGCGAAACGCGGCGCAGCGCCAGTGGGTCAGACAATATTTCGAGCGCGAAGTGCGCCCGCTGCTGATCCCCGTGGGGCTGGACCCTTCGCACCCGTTCCCGCAGGTTGCCAACAAATCGTTGAACTTCATTGTGCGACTGAGCGGGCATGATGCCTTTGGCCGCGAGAACGAAATTGCCATCGTGAAAGTGCCGCGTGTGCTGCCGCGGTTGATCCGCATGCCCGCCAAGGTCTCCGGTGATCGAGCGCTTTTTGTCTCACTTTCCAGCATCATCCGGGCGCATCTTGATGGATTGTTTGCGGGGCGTACGGTGGGCCAATTTTCACAGTTCCGGGTGACCCGGCACTCTGATTTGGCCGTGGATGAGGACGATGTCAAAAACCTGCGCATGGCGCTGCGCCAGGGGCTTGTGCACCGACATTACGGCCAGGCCGTTCGCCTGGAGGTTTCGGCAGGTTGTTCCGAGTATTTGTCTGACTTTTTGCTCAAGCAGTTTGACCTGCCCGCGAAAGCCCTTTACCGGGTTGCTGGGCCTGTGAACCTGGTGCGCTTGACACAATTGATTGACTTGGTCGATCGCCCTGACTTATGTTTTACGCCCTACAGGGCGTCTTACCCCGCGCAAATGGCGACTGGGCAGAGCATTTTTGAGCAATTGAAGCAGGGCGACATCCTGATCCATCAGCCATTCGAGAGTTTTGATGGGGTGCTGGGGCTTTTGCGCGAAGCCGTTAATGACCCCAATGTATTGGCTATCAAGCAAACTATTTACCGTACTGGCCCCGACTCAGAGTTGATGGACCTGTTGCGCGAGGCCGTGCGTCTGGGCAAAGAAGTTACGGTAGTCGTCGAGCTCAAAGCCCGTTTTGATGAAGAAGCGAATATCAATTGGGCCGAAATGCTGGAGTCCATTGGTGCACAGGTACTGTATGGCGTGGTAGGCCTCAAAACCCACGCCAAGATGATGCTGATCACCCGGCGCGAGGGCAAGTCCCTCAAGCGATACGGCCATCTGTCGACTGGCAACTACAACCCTCGGACAGCCCGCCTGTATACCGACGTGAGTCACATCACGGCCGACACCTCTTTGACTACCGATATGGAGCATGTTTTTGTGCACCTGGCAAGCCAAAGCCGCTTGCCCCGCTTGCGCAAACTGTGGTTTGCACCATTTCACCTGCACCGAAACTTGATCGCCAGAATTGATGCCCTGGGCGTGGCAGCCAGTCGCGGCAAGGACACGCGGATCGTTGCCAAAATGAATTCGCTGACGGACGAGGCACTGATACACAGCCTGATGCGGGCCGGTGTCAACGGCGTCAAAATCGATCTGATTGTGCGTGGGGCCTGCATGCTGCCAGCGCAGGTGCCGGGGTACACCGACAACATCCGCGTGCGCTCAGTGATCGGGCGGTTTCTGGAGCACTCACGGGTTTTCTATTTCCGTGAAGGGGAGGTTGAAGACCTTTACCTGTCCAGCGCAGACTGGATGAACCGCAACATGGTGCGCCGGGTCGAGCTGGCCTGGCCGGTGACTGACCCGGTGCAGCTCCGGAGGTTGGTTGACGAGTGTTTGGTGGCCTATCTGCACGATGGTGTGGACGCCTGGGACCTGGGTGCAGATGGCACCTACACACGGTTTAAAGGCGACGGCAAGACCGCAGTGCACGGCGCTCAGGCCGCCCTCATGGCTCGTTATGCGGACAACGAGAAAACCTGAACGGAGAACAGGCCATGGACCTTATCTTGTGGCGGCACGCGGAGGGGGTAGAAGGCGCACCGGACGGTGACGATATGGCCCGCGCACTGACTTCGCGCGGAGAAAAACAGGCCGCACGGATGGCTGCCTGGTTGGATCGTCAATTGCCCGACAGCACGCGCATTTGGGTTAGCCCGGCAAGGCGGTCCGAACAAACAGCGCTGGCATTGGGACGTAAGTTCAAGTTCAATCCTGCAATTTCGCCTATGGGCACGGCGGAGCAATTGCTTGAATTGGTTCAATGGCCGCACGCCAAAGGTTGCGTGCTGGTAGTGGGCCATCAACCCACATTGGGCCAGACTATTTCAAATCTGCTGGGCTTGAGCGCTTCAGAATGTGCGGTCAAGAAGGGCGCAGTGTGGTGGCTGCGCTACCGCGAGCGCGAAGCCACCGGGCAAGCCGTTGTAGTGACGGTTCAGACACCTGACTTGATGTAGATCGACTCAGCTTTTCGCTGGTCGTCCGGTTTTCAGACTGGGTACGGCTTTCAGTGCCGCTAACAATGCAGCGTCGGTCATGGCAGCGATAGCCTTGACTCCAGCACGAAGCAATTCGGTCTTTTTGACCGGGCTTCCCAGTTTTGCACCGCGAAGTTTCAGTGCATCCAATACGCTGTACTCATCCTTTGGAAAGGTGAAACTGTCACGCACCATTTTTGGCTTTCTCGCTTTTACTTCCTTCACGATGGCCTTGGCCGCAACTGGCTTGGCCGCAACTGGCTTGGCTGCTGGCTTGGCGGTGGTCTGCGTTTTGGGTTTCACAATTGCCTTGGGTTTTGCAGCGACCTTTGGCTTTGCAACTGGCTTTGGTACTACAGCCGCCTTGGTTTCAGGCTTGGTGATTGCTTTGGGAGCCGCTTTGGCCACTGCCTTTGCGGGAGCTTTCGCAGATACCTGGGCCGCTGTCGTCTCGGGATTTGCAGGTGTTTTGCTTTCAGTTGTCATTGTATGCCTTTGAAATAAACGGTATATATAGTTTATATCGAACAATTTGCTGAGTCAAATATTATTGATCGGTGGTTGTTGAAGGTTTAGGCCATTGTTCATCGTCCCGTAACAGAACAATGGCTCAATAGTGTTTTATTGGGTTGCATGCTGATGAAGCTTCAAAAAACAGATAGAGGTCGATCGGAGTTTCTCACGGGCGTTCGAACGCTGGGTCAGCGTGAGCGGATGTTTTTGCTGCTGGTCGATGGGCAGAAGTCGATGCGCGAAATTGAGGCCACTTTGCGGGGCGATGTGACTTCCATTGGCGCGAAGCTGATTGAAGAAGGCTATGTGGAGCCGTTTGCACCACTCCGGACGGTGTCCGTGTCTCGTCAAAGCGTTGTCAGCCCTTCGGAAAAAACCATCGTAAAGATGGCCGCAACGGGTGCTTTAATGCCCGACGCAAGGGGTTCCGATCCATTTGAGGGCAAGAGGTCGTTGGCAACCACTCGCATGTTTTTGTTCGACATTTCAGAAAGGATCTTTGCGCGCAAGGCGCCGGAATTGGCCATTCAGTTTCGCCAGGCACTTCGAGAGGCCAAGGACAGGGATACCATGTTGGCTGTTAGTCGTGACATCCTGGATGAAGTCGAACGGGTTGCTGGTGCAAGCCGCGCTGATTCGATCAGCGAGCGTCTTGCCATGCTATTGCCTGCCGAGGTTTAGTGATATTTCTCTCCGTTGCACTAGGGTAAATACGGATAAACTGACGCATCTTCCCTGGATTGCTGTTCAGAGGAGTGGAGCGTTCGATCAGAGCAATTCTCGGAGAATATATGTCCAAGCACCTTGGCAACTTGAAGCGGTTGCATCAGAAATTGGCTCTTGCACTGGGTGGTAGTCATCCTCATGTGATGCAGCTTCAGTTAGAAATTGAGGCCTATGCAACCAATTTGCCCAAACCCGTGCGCTGCGAGTTCACCGCGTTGCGCCGCGAAATAGGGCGCTCTTTCAATCACCGATGGAAATATTTGAGTGGTGTTTGACACCGAAATGTCACAAATTGGTCGCATGACTATGCAATCATCTTTCGATGAATAAGAGTAAAGCGCCAAGTTCCAATCGTATCGTCGCCCAAAAGTCAGTCCAGCTTACTGCACGCGAGCCGGTGTGCCTGTCGCTGATCGAGGAACTGCAAAAACTGCGGCAGTCCATGCACGACCGGGAGGCTGCCATGCAGGCAGAACTTGCGCGTGTGTCGCCGAAGTACCGGGAAAGCGCGCGCAATCTGATTCATTACCTCGCACTGCGCGTTCATGACCTGCGTTCAGTGCAGGACCAACTGGCATGGCTTGGTCTGTCATCATTGGGGCGTTCTGAGTCGCATGTGCTGGCGAATTTGGACAAGGTTTTGGGGATATTGCATTGCCTTACCGGTCAGGAATGGCTGGACAAATCTGAAGAAGAACCCGCTGGCAGCGTGAGCAGTCGACGCTTGCTGGGGGGGCACGCCACTGATTTGCTGGGAACCTGCCCTCATGGGCGACCTGTGCGCATCATGGTCACATTGCCCTCTGATGCGGCTGCTGACTACAGCGTCGTTCGTGAGTTGGTTGAAGCGGGCATGGACATTGCGCGTATCAACTGCGCCCACGACCAACCTGCTGCGTGGTCCGACATGGCTAGCCATGTTCGGCATGCGGCCAAATCGGTACAGCGTGATGTGAAAATTCTCATGGACCTGGGGGGGCCAAAAATTCGTACCGGCGAAGTGGCGCCCCGACCACCCGTATTGCGTATGCGGCCCCAGCGTGACGATTTCGGTCGTCCGTACAAACCCTATCGATTGGGCATCCAGTCCAACAGTGCCCCTCGTGGCATGCCAGACGTGGATGGATGCATAGGCGTTGACGACAAGTGGCTGTCACATCTGGTACCGGGTTCACAAATTGACTTTTCAGACGCACGGGGTGCCAAGCGACACCTGCTGATTGTTCATTGCGACAGCAGCGGTGCCATTGCAGAAAGTGTGCAGACTGCTTACCTCACGCCAGAGACCCTGCTGACGATCCACGGCGCGGAGGGGAAGAAGTGGCGTTCCACGTTGGCAGATCAAATCGAAAGCCTACCGGGAGTCATCCATCTGCATATGGGCGATGTTATTCGTGTGACCCGGGATGGGCTTGGAAACGCGGCGGTTGTGGATGATGGTGATGAGACCCTTAGCAAGCAGCCTGCTCATATCGCATGCACCTTGCAGCAGGTTATTGATCAGGTTTGCACTGGCGAGCGCATATGGTTTGACGATGGAAAAATTGGCGGTGTCATCCGAAGTGTGACTGACGATTGGCTGGAAGTCGAGATTACCCAGGCGCGCGAAGGCGGAGAGAAGTTGATTGGCGACAAGGGCATTAACTTGCCGGACAGCGAACTCGATTTGCCCGCTTTGACTGAGAAGGATCTGCAAGACCTTGTGGCGGTTGCGAAGGAGGCAGACATGGTCGGATTGTCATTTGTGCAGCAGGCTGACGATGTTTACCTGTTGCGCGAACAGCTGGACCGTTTGGGTCGCAATGATATTGGCATTGTCCTGAAGATTGAAACACTCAAAGGCTTCGAGAATTTGCCTGAACTCATGCTGGCTGCGATGTCGGGCGGCTGTGCGGGTGTGATGATTGCGCGGGGGGATCTGGCGGTGGAGTGTGGGTATGAGCGGATGGCGGAGGTTCAGGAAGAAATACTCTGGTGTGCTGAGGCGGCGCATATGCCGGTGATCTGGGCGACCCAGGTGCTCGAAACACTGGCCAAGACCGGGGTGCCGTCGCGTGCCGAGATATCGGACGCTGGCTTGGGTGTGCGGGCAGAATGCGTCATGCTGAACAAAGGGCCATACATTGCGGACGCGATTCGTACGCTTGATGACATTTTGAGGCGAATGGGCGGGCACCAGGTGAAAAAGCGTTCGTTGCTCAGGGCACTGCGTTCCTGGGGTGGTAAAGAGCTGCCAAACCGAAAATCCGCGCACCGTCCAACGGATGGATTGGTTTGATCGCAGCGTGTTTCTCAGGGTAGCGGAGCATCCACCATGTCGATGGAAAAAGTTTCCGAACTGCTGAAGAAGCAAAGACGGGTAGAGGGCGTGTTGCACAGTCAGTCCATGCCGCGCCACGACATGGTCGAAACACTGGTGCACCGCCAGCACTCGGTGGAGCTGCAGAATTTTGTAGCACAAACGCCCTCTGAAGAACTGGGCGCAATTCTTGAGGCACTGCCTCCACAGGACGCGACTGTTTTCTGGGAGCAAGTGCCAGAGGGTCGACAGAATGAAGTTTTATGGGAGGTCTCTGACAGTTGCCGCGAGCAACTGGTTGGAAATCGAGAACCCGCCTTTGACGCAACGCAAATGAATGCGTTTGAGCTCAGTGGAGGCAGATTGCAGCAGATCCCGATCGACAACCGGAAAAATCTGGATGAAATTCGTCCAGTCTGGATCGACTTGATCAATGCCACCAAAGCGGAGCGATCCTATATAGGCGCCCATTTCGGACTGGTGCTGCCAGACCCGGGTGACATCACGGATCTGGAGGTCAGCACCCGGTTCCATGTGGAAGAAAGTGGTGACGTGCACCTGCACTCCAACTTCTTGCTGGACCGCGAAGGCAAGTCCCGCAGCGTGCCGGTGGTCTTTATTGTGCATAAGGGAATTTTGTTTTCGCTGCGCAATGAAGACCTGCCGGTGTTCCGACTCCAGCGCCGACGTGCTGGTACCCAGCCGGGTTACGCGTCGGATTGCATTGACTTGTTGCTTGACCTGTACGGTGCTGATGTGGAGTACTCGGCCGACTCACTGGAAGACATTTACACCACGCTGGGTAAAGTGGGCCGACAGGTTTTGAGTGAGGCTATCAGTGACCGTGAAGCTGCGGCCATTCTGGGTGACATTGCGGAAGAAGAAGACCTGAATGGTCGAATCCGCAGCAATATTCTGGATACGCAACGTGCCATCAGTTTTTTAGTTCGTTGCAAGATTCTTGCGACGGCTCAGGGTGATGATGCCAGACAGATATTGCAGAACATAGAGTCTTTGAACAGCCACACCTCGTTTCTGTTCGACAAGATCAATTTTTTGATGGATGCGACCATCGGCTTTATCAATATCAATCAGAACAAGCGAATCAATCAACTGACGGTGTTTGGCGTCGTGTTCATGCCCCTCAATATCCTGGCTGGGGTGGGTGGGATGTCCGAGTTTTCCATGATGACGCAAGGCATAGCATGGCCGTTGGCCTATGGCGGCTTTCTGCTGGGTGCCGCATTGGTGGGTGCTCTGACGTATGTTGCGCTCAAGCACTTTGAGACGCGGCCGCCCCGATCCAGTGCCGTCCGTTGAACGCGTTTTCGATGCAATTGCTATAGATGTTATAGCTGCTTACGCAAATCCGACTAGGGCTAGAGGCCTATTTGACCATTTTTCTGTCGGGTCTTGATTGACTTTGAACACAGCTACCGCTTGCCTCAGATTTTGCGTTTCTTGCGCCAGGCTGGTGGCCCCTGCTGCGGATTCTTCCACCATAGCGGCATTTTGCTGCGTCGCTTGGTCCAGTCCGCCGATGGATGCATGGATGTGAACGACTGCTTCCAATTGCTCATGGGAGATCAGGCGTATGGACTCGATGGTGGTCGACACTTCCTGCACGCTGGCCGCAATGTCACGCATGGTCTGCCCGGCGGCCTCCACAAGGAGGGAGCCGTGCTTGACGGTATCCACCGACTCCGCAATGATGCCTTTGATTTCACGGGCGGCCTCGGCGCTGCGACCCGCGAGACTGCGCACCTCGCTGGCAACAACAGCAAAACCGCGTCCCTGGTCGCCGGCGCGTGCGGCCTCCACTGCCGCATTGAGCGCCAGGATATTGGTTTGAAAGGCGATGCCATCAATCACGCCAATGATTTCGGCAATGCGACCCGAAGCGCGGTCAATATCATGCATGGTGCTGACCACATTCGCCACAGCGGCTCCGCCTCTACCGGCAACTTGTGTCGCGTGGTTGGCGGACTTCACCGCTTGCGTGGTGAAATTGACCGTATTTTGGGCAGCGGCGGTCAGTTCATCCACGGATGCCGCAATTTTTTGCAGAGATATGGCGGCTTGCTCCGTTCGCTGTGCCAGATGGTTGTTTGCGGTGGCAATTTCGTGGGTGTTGTTGCTCACCACGTTGACTCCGGCATGCACCTGGGTCACCAGACCGGTCAAAGAATGGTGCATGCGACCCAAATCGCGTTTGGCCTCCGATATTTCGCATTGACCACCCAGGTCAACCCCCTGGCTTAAATCGCCTTGTCCCCATGCGTCGGCTGTCTCCTGTAGGTCCCGTATCGGTGCCAAAATGGACCGAACAATGGCCAGCACCAGCAAAGAGGCCAGTACCGCCGAGATCACGGTTGCCGCTACCACCAACCACGGTGCCTTGCCTGCGGTGACGGCCAACTCGATGCGTCGCGTGCTGGCGCGTGTGGCCAGCGCTTTGGAAAGCTCGTCAACCGACTGGTCTATACGGCGGATATCGTCCTGGAGCGGCGCCATGGCAGCATTGGCTGCCCAGGGGTCGTGGAGCTCACCGCGTGCCAGTTTTCCCAGCAAGTCTTTGAATCCTGTGGCATAGCTGGAGGTGCCCTTGAGCATGTGACCCAATGCAACCAACTCGGCGGGTTGGGCCAGTGACTGACTGCGTGCAATGGACTGCGTGATATTGGATATTTCGGTGTTCCAAAGGGCGGTGAATCGCTCTGTTTCTTTCTCGTCACCCATGTTCAGGAAGATGTCTTTTTCGAAGCGGCGCGCACTGCCGACCGCAGCACGCACATCACTCAGTGCGCGGACGGACTCAAATTCGCCGTCAATGAAGGAGGTTGCACGGGTCGCTTCCGCCTGGATGGTGTAGGCGGAAAATGCACCTAAAACGATCAGTGCAAGCACTGAGAACACCAATAGCAAGAGAAGCCGCGATCGAATACGTAAGCGCGCCAGGATAGCCATCATTCATTCCTTGCAAAGAGGTAAGAGCACACACAGGGCTGGTTGCAGTGATTCTTTTTCTGTGCTCATCGTGGCAGGTCTGTATGTCAATGCGATGACTTTTATTTGTCACAAAAACGCAATTCTTGGGTGCTAGATTGGATTTTTAAGAACACTCGACTGTCTCGCCTATGTCCTACCGAAATCCGGATTGCCTGTCTGAACCGTCGGGTGACACCGGCATCCGTATGGCGGATACAGGCCCATTGCGTATCGTCAGCGTCAACACCATAGCCGGGCAGGGGCCATTGGAGAGAGTGTTACAGCAGGGAAGCCTTTACCCGGTGTTTCAGCCCATCGTCAGCCTCAGGGACGCTAGCATCTATGCGCATGAAGCACTGATTCGCGGGCCCAAGGGGACAGTGATGCACACGCCCGACGCGTTGTTGCGTGCTGCGTCGCTTGAGTGCCTCGGTTTCGAGTTCGAATACGCCTGCGTTGTTGAGGCTTTGCGCCGATGGGGGCAGATGGAGGTACCCGGGAGACTGTTCATCAACATGAGCGCCGCAGTTTTGACGCAGCTGGTGCATTCAAGTGGGCAAGGCGACTTGCTGAATCAGATCCGCAGTTTTGGTGTCCAGTCGCGCATGCTGGTTCTGGAAGTTACAGAACATGAGCGGGTCGAAGACATGGATGAGCTTGCCGAAGTGGTTGCAAAAGTCCGGGCGGCAGGTATTTCACTGGCGCTGGATGATTTTGGTGACGGACGGTCAAGTTTGCGGCTGTGGTCACAACTGAAGCCTGAGGTCGTCAAGATCGACAAGTACTTCACGCGCGATATCAGCCAGAATGGCGACAAAGTGAAGACGATTCAGGCATTGCTGCAAATTGCCGATATTTTTGGAACCTCACTGGTCGCCGAGGGAATCGAAAACCCGGATGATTTGCGTGTGCTGCGCGATCTCGGGATTGCCTACGGGCAGGGCTATTTTTTAGGGCACCCCAACACCGCACCCCTGCGTTATGTGCCGGTTGATGCCAAGCGGGTGCTGGCAGAGCGCCAAATTGTTGTTTTTCCCGAGTTGGTCAGGGCCGCACCCAACGGGCAACTGCGAAACATTGCCTTGGTCCGGGCGCCGACTGTTACCGCAGAAACCACCAACGATGACTTGGCGGCCTGTTTCGCAAAGTGGCCCGATTTGCATGCGATTGCCGTGCTGGATCAAGGACAGCCAGTGGCCTTGATCAACCGTGCGCAGTTCATGAATGAGTACAGCAAGCTCTATTACCGCGAAGTGTGGGGACGCAAGCCATGCGCAGTGCACGCCAACTTCAGGCCCAGACTGATCGAGCGCGAACACAGTGTGGATCAACTGATTGGAATTTTGACGTCGGAAGACCAGCGCTATCTCGCCGATGGTTTTATCGTGACGGACAATGGTCGCTACGTCGGACTGGGCACGGGCGAGCAGTTGGTCCGATCGGTGACCGAGACCCGAATTGAAGCGGCCCGCCATGCCAATCCTCTGACATTTCTGCCGGGCAACATCCCGATAAGCCAGCACATGGATCGGTTGATCCAGAAGAAGGTACGCTTTGTGGCCTGCTACGCAGACCTCAACAACTTCAAACCCTTTAACGATTACTACGGCTATTGGCGGGGTGACGAAATGATCCGCCTGCTGGCGCGGCTTGCAGTAACCAAGTGCGATTCACAGTGTGATTTTTTGGGGCATGTCGGTGGGGACGACTTCATCCTGCTGTTTCAAAGTCTTGACTGGCGGACCCGCAGTGAGCAACTGGTGCAGGAATTCAATGCACAGGCGCTTGAGCTCTTTGATGCGGCGGCGCGAAGTGCGGGCGGCATTGAAGCAGAAGACCGCCAGGGAGTGCTGCGTTTTTTCCCTTGCACTACGGTGTCCATTGGCGCGGCGGTGATTGAGGGAAGTCGCTTCTCGCGGGCGGAAGAGGTGGCTAACTTGGCTGCGCTGGCCAAGCACGATGCCAAGCGCTCAGGTGCCGGGCTTCTTGTACGCAGCCCCTGACTGCGTTTGCCAGCCAGCTACCTGCCTGCGAACAGGCTAGCAGCCCACCACTTCCAGCGACCAGGCCGTTTTTTGCCAAGCCTGCACTTCTTCGCGCAACAGGTAAGCAGACTGCGGAAAGGCCTCAGCCCAGCCTGCACGGCAGCGCAGTTGCATACTGCGCCCTGTAGCGTCCGTGCGGGTCAGGGTCAGCCCGGTCAAGTCCGGGTCGCGACGGGCATGGCTCAGAATAACCGCCAGCCGCAGCGCGATCAGTTGTGGTACCAGATCGCCTTCTTCCAGCGCTGGCTCAACTTTGCGCAGTTTGCCCCGGTGCCCCAAGACCAAGAGGCTCAAACGGTGCATCTCCGACAGTGAAAAGCCCATGGCGTCTGCATTGTCCAGGATGTAGGCACCGTGTTTGTGGTAGTCGCTGTGTGAAATATGGCTTCCAATTTCATGCAGCTGGGCAGCCCAATTCAATTTGCGCAAATGGCGGGTGCCCTGCGCAGTCGTTGCATTGCCCGTTGATGCCATCAGTTGGTCAAATAACTGGGTCGCGACCTTGCCCACCCGTTCGCCGTGGGTGGCATCCACTCCAAACTTGCTCGCCAGGCGCTCTACCGTCTTGGTCCTCAAGTCATCGTCATTGCTGCCCGAGCCCAGCAGGTCACAGATCAGGCCATGGCGCAGTCCACCTGCAGCCTGGTGCAAAGTGGCAATTCCCAGCAGACTGAAAAGGGCGCGCACGATGCTGACGCCTCCACCAATGATGGCCTTGCGGTCTTCGCGCATCCCGGGCAATTTCAATCGATCAACGCTTTGCGCGGAGATCAATTTGTCCATCAGCCAGTCCAGTCCGTCTTGGGTGAGGCTTCCGGCTGGCCACCCGCAGGCAACCAGCACGTCAGCGATGGCACTGACCGTTCCAGCAGAGCCGTAGGCCGCGTCCCATAGACTGGGGTGGTAGGCGTCAAGTGCCTCATCCATCACGGCTTTGGCCGCAATTTCCGCAATGGCGAAAGACTTTTTCGTGAATTGCCCGTCCGGGAAGTAGCGATTGGACCAGGCAATACTTCCCACCCGAAACGATTCCATCACAACCGGAGTTGGCCCCTGACCCAATATGAGTTCAGTAGAGCGCCCGCCAATGTCAATCACAATGCGGCGCTCATCGGACCTCGGCAGCATCTGTGCCACACCCTGGTAGATGAGTCGCGCTTCTTCGCGCCCCGAGATGACGCTGATGGGAAAACCCAAAATCGCATTGGCGCGTTGCAGGAATACGTCGCGGTTGCGGGCTTCACGGAGAGTTTGCGTAGCTACAGCCCGCACTTCGCGGGGCTGGAACCCGGCCAATCGCTCGCCAAAACGGGCCAGACAGTCCCAGCCATTTTGCATGGCGGCGGTCGTCAGGTTGCGGTCTTCATCGAGACCACCACCCTGGCGTACGGTTTCTTTCAGGTATTCAGTGCGTTGAAAGGCACCGTGTTCAATGCGTCCAATTTCCAGACGAAAGCTGTTGGATCCCAAGTCCACAGCGGCCAGGCGAGTTCCCATGGGTATTGGTTCTTTTTTTCTAGGTAATGGAGATATCGTCTGAGCATAGCACCGGCCGTTCGCCGTGCGCCGGGTCGATGGTTTCTGGCTCACCCGACCAAGCGACCATCGGCCGCCACCATGCTTTGGGTCACAAAGGCTGTTCCCTGGCCTTTGGCGTCAGGAGCGATGCGAAAGCCGCCCAGGTCGACCGGGTTACGACGCGTGAATGCCTGGAGTGCCGCACTGCGGGTCAGTGAGCCGTCAATGCCCTGCAGAACTTCAAAGGTATATCGCGCAGATAGGTAGCCAGCCAGGCTATGGGGTGTTGGCGGCTCGTCGAACAGACGCCCCAGGGCGCTGCGGTAGGCTCGCACGATCGGCAGGTTCGAGTTGACCATCGGGACAACCTGGGTTGCAATCATGGGCGTGAAGCGTGATGCACCCAATTGCTGGATGCTTTGCAGATTCACATCGGACATGGCAATCAAATAGCGCTGAGCGGCTTGCTTTTCTACTCCTTGAGCAAAGCGAGCCATTTCTGGTGTACCGCCGACAAACAGCAGAACGCGTGGGCTTTCAGGTGTGAGTGTTTGGGCCAAATCACGCAAATCACCTGTGGTGTGGTAGGGAACAATGGCGAGTTTCAGCGTCCGGGCAATTTGTTCCAGATCGCCACGGTAGGCCGCGTATTCGGCGGTTGACCCGTAAACGGCTCCAACGTTGGTGATTCCCATGACCGACAGCGATTTGATGGCATGGGCAATTTGCTCCTGGCGCGACGCAAAAATGGGGAAGGTGTTTGACGAAGCAATGGCATCCAGGCTTTGCAGCCAGGGTGCGGCATGGGGCAAGTCCGGGATTTCGCGGCGCAGCAGGGCCGTCAACTGGGACGCTGCCCGGTCACCGGCAGTGCCAAACAGAGCAATACAGTGGGGTTCGACTTTGACAGTGTCAATGGCGGTGCGCAGACTGGCTGCGCTGCCGTCTACTTCGAGAACCAAATGCCTGATGGGTGTCCCTGACACCCCGCCTTTTGTGTTTATTTCCTGCCAGGCAGTGCGTGCGCCGACCAGAAAGTCTTTGGAGACATCAATCTGGCTGGTGGACATATCGACAACCTGCGCGACCGTTACGGCGCGTGCACCCGCAGCACTTTTGGAAGACTGTGCCCACGCAGGCAACGCGCTTGCTGCGGTAAGCCCGATCAGTGTGGCAATCGATCGTCGCCGACCGGGATTGTGTGCGTGGGTCATGATTGGGGTCCTTGGCCAGTAGAGACGCTTGCTGAGCAAGGTCAAGAAGATGCTATAAAAGTTATAGCTGGTAGCGCAATGATGACGTGGTCTAGTGGCACTTTTTACTATAAATACTGGGTCCAAAGCCCCCGCCAGGGGGCTTCAACCACACACCGCGAATTATTTCTTGGGAGGCATCAGCACCGTGTCGACGGTGTGGATCACACCATTCGTCGCCACCAGATTGGGAGTCACGACCATACCGCTTTCGATCGTCACAAAATCACCAGCCTTTGCCAATGCCACATTGGCACCGTTGACGGTTTTGGCATTGCTGTTTTTCACGTCAGCGGCCATGGTTGTGCCGGGAATGACGTGGTAGGTCAATACTGCTTTCAGCTTTTCCGGATGCTGGGACAAATCAGCCATAGTGGCAGCGGAAACGGCCTTGAACGCATCGTTGGTAGGTGCAAATACGGTAAATGGACCACCCGTCTTCAGTGTGTCGGTGAGCCCGGCTTTCACAACCAGGGCGCTCAACGTGCTCAACGCCGGATTGGCGGCAATGCTGTCTGCCAGATTGACCGGTCCGGAGGGTGTTGCACAGCCGGCCAGCGCCAGTGCGAGGCCAGCCACTAGGGCAGTGCGGCGGGAGAGTGTAGAAACATGGAGATGTGACATGGTGTGTTCCGTCGGGTTGGTTGAAAAGAATGAAGCGTAAGAACATCCTGTGACAAGAATATGACAACTTCATGAAGGGTTGATGGCGCAGGTTTTGTGCCTTGGGTTGTTCGGGTACATGGGATCTTCCCCGATTGAAATACTTCGGTTTTGTCACAAACTTGTCATATTAATTTCTTAAAGTCCTCGTATTCCTCAACCACCCGAATAAAGGTTACCCATGCGAATTGCTTCCAAATTTCCGCTTCTTTCATTGGCTGCGGCTTCTACGTTGGGTTTTGCTGGCGTTGCAGGTGCCCAGGAAATTACCGGTGCCGGTGCGTCGTTTCCTGCGCCCATTTATTCGAAGTGGGCTTCTGAATACAACAAAGCAACTGGCGTGAAAGTGAACTACCAGTCGATTGGCTCGGGTGGCGGTATTAAGCAAATCGACTCCAAAACCGTAGACTTTGGTGCTTCCGACATGCCCCAGACCGATGAGGTGTTGAAGTCCAAGGGTCAAGTGCAGTTTCCTGCGGTTATCGGTGGCACGGTGCCTGTCATTAACGTCAAGGGTATTGCGCCTGGACAAATGAAGCTCGACAGCCAAACCTTGGGCGACATTTACCTTGGCAAAATCACACGTTGGAATGATGCGGCGCTCAAGGCTCTGAACCCAGGATTGGCATTGCCTGATGCCGCCATTGCCCCGGTTCGCCGCGCAGACGGCTCCGGCACTACGTTCAACTTCACCAACTACCTTAGCCGCGTGCATCCCGAGTGGAAAGCCAAAGTGGGCGAGGGCACTGCCGTGAATTGGCCAGTGGGCGCCGGTGGCAAGGGCAATGAAGGTGTTGCCGCATTTGTGGCTCGCCTGCCCAACTCCATTGGTTACGTAGAGTACTCTTACGTGAAGCAAAACAAAATGACCTACACCTTGTTGAAAAACAAAGATGGTCAATTCGTGGCGCCCGATGATGACGCATTCAAGGCTGCTGCTGCCGGTGCAGACTGGAATAAATCGTTTTATCAGTTGATTACCGATCAGCCTGGCAAAGGCACCTGGCCCATTTCTACTGCCACTTTCATCTTGATGCACATCAAGCAGGATAAGCCTGCCAATGCAACTGAGGTGTTGAAGTTCTTTAACTGGGCGTTTACCAATGGTGGCAAGTCTGCGTCTGACCTGGACTACGTTCCCATGCCAGCGCCAGTGATTGTCACCATTCAAAAGTCCTGGGGTGAAATCAAGGACGGTTCTGGCAAGCCGATAGCGTTCAAGTAGGCTGCTTCGCAATCAACTCGGGTTTGTACGGAAAGTCAAACATGTCATCTACACTGGCTAATGGCGACTTTTCGTCCAAACCACCTGCAACTCAGTCGGTTCGCGCAATGATCCAACCTCCTCCTGTCAAAAAGGCCCGCTCGGGCCCTCTGGCTGACCGCATTTTTGGCTGGATGGCCAAAGGCGCGGCGCTCATCACTCTGGGAATGCTGGTTGCAATCCTGGCCTCACTGACCATCAGCGCCTGGCCGGCCATTGACAAGTATGGGTTTGGCTTCTTGACCAGCACGACATGGGATCCCGTCAAAGAAGAGTTTGGCGGTCTTGTGATGATTTACGGAACACTGGCAACTTCTTTCATTGCCCTGCTGATTGCGGTTCCAGTGAGTTTTGGGATCGCTTTGTTTTTGACTGAACTGTCACCGGCGTGGCTCAAGCGGCCGCTGGGCACCGCCATTGAATTGCTGGCTGCAGTGCCTTCCATCGTCTATGGCATGTGGGGTCTGCTGGTTTTTGGGCCGGTGCTGGCAACGTACGTGCAGCAGCCGCTGCAGGCCGCGTTTGCAGGTGTTCCCTACCTGGGGGCATTTGTGTCTGGTCCGCCGGTAGGCATTGGCATCTTGTCGGCCGGGATCATTTTGGCAATCATGATCATTCCATTCATTGCAGCGGTGATGCGCGACGTGTTTGAAGTGACTCCACCCTTGCTGAAGGAATCAGCGTATGGATTGGGAGCCACCACTTGGGAAGTTGTTACCAAGGTGGTTTTGCCCTATACCAAATCCGGTGTCATCGGCGGCATTATGTTGGGTTTAGGGCGGGCCATTGGCGAAACCATGGCAGTGACCTTCGTAATTGGCAATTTCAACCAACTCGATTCATTGAGCCTCTTTCAGGCAGCCAACAGTATCACTTCCGCTTTGGCCAATGAATTCGCTGAAGCGGGCGAAGGGCTTCACCAGGCTTCGTTGATGTACTTGGGCCTGGTTCTGTTCTTCATCACGTTTGTGATCTTGTCTCTTTCCAAACTGCTGCTGGCACAATTGCGCAAAAACGAGGGAGCCAAAACATGAGTGCTACCGCCTACGAACTGCGTGCCGCCAAGTTCGCATCACGCAAGCGCGTCAATCAATTGGCCACAGGCATGGCCTTGGCTGCGATGTCTTTTGGGTTGTTTTGGCTGTTCTGGATCCTGTGGGAAACGATTTTGCTGGGCATTGGCGGACTCTCGGTTGCTACTTTTACCCAGATGACACCGCCGCCAAACGACGAAGGCGGTCTGGCCAACGCGATCTATGGATCGTTTGTGATGGTGATGCTGGCGACGGGATTGGGCACGCCCATTGGCGTGATGGCGGGCATTTATTTGGCAGAGTTCGATACCAAGAGCTGGCTTGCATCTGTCACCCGTTTTGTTAACGACATACTGTTGTCTGCGCCTTCCATCGTCATTGGCCTGTTTGTGTATGCGGTGGTGGTCTCGCGGTTCAAGTCATTCTCAGGCTACGCAGGTGTCATTGCGTTGTCACTGCTAGTCATTCCAGTGGTGATTCGGACAACTGAGAACATGCTGCAATTGGTTCCACCTGGTTTGCGTGAAGCCGCCTATGCGCTGGGTGCTCCCAAGTGGAAGGTCATTTTGAGTATCACGCTCAAGGCAGCCAGAACCGGCGTCATCACTGGGGTATTGCTTGCTGTTGCCCGTATTGCGGGTGAGACGGCTCCTTTGCTGTTCACCGCGCTGAGCAATCAGTTCTGGACCAGCAGTCTGAGCGAGCCCATGGCCAGCCTGCCGGTAACGATTTTCAAGTTTGCAATGAGTCCCTATGAAAACTGGCAGAAACTGGCATGGGCTGGTGTCTTCATCATTACTGCTGCGGTGCTGGGTTTGAATATTTTGGCGCGTGTGCTGACTCGCAACAAGATTTGATTTTTTTCATTGCAGTCACTATTTTGGGTAATATTTCATGCTGAACACTTCTACGGCTCCCGAGCAAACCAAGATCGCTGTCAAGGATCTGAATTTTTACTATGGCAAGTTCCATGCGCTCAAGGGGATCAATCTTGAGATTCCTGAAAACAAGGTAACTGCCTTCATTGGTCCATCGGGCTGTGGCAAGTCCACCCTGCTTCGGGTCTTTAACCGAATGTTTGAGCTGTATCCAGAGCAGCGGGCAGAGGGTGAGATCATGCTCGACGGTGAAAACCTGTTGAAGAGCAAGGAGGATGTCGCATTGCTGCGTGCCAAAGTGGGTATGGTGTTCCAGAAGCCCACTCCGTTTCCCATGTCTATTTTTGACAACATCGCTTTTGGCGTGAAGTTGTTTGAATCGCTCAGCGCCACCGACATGGAAGAGCGCGTCGAATGGGCACTGCGAAAGTCTGCCTTGTGGACCGAAGTCAAGGACAAGTTGCAGCAGAACGGCTCCAGCCTGTCTGGCGGACAGCAACAGCGTCTTTGCATCGCCCGTGGTATTGCGATCAAGCCCGAAGTGTTGCTGCTGGATGAGCCCTGCTCTGCACTGGATCCCATCTCGACTGCAAAGGTGGAGGAGTTGATTGTGGAACTCAAGAACGATTACACCGTTGTCATCGTCACCCACAATATGCAGCAGGCCGCCCGTTGCAGCGATTACACGGCCTATATGTACCTTGGCGACCTGGTGGAGTTTGGCTCAACGGAGCAGATGTTTTTCAAGCCCACACGCAAGGAAACTGAAGATTACATCACTGGCCGTTTCGGATAGAAAGAAAATATGGTAGACAAACACTTATCAACACAGTTCGACAGTGAGTTGACTTCGGTCTCCTCGCAAGTAATGGAGCTCGGCGGATTGGTCGAGTCGCAGATTCGTCGGGCTATTTATGCGTTGTCGCAGTTCAGCGTAGAGGTTGCTGATGAGGTGTCGGCGAATGAAGCGCGGGTCAACGCGATGGAGATAGAAATCGACCGGGATCTTTCTTCCATCATTGCCCGGCGCCAGCCAACTGCCCGCGATCTGCGGCTTTTGATAGCCATTTCCAAAACCACGGCCAACCTGGAGCGGGTCGGAGACGAGGCGGAGAAAATTGCCCGCATGGTGCGCTCCATCATTCAAAGCGGGTCACCACGTTCACTGCCCTCATTGGAGTTGCGTATTGCTGCTGATTTGGCATCCGGTTTGCTCAACAAAGCCCTGGATGCCTTCGCACGATTGGACATTACTGCGGCAGTTGCCATTCTGAAAGAGGACGACCTGATCGATGCCGAGTTTGATGGATTTGTTCGCAAGCTAATCACCTACATGATGGAAGATCCACGCATGATCTCCCCAAGTTTGGACCTGCTGTTTCTGGCTAAAGCCATTGAGCGCATTGGTGATCACGCAAAAAATATTGCCGAGTTTATTATTTATGTGGTCAAGGGCGAAGATGTGCGCCACACCAGTATGGAAAGAATCGAGTCGGTCGTCAAATGAGAACCATGCCTTCCGTGCTAGTGGTCGAGGATGAGTCAGCTATAGCGGAACTCATTGCGGTCAATTTGAGGCACAACGGTTTCAGACCCATTTGGGCAATGGACAGTGCCACAGCGCAACGTGATCTGGATGCTGGCTTGCCGGATTTGATTCTGCTGGACTGGATGTTGCCCGGCGAAAGCGGACTGACCTTGGCCAAGCGCTGGCGTGCGGACCCGAGAACCCAGTCGGTTCCACTGATTATGTTGACTGCCCGTGGTGATGAAGCGGACCGCGTTGCTGGCTTGGACGCCGGGGCAGACGATTACATTGCCAAGCCGTTTTCAACCAAGGAACTGCTGGCGCGTATTCGGGCTGTGTTGCGCCGCCGTACTCCTGAGCAGGCCGGCGAGGTGTTGACGATAGGCGCTTTGGTGCTGGACCCCACGACCCACCGCGTGTCGTTCGAAGAACGTCCGTTGAAGCTCGGTCCTACCGAGTTCAAGTTGTTGCATTATTTTATGGGCCACGCAGAACGGGTTCATAGCCGCGCGCAGTTGCTGGACAAAGTGTGGGGCGACCATGTATATATTGAAGAGCGTACGGTAGACGTTCACGTAAAGCGCTTGCGCGAAGCGCTGGCTCAGGCTGGGTCCATGGTTGAGACGGTGCGCGGTGCTGGCTACCGTTTGACAGTCACTCCGGCACCCGCTGCAGTGAGCGCAATGGCAGAGAAAGCCAGCTCGTAGAGAGTCCAGTTCAATCTGATGCTTTGGCGGCTCATAACCCTTGTGTTGTGTCAGGCTTGTACTGCTGGCCTGGGTTGGTTTGTGGCCAAGGAAGGGGAAGAGTGGGTTTTCACGCTGTCATTCGCCCTAGCCGGTGGCTTTGCATGGTTCGCGATGGACTGTATGCGTGGACTTCGCTTACTGCGCTGGTTGCGGCTGGGGGCCAGCGCCGATATGTCTTTGGGAAACGGTTTGTGGGGGGAGGCATACGACAGAGTGCGCCGCATGCTGCGTGCGAGCAATCGACTTGCGGTAGAGAGTGGCAATCGGCTGGAAGACTTTCTTGCTGCCTTGCAGGCTTCACCCAACGGAGTAGTGCTGCTTGATTCGGACGCGCGCATCGAATGGTTCAATCAGACAGCGGCCGGACATTTCGGATTTGATGCGCGACGCGACATGCTGCAGCATATTGGCAATCTGGTGCGCGACCCGCGCTTTACTGCGTACCTTGCTGCCAGGAATTTCATGCATGACACCACCATGCCGGGTCGTGAAAGCAATGCCTCAAAGCCGGTGAAGCTGTCGGTTCACATGCATCCCTATGGCGAGGGGCGTGTTTTGTTATTGTCGCGTGACATCACGGCGGTCGAACAGGCCGAGGCCATGCGAAGGGACTTTGTCGCCAATGTCTCTCACGAAATACGCACACCGTTGACGGTGCTCGCCGGTTTTGTAGAAACCTTGCAAACCCTGTCACTGAATGAACAGGAGCGTCAACGCTATTTGGGTTTGATGTCGCAACAGGCACAGCGTATGCAAACGCTGGTCAGTGACTTGTTGACACTGTCTCGACTGGAGGGCAGTCCATTGCCCTCCGTGCATGATTGGGTCTCGGTTGACCTGCTAATGCGGCAGTGTGAGCAAGACGCCCAAGACCTTTCTCGAGTTTTGTCTGTGCAGCCGCATGATCTGGTGTTTGAACGCGTGACAGGATGCGAAATCTCAGGTTCTTCGACCGAACTGCACAGTGCCTTGTTCAATTTGATCAGCAATGCGATTCGTTACACCCCGGTGGGTCGCCGAATTGAGGTGGAATTCAGCTTGCAATCCGAGGGCAATGCGGTGTTTCAGGTTCGGGATCAAGGCCCTGGCATTGCGATTGAACACATTCCACGCTTGACAGAGCGCTTTTACCGTGTGGACCGTAGCCGGTCTCGTGATACCGGTGGAACAGGGCTCGGTCTGGCCATTGTCAAGCATGTATCCCAGCGGCACGGTGCAGAACTTACTATTGAAAGTGTGCCGGGAAAAGGCTCGGTATTTTCTATTGGGTTTCCGGCGCACCGGGTTCGTCAGGCTTTGCCAGGATTGGCGCTTACGCCAAAAGTCAGTTTTGTTTGAAGAGCAACACCGATTCTCCAGCATTGGCAGAGTGTTGAATGACATCCTGCAAGCTCCAGACAGTCAGATCCACGCCAGCGGGTGCTGATAGATCAAATTGAGGTTCAACCAGTAACCAGGGGCAACTAGGCTTTGCTTGCATAGCCTTAAGCTGTACCTTGCCATAGAACTGGAACGCAGCGATTTGCCCTTGCCCGAGACCCAGAGTCTCCACGCAGACGGGCGCGTTCATTTGCGTGGTAGCGCGTTGGACCAATGCGGTGTAGCTCTGTGCATAGTTGAGTAATGGCATCCACAGTGTCATCAGTAACAGCCAGCTCAGTGCAGCACCACCCGCTGGCAATACCAGACTTTTCCAGATGGCGACCTGGTGGCGTCCGACCCGCCATTTCACCAGCCATCCCCACGCAAGCGTGGCAAAGCTGGCAACTGCAAATGTAAAGAGTGAAAAGCTGGCTTCAAATCCCGGCGCCAGGCGTGCCACGTTGGCTGCCGGTTGTGCCGGAACGCCAGTTTGCATGGCAATCCATACAACCCAGATAATGAAAGCACAGCCCGAAAAAAAGAGCAGGGTGAACCAATCAATCAGTGCAGCGACTTGACGCTTGAGCGTTGGTAATGCAAATGCAGCGAGGGTCGCCATGGCTGGCAATGCCAATAGCAAGCTTCGGTCTGAAGAACCTGTTGTTATTGTTGACATCAAGCAGACTGCGACAAACCAGGCTGGCAATGCGACGTGACGGCTGATTCGTCGATTGAGCAACTGATGGCGCCAGCGCCAAAGAGTCCACAGCGCCAGGGGCCAGGCAGGCCAGGTAAACCAAATTAAAAGTTGGATATAGCCACTCCACTCGGTCCAGGCGGCACCCGGTAGTTCGATTTTCCAGCGCGGTAAGTTCAGCGACACGGCCAGAGCCAATGCCAACAGGCTTGCAATGGCAATGGCTGCACTTTCCCAGGCGATTCTGCGAGCTGTTGCCGCGTCCTGGTCCATTTGAACCCTATCAAGGTAGTGCAGCAACGCACTACCCGAGCCTAACAGGAGCGCCACCGTGGGTGCACCTGACAGGGACAGGCCAATCAAGCCCGCAGCGACTGCTACCGTCGGCCCTGTTTTCCGATAGGGGAGAGCAGCCATGGCATAAAAAAACAGGGATGCGAATCCAAGCTGCGACAGGGCCGGCGTGGTCTCGTGCGACAGCTGTGCCAGGCCCAGGCAGGCAATGAACGCCAGCAATCCGCCATCGGCCATGGCTCGGGCATAGTCTGCGGGTAGTGCTTCGCCACCAAAGGCAAAGGCTACCGGTTGTGCCATTGGATTGCGCGCCAGATAGTATGTTCCGTACCAGGTCGTGAACATGGCAACTGCCAGCAGGAGACCGAACGGGATACGCACCATGAAGTCAGCGTCGACCCATGCGGGAGCCAATTGAATGGCCCAAGCGCCCAGCCAATAGGGCAACACTGCCGGGTTGTCTGTCGGTACTCCCATGAGCGTGGGGCTCCACCAGTTGGAGCTACCTTGGGCCAGTTCTGCCATGTAGCCCAGTGCCGCCATGTCGGCACTTTTCCATCCATCGCGGCCAATAAACCCACTCAGAACGTAAGCGCAGCACAGCATCAGCAGTGCCCAGCGCGGAAAGCGTCTGGCACCGGCTTGCGTGACGATGGCAGGGGTTGGAATATTCACTGGGTCTGGGGCAATGAAAAAAGCAGCGCGGAAAACCGGGCTGCTTTTTTTGATGGTTCAGGCCAAAACCTGAATGTGGTTTATTCGGCTGCTGCAGGCGCTGCTGAGGCTTTGCCTTTTCCGAAGCGGTTGCGGAAGCGCTCCACACGGCCACCCATGTTGTCCACGGACTTTTGTGTACCAGTGTAAAAAGGATGCGATTCGCTAGTGGTATCGAGCTTGTAAAGCGGCAGTTTGCGACCGTCTTCCATATCGATCATTTCTTTGGTGTTGGCGCAAGAACGTGTCACAAACTTGAAGTTGTTGGACATGTCCATAAAGCACACTTCACGGTAATTGGGGTGAATGCCTTCTTTCATACTTTTCTCCATCAGTAGCAATAGCCGCGCCGGCCAATCCAGCGTACTTTTCGCGTAAACCGTCGATTATAGCCTTCTAGCCGCCCCGGCGCATCATGTCAAAGAACTCGCTGTTCGTTTTGGTGGCGCGCATTTGCTTGAGCACCATTTCCATCGCTTCCACTTCGTCCATGTTGTAGAGGAATTGGCGCAGGATGCGGGTTTTTTGCAGGATTTCGGGCTGTAGCAAAAGCTCTTCACGGCGTGTACCGCTGCGGTTGAGCTGAATCGAGGGAAACACACGCTTTTCGTACAGGCGGCGGTCCAGGTGGATTTCGCTGTTACCGGTGCCTTTAAATTCCTCAAAAATCACTTCGTCCATGCGGCTACCGGTGTCAACCAGTGCTGTGGCAATGATGGTGAGCGAGCCACCTTCTTCCACATTGCGTGCGGCACCCAGGAAACGCTTGGGGCGCTGCAGGGCGTTCGAGTCCACACCGCCGGTCAACACCTTGCCGGAAGAGGGCACCACGTTGTTATAGGCACGCGCCAGGCGGGTGATGGAGTCCAGCAGAATCACCACGTCTTTTTTCAGTTCGACCAGACGTTTGGCGCGCTCAATCACCATTTCAGCCACATGCACGTGGCGCGCGGCAGGCTCATCGAATGTGGACGCAATCACCTCACCCTTAACCGTGCGCTGCATTTCGGTTACTTCTTCGGGGCGCTCATCAATCAGCAGCACCATCAGGTAGCTGTCGGGATAGTTGGTGCTGATGGCGTGCGCAATGTGCTGCATCATCACGGTCTTGCCGCTTTTGGGTTGCGCTACGATCAGGGCACGTTGGCCCTTGCCGATGGGCGCAATGATGTCAATGACGCGTCCGGTGATGTTCTCATCGCCCTTGATCTCACGCTCCAGCTTCATCTGTTCCTTGGGGAACAGGGGCGTCAAATTTTCGAACATGACCTTGTGCTTGTTCTCCTCCGGGCCGCCGCCGTTGACACGGTCCAGTTTGTTCAGCGCGAAGTAGCGTTCACCGTCTTTGGGTGTACGCACTTCGCCTTCAATCATGTCGCCGGTGTGCAGGTTGAAGCGGCGCACCTGGCTCGGGCTGATGTAGATGTCGTCGGTGCTGGCGGTGTAGCTGGTATCAGGGCTGCGCAAGAAACCGAAACCGTCGGGCAAAATTTCCAGCACGCCATCGGCAATGATCTGCTCACCGGTACGGGCGCGCTTTTTGATGATGGCAAACATCAGTTCTTGCTTGCGCATACGACCGGTGTTTTCGATCTCAAGCTCTTCAGCCTGTTTGAGGACTTCTGAAACGTGCAGTGCCTTGAGTTCGTTTAAATGCATGGAATGGATCCCGTTTGGGAGTTGACCGAAAAATCGGAGTAATGAAAAAAATTCAGGGGAGAGTGGCGCTTGAGGCAAGACTTGTCGCTCAACTGATCGCATTGCCTCGGTGTTCTTAGCCCTGGAAGCGGGACCAGGCCTTGTGGGTCGCTGGTAAACGGGGTGAATTATGACAGGAAAATGTTCCGGTCTGAAAACATTGTCGGGTCCTGACCAAGGCCACCCATTGATCAGTTGAGGACAGAGCTACGTGGCGCCACGGTCTGTCCCGCGAAGTCTCACGTCAATTGTTGGTCGATGAAAGCGATCAACTGGGCCTTGCTCAGGGCGCCCACCTTGGTGGCGGCGAGTTGGCCGTCCTTGAACAGCATCAGCGTGGGAATGCCACGAATGCCAAACTTGGCTGGGATTTCACGGTTCTCGTCCACATTCATCTTGGCGATGCTGAGCTTGCCTTCGTAGGCAGTCGACACTTCGTCCAGAATTGGGGCAATCATTTTGCAGGGGCCACACCATTCGGCCCAATAGTCCACCAAAATGGGGTGTGCCGATTTCAGCACATCCGCTTCAAAAGTGGCGTCGGTTACGTGTTTGATCAGGGCGCTGGCCATGGAGTTTCCTTTTGGAGTTTGCGAACCATCTAAAGTGGCGGCCATTGTGACAGAAACCAAGTTCTTGCCGGGTATGCAACAGCTATGAACAGCATAGCAAAAATTCATTTGCCAATTGATGGGGTGACAGACCGATCAGCCTTGCATCCGTCCGTTTTACTGTGGACCCATCCTGCTACGGGATTGCTTGCCCGTATTGCCGGGCAGATGCTCCAGCGTGACGCCCATCCGGCCCGCACGCTGGTCCTGCTGCCCTACGCTCAGCTACTGCCACTGGCAGCGCGTTTGTGGGCCCAGTGCTATCCGGACGGCTTTGCGCCGCAATTTGAGACCACGCTGAACTGGAGTACCAGCCTGGGTGATTTTCGCCCGGGGGCGACCGATATTGCCTTTGATATGGCGTTGGACAGTCTGACGGCCGGCGCCTTGTTGCGCGGGGCCGGACTGGGCGACAAGCAAAATGCGCTGGCGAGCCTGCTGGTGCAGGCAGCACACCAGTTGGGGCCATTGGCGGCGGCCTGCCATCCAGGTGAACGCGTCGATTGGGCCCAACAGGCGCGACGGGCTGCGTTGATCGGCTTGGAAAACCCGGCACTGGCTGCGGAAGCGGCTGTGGCCCGGATTGCCGTGGAGTGGGCGGCACAGTCGGCCTACGCCAGTGACATCGTGTTTGGTGCGCAGGCCCAGGTTTTGCTGGACTGCCTGGTCGTGGTGCGCGGTCTGGCAGCAGAGCCCCTGCTCGCGGCCCTGCAACGCGCCTGGGGCGAGCGCCTGGCCAGCCTGGCGTTGATACCGGACGTCCAGGCCCTTTGCGCTAACAGCGGCAGCACCGTCGCCTGGCACGCCTGTGTCGAAGCAGAGGACGAAGCACAGCGCGCGGCGGCCTGTGCCATACGACACGTTGTGGCTGGGCGCATCCCCCTGGCTTTCGTGTCCACCGACCGGGCGCTAACCCGACGGGTGCGCTCCATGCTGGAGAGCGCGGACATTCAGATTCGCGATGAAACAGGCTGGAAACTGTCCACTAGCCATGCTGCCGCCCAAATCATGGCGCTATTGAAGGCCTGCGTATGGAACGCCTCTGCCGACGTGGTTCTGGCGTGGCTCAAGATTGCCCCCAATTTTGGCAGCGCTGTGGGGGAGATTGAAACTGCATTGCGAAAAGACCAGTGCAGTGACTGGGGCCGCGCGGACCATGGCTTGGCGGTGCAAGCGTCGCCAGCCGCTCTACAGTTGCTGGCAGAGGTCAATGGCGTGCGCGCGGCAGTCAAGGGCAGTCGCACGTTGGCGGCCTGGTTGGCTGCGCTGCGCCATGCGTTGCAAACCAGTGGTATGTGGGATGGGTTGCAGATGGATGGACCCGGCACCGACGTGCTGTCAGCCTTGCGCCTGGCGCAACCTGCCATGCCCGCCTGGGAAAGCCTGTTGGAGCAGGCGCTGTGGTCGGGTCAGCGCATGGACCTGGCGGAGTTCACCCATTGGGTCAATCAGGCGCTGGAGGGGGCCAGCTTTTCGCCCGAATATCCGGCGCATGAGCAGGTCGTTTTTTTGCCCATGAGCCAGATGCTGGCACGTCCCTTTCCGGCTGTGGTGCTGGCTGGGTGTGACGAAGTACGACTGAACCCGTCGCCCGAACCACCGGGTGGCTGGACCGTGCAGCAGCGTGCCGCTCTCGGACTGCCTTCCCGTGAAGACTTGCAGGCCGTTGCCAGTGCTGCCTGGTTGCACGCACTTCAAACACCGGTTTGTGATGTGCTCTGGCGTTGCAGTGACGACTCTGGGGAAATCCTGTTGCCCAGTGCACTGGTGCAGCGGGTTCAACTGGAACGAAGTGCGTCATTGCAAGCGGATGACCCGCGTCAGGCTCGAACGGTCACTACAGTTCCCGTGCAACGGCCCAAGCCTGACGGTCGGCTGATACCTGTCCAGTCTTTGTCAGCCAGCGCCTATGAAGATCTGCGCACCTGCCCTTACCGGTTCTTTGCCATGCGCCAGTTGGGTTTGCGCAGCGTGGACGAGCTCGATGCCATGGTCGATAAGCGCGATTTTGGCCTGTGGCTGCATGATGTGCTCAAGCGGTTCCATGAAGCGCTTGCACATTGCAATCAACCCAGCGATGGCGCCAAGCGCTCACTGTTGGACGATGCCAGCCTGGCAACCACGCAGTCGATGGGGCTGGCCGATGGTGAGTTCTTGCCATTTGCGGCGGCATGGCCCGCCGTGCGCGAGGGCTATCTGCGCTGGCTGGTACAGCACCAAGCCCATGGCGCAGCGTTTGCCTCAGCGGAAACCGCACATTCCCAGGGTGTGGGTCCGGTCAAGCTGGTGGGTCGCGTTGATCGCACTGACACTTTGCCAGGCGGCGAAGTGCTGGTGTTGGACTACAAAACCGAGAACGCAGCCAAGACCGCGAGCCGCATCAAGGAGCCGCTCGAAGACACGCAGATTGCTTTCTATGCGGCACTCTTGCCAAACGACACCTTGCAGGGTGCATACGTCAATGTGGGGGAGCGCGAAGGTACGAAGACTTACACGCAGAGTGACATCGTTGAGGCGCGTGATGCACTGATTGCTGGTGTGCTACACGACATGGAGCGCATCGCGCATGGCGCACCCATGCAAGCATTGGGTGATGGCACCGCGTGTGATTTCTGCCAGGCACGTGGCCTGTGCCGCAAGGACTTCTGGACATGAACAGCCAAGCTGCGTTTGAACACAATGGCATCACCGTCGATCGCTCCCGTTTCTACGCCATTGCCTGCGACCCGCGCCGCAACGTTGCCGTGGAGGCGTGTGCCGGTGCCGGCAAGACCTGGATGCTGGTGTCGCGCATGCTGCGTGCGCTACTGGATGGCAGTGCGCCGCACGAAATTCTGGCGATCACTTTTACCAAGAAGGCTGCAGGCGAAATGCGCCAGCGCTTGCAGCAGTGGCTGCTGCAATTTGCTGGTCAAAGCGATACCCAGTTGCGCCAGGAGCTGTTGCACCGGGGTTTGACGCAGGAACCCACTGCGGATCAGTTACAGCGCATGCGTCAGTTGCATCACACACTGTTGCTGGGTGGGCGGCCAGTGCAGATCCGCACCTTCCACAGCTGGTTTGCGGCGCTGGTGCGCAGTGCGCCCATGCAGGCACTAGCGGACCTGGGTCTGCCCAGCCCGTACGAGCTGCTGGAAAACGACGCCAAGGCCGTCGCCCAGGTCTGGCCACGCTTTCAAAGTCATGTGGCTGGGGACCCTGAAGCCCGCAGCGACTACCTGGCGGCCGTCGCCCAGTTCGGGCGGCATCAGACCCACAAAGCGCTGGAGGCCGCATTGTCCAAGCGGGTGGAGTTTGCGCTGGCCGATGCGCGGGGCGTGGTCGACGCTTCAGTGCGCACGTTTGCCGAACAATTCCCCGCTTTTGCCGGGTTGCCAACGCCCGAGGCGCTGTTGGCCAGCCCACGCGTGCGTGCATTGCTTCTCGATGCTGCACGCCTGCTGGGTGCGGCCACGCAAAAGACCTGCATTGAAGCGGCCAACGATCTGGAGCACGCTGTCTCTGCGGGCGACCTGGCCGCCGCCCAGAACGCACTACTGACGCAAAAGGGCACGCCACGCAAGCTCAGTGACAAGGTGGCCGGTATCGAAACCGTGCGCCAGGCACAGGACTGTTTGATCGAGATCATCCAGGTACAGGCCCAGCATGCGGCCTGGTTGCACCAGTTGCGCATGGCACGGTTGACACGCTTGTTGGCGCAGGACTACGCCCAACTCAAGCGCGATCGTGGCTGGCTCGACATGGGCGACCTGGAGCGCGCGGCCCTTGCATTGATGTCGGACCCCGTGCTCAGCGGCTGGGTGCAGGAGCGGCTCGATGCCCGCGTGCGCCATCTTTTGATCGACGAGTTTCAGGACACCAACCCGCTGCAGTGGCAAGCCCTGAGCGCGTGGCTGTCTGGCTACACCGGTGCAGGCCAGGCACCCAGTGTGTTTTTGGTGGGTGACCCCAAGCAAAGTATTTACCGCTTTCGCAGGGCCGAGCCGCAGGTTTTCAAGGCGGCGCAGCGGTTTATCGCAGATGGCTTGGGCGGTGATTTATTGAGCTGTGACCATACCCGTCGAAATGCCCCGGCCATCATTGAAGTTGTGAACCAGGTCATGGGGCAGGCCCAGGCATATCGCGAGTTCGAGGGTTACCGGACGCACAGCACGGAGTCGGTTGAGCCGGGCTTCATTTACCGGCTGCCCCGCATTGAACGGAATGCCGTGCTGGATGTCGGTGGCGGGGGCCGCCCAGATGCGCTTGACGATGAACCCGACACAGTGCCCGGCTGGCGCGACAGTCTCACCGTGCCCCGCCTGATTGCCGAGGAAACCCGCAAGACGCTGGAGTGCCGTCAGGCCGCGCGCTGGCTGGCACAGCAACTGAAGACAGGATGCCTTCAACCCAGTGACATCATGGTGCTGGCACGCAAACGCGAACGCCTGGGCCTGATGCAAGCCGAGTTGGCAGCCCTGCACATTCCTGCGCAACAGCCAGAAAAGAACGACCTGGCCGACATGCCCGAAGTGCAAGACCTGGTGGCGTTGCTGGACGTACTGGTGTCACCGGCGCATGACCTGTCGCTGGCACGGGTGTTGAAGTCGCCGGTATTCGGCATTGCCGATGCCGACCTGGTGCAGTTGGTACTGTGCCAGCGGGCCATGCAGGGCAAGCGTTCGTGGCTACAGGTTTTGCAACAGGCGCAAGATTTGCCCGCCGCTCTGTCCCCTTTGGGTGAGCGCCTGACACTTTGGAAACGCTGGGTCGATACGTTGCCGCCGCACGATGCCCTTAGCGCCATTTACCACGACGGTGACGTGCTGGCCCGCTATGCCGCGACCACACCGCCCACCCAGCGCGAAGCCGTGCTGATCCATTTGCGCGCGTTGCTGGCGGCGGCCCTTCAGGTGGACGGCGGGCGCTACACCACCGCTTACGCACTGGTGCGAACCTTGCGCGCAGGCGGCATAGAGGCACCGGTGCGGGCCGATTCCCATGCCGTGCGCCTGTTGACCATCCACGGTGCCAAGGGGCTGGAGGCGCCACTGGTGTTGCTGCTCGACACCGATGCCGAGGCCGTCAAGGCGCAGACCATGGGCGTGCTGGTGGACTGGCCGGGCGAGGCGCCCCATCCACAGCGTTTTGTATTCCTGGCCAGCGAGTCCAAACCTCCGACCTGCGTTGCTGACGCGCTGGCCACTGAGCAGGCAGCCCGCAAACGCGAAGAACTCAATGCCTTGTACGTGGCGCTGACCCGGACCCAGCGCACGTTGGTGGTGTCCAGCCTGGAGCCCCATATCGCCAACCCATCCAGCTGGTGGCAGCGTTTGCATGCGCAAGCAGTGGATGCGGTATGGAACGCGTCATCAGATGAAGGGGAGCTGCTGGAACCGGCTCAAATTGAGGGTTACACGCTACTTTGTATGCCAAATATGCCTCTAGCGCCCATGGAATATGCGCAAGCAGCTATAAATAATATAGCAATTTCTGATGGCCTCGACGTAACACTTGACCCGGCACAGGCGCTGGATTCCCGCATCGGCCAAGCCATGCACCGTTTGCTGGAGCGATATGTGCCGCCACAGCGCGTCAGCGAATCAATGCATCTCGCGACGCAGGCGCAGCAGACCCGTGTAGCCCAGGAGTTCACGCTGGAGCCCGCACAAATGGCG
>CAJAVE010000135.1 GCA_903945325.1 uncultured beta proteobacterium | reverse complement strand
GTCCAACTCCACCACATGGGTGATGCCGATACTGGCAAACCAGGGCTTTTGACCCAATGGCACCAGAAACAGGGTGCTTGCGCCGCGCTGGCGCGCGCGTGCGTCAAGCGCCACAACACTGTTGCGGTCCAGGTGGTCGTAGTGGTTGTGTGAAATGACCACGACATCAATCGGTGGCAGGTCGTCCAGCGCAACACCCGGCGCTTGCGCACGTCTAGGCCCGGCGAACTGAACGGGTGAGGCACGCTCGCTAAAGATCGGATCGGTCAACACGTTCAGACCACCCGACTGCACCAGCAACGTCGCATGACCAATCCAGGTCACCGTGGGCACCGTTCGTGCCGGGGCGTCCGTTGAAAACGAGACATTGACGCGTTTGATTTCCGAATCGCTGCGCAGGTAGGCATGCAGGCGGGCCAGGTCGGGCTTTTCCACTTGGGGCGTTGGCGCTTTGGGCGCCGGCGGCAGCCCTTCACGCC
This sequence comes from uncultured beta proteobacterium, assembly GCA_903945325.1. Taxonomy (GTDB): domain Bacteria; phylum Pseudomonadota; class Gammaproteobacteria; order Burkholderiales; family Burkholderiaceae_C; genus Allorhodoferax. Next base: position 8,531 of record CAJAVE010000135.1, on the reverse strand, counting down.
AGGCCTCCCAATTCCAGCGCAACAGGTCGCTCAAAGGCTTGTTCATGACCCCGCTGACCGGATTGCGGAAACCCTGCGGCGTATGGTGGGCTTTCGCCGGGTCGTAATAAGGGTTGTCAGCAGCTTGCACCGCCGCCAGGCCACTGGCCGCGAATGCTACACAAACAATAGCTAGCTGCGCAAGGTAGACGGGGGCTACAGGCATACAACGCTCATAAAACACTCCAATTTTGAAGCGCAAGGATATCCAATAAACCGCCAAGGCGTCGCATGCCCGGCACTTTTCCCCTCAGTCGCGCCTGCTGAATCGACTGCAGGTCCCGTCCGACCGCAGATACAAAACAACGTAACGCCCTTTGCTGAACCAGCTGCTCGACTGCAGCCAAAGCAATGGCATTCAGCGGGCAGAAAAAAACCCCGCAAGGCGGGGTTTTTTCAGCGGGGCAAGGTACTGGATTACAGCTTTTGCGCTTGCATGAAGCTGTCGAAACGCGCTTCGGTGAAGCGGAACCACAGGTTCTGGTCCTTGCGGAACTCGGAGTAGTCGGCATACACCTTCTTGAAGTTTTCGTTTTTGGCGCTCACCTCTTCATAGAGTGCCATGGACTCTTTGAAAGCCAGGTCCAGCACATCTTTAGGGAACGGCAGAACTTTGGTCTTGGCACCCACCAACGCCTTCAGGGCGGCAGGGTTACGGGCATCGTACTTGGCCTGCATCGCTGTGTGCGCGAAGGCTGCAGCAGATTCGATGATGGCCTTGTTCTCGGCAGACAGACCGTTGAAGGCCTTGTCGTTGACGAACAGGTCGAGCTGGGGGCCGCCTTCCCACCAGCCGGGGTAGTAGTAGAACGGAGCCACTTTGTTCAGGCCCAGCTTCTGGTCGTCGTAGGGACCCACCCACTCGGCGGAATCGATGGTGCCTTTTTCCAGCGCCGTGTAGATTTCACCGCCGGGAATATTCTGTGGCACACCGCCCATGCGCTCCAGCACGCGACCGGCGAAACCGCCGATACGCATCTTCATGCCCTTGATGTCCTTGACCGACTTGATTTCCTTGCGGTAAAAGCCGCCCATCTGGGCACCGGTGTTGCCCATGGGGAAGTTGATGATGTTGTACTTGGCATAGAACTCGCGCATCAGCTTGCCGCCGTTGCCCTGGTACATCCAGGCAGTCATCTGGCGGCTGTTCAGGCCGAAGGGGATGGCGCAACCCAGAGCAAAGGTCTCGTCCTTGCCATGGAAGTAGTAAGGCGCTGTGTGGGCCATTTCCACGGTGCCGTTTTGCACGCCGTCCACCACACCAAATGCAGGCATCAGTTCGCCGCCTGCGTGGGTGGTGATGGTGAACTTGCCACCGGACATTTCGCCGACCTTCTTGGCAAAATCATCAGCAGCACCAAAGATGGTGTCCAGCGCCTTGGGGAAGCTCGAAGCCAGGCGCCAACGAATGGCGGCAGCCTGCGCATGCACGGCAGGCGCAACGCCGGCAGCCAACACGCCGGCGATGCCAGCGTTTTTGATAATTAAACGACGATCCATTCGATGTACTCCAAAAGAGGATTGAAACAATCTCGGCGTGCAGGAATTCCGCACACCAAGGACTGCTGTGAGTCAAAACGGATTGTAGGAACCGACGCACGCCCGAATGTGGGGGTTTTCCCTTGAAAATGCGCGAATGCCGCGCGTCTTCAGGAATCTGCAAGACTGCCGCGGAAGCGGCTGGTGCCAGCGCTACGCAGCGCGTGCCAGTGGCGCCAACAGCGGTGCAAAGCGCCGCGCGATGGACGCCTGGATGCCTGGCGCATCCAGCCCCTGCAGGGTCAGCAGGCGCGCAGGGTCGCCGTGCTCGATGAACGCATCGGCAAGACCCAGTTGCAGCAGCGGAATTTCAATGCCGGCCGCATGCAGTGCCTCAGCGACTGCACTGCCGGCACCACCCATGATGCAACCTTCTTCAATGGTGACCAGCGCCTGATGACCGCGCGCCACCTGCAACAGCAGTTCGGTGTCCAGCGGTTTGACCCAGCGCATGTTGACCACGGTGGCGCCCAAGGCCTGCGCCGCTTCCAGCGCCGGGTAAAGAAGGGTTCCAAACGCCAGAATGGCAACGCCGCAGGTCCCGGTGCGGCGGATTTCTCCCTTGCCAAACGGCAGGCCTTGCAGCCCTTTCTGCAGGGCGACACCCGCACCGGCACCACGCGGATAGCGCACGGCCACGGAATGGTCTTGCGCAAACGCCGTGCTGAGCAACTGGCGGCACTCGTTTTCGTCAGCCGGGCAGGCTACGCTGATATTGGGAATACAGCGCAGGTAGGCTATATCGTAAGCCCCCGCGTGGGTTGCGCCATCCGCGCCCACCAAACCGGCGCGGTCCAGCGCAAACACCACGGGCAGGTTCTGAATGGCCACGTCGTGGATCAGCTGGTCGTAAGCGCGCTGCAAAAAGGTGGAATAAATGGCCACCACCGGCTTGAGGCCCTCAGTGGCCAAGCCAGCGGCAAAGGTCACGGCGTGCTGCTCGGCAATGCCGACGTCAAAGTAGCGCTCGGGGAAACGCTGCTCGAACTCGACCATGCCCGAGCCTTCGCGCATGGCGGGGGTGATGCCGACCAGACGCTTGTCCTGCTCGGCCATGTCGCACAGCCACTGGCCAAAGACCTGGGTGAATGTGGGCTTGGGTGCCACGCTGGGTTTTTGCAAGCCCACCACCGGGTCAAACTTGCCGGGGCCGTGGTAGGCCACCGGGTCGGCCTCGGCCAGCTTGTAACCCTGGCCCTTCTTGGTCACCACATGCAAAAACTGCGGGCCTTTGAGCTGCCGGATGTTTTCCAGCGTGGGGATCAGCGAGTCCAGATCATGGCCATCGATGGGGCCGATGTAGTTGAAGCCAAATTTCTCGAAAAGCGTGGCCGGTACCACCATGCCTTTGGCATTCTCCTCGAGCCGCTTGGCAATTTCGAAGAGGGTCGGCGCGCCCTTGAGCACGCTTTTTCCCACGTTCTTGGCGGATGCATAAAACCGCCCGCTCAGCAGCTTGGCAAAGTAGCGGTTCAACGCGCCCACCGGCGGGCTGATGCTCATATCGTTGTCGTTCAGGATGACCAGCAGATTGCAGTCAGACACCCCGGCGTTGTTCAAAGCCTCAAACGCCATGCCGGCCGTCATGGCACCGTCTCCAATGACGGCGATGGCATGCCGGTCGATGCCCTGGATGCGGGCCGCCTGCGCCATGCCCAGCGCGGCCGAAATGGAGGTGCTGGAGTGCGCCGTACCAAAGGTGTCGAATTCACTCTCGCCGCGCTGCGGGAAGCCGCTCAAGCCGCCGAGTTGGCGCAGGGTGGGCATCCGGTCGCGCCGTCCAGTGAGGATTTTGTGTGGGTAGGTCTGGTGACCCACGTCCCATACCACACGGTCATGGGGCGTGTTGAACACGTAATGCAAAGCCACAGTCAATTCCACGGTACCCAGATTGGAACTGAGGTGGCCGCCGGTTTTGGCCACGCTCTCCAGCAGGAAGGCTCGCAACTCGTCGGTCAACTCACGCAGCTGATCGCGCTCCACCCGACGCAGGTCTGAGGGGCTGTTGATGGTGTGCAACAAAGGAAATTGATGTTTCGGCATATGCTCTATTTTTAGTAGCGGCTTGCGCAATTGATTCGGGAGCTGCTGGCCATTTTCGTTCAAATAATGGGTTCAATGCACCCGGTTGACGACCATGTCGGCCAAGGCGCGCAGCGCCTGTGTCTGCGCCAGGCCACTACCATCCAGCGCGACCACCGCCTGAACCAGCAAACGCCGTGCATAGGCCTGGCTGGACTGCAAACCCATCAGTGACACATAGGTCGGCTTGTCGTTGTGGGCGTCTTTGCCGGCCGTTTTGCCCAGGGTACTGGAATCGGCAGTCACGTCCAGAATGTCGTCCACCACCTGAAAGGCCAGTCCGATGGATGACCCGTATATCTGCAGAGCGGCCACCGACTGCGCACTGGGCGCACCGCAATGCGCACCCATCATGACGCTGGCCCGCAACAAAGCGCCCGTCTTCAACTCGTGCATTTCACGCAGCTGCGACTCGGAAAGCGGCAGGCCCACACTGGCCAGGTCAATCGCTTGCCCGCCCGCCATGCCAGCACTGCCAGCCGCACGGGCCAGCAAGGCGCACAGGCGCGCTTGCATGGTCTCGGGCACCGATCCATCCTGTGGCGTGAGCAACTCAAACGCCAACGCCTGCAGGGCGTCACCGGCCAATAGCGCGCTGGCTTCACCAAATCTCACATGCACGGTGGGCTTGCCACGGCGAAGCACATCGTTGTCCATGCACGGCATGTCGTCGTGGACCAGGGAATACGCGTGGATCAACTCCACCGCACAGGCCGCACGCATGGCTGCGTCAAGGGTTTGCGCAACATCCCCCTGGCACACCGCTTCGTGCGCAGCCAGCACCAGCAATGGGCGCAAACGTTTGCCGCCATCGAGCACGGCGTAGCGCATGGCCTCCACCAGCTGGGCTGGTGCGCCATGGTCTACGCCATGGGGCGCATCGGCAGTGACCCAGCGGCTCAACGCTTGCTCGACTTGCTCCAGCCGCTCGCCACTCCAGGTATTGAGTTCAAATTCGGACGGCACCGTAGCAGCGACCACAGGCGCAGGGGTCATTGAGGTTTCCATGGCTTGAGTGCGCCGCCGTCCAGCACTTTGATCTGGTCTTCCACTGCCTGTAGTTTGTCCCGGCACCACTGCAGCAACTGCGCCCCGCGCTGGTAACCCGACAACATCTGTTCCAGGGGCATTTCCCCGGATTCGAGCCGCCCTACCAGCTGTTCGAGCTCGCGCATGGCGTCTTCGTAAGTCGCAGGCATCCGGCTGGGCGCATCCGCCTCTTCAGCGAAATGGGGTTTGGCACTGGCCTTGGACATGGAAATGAAAATGGATTTGAAACAGTAAACCGCGATTTTAGGCGCTATGGTTACCCCCCGCTCTCCAGTGGCTTGGGGAGGCCATTGCGTCGAGGGCTGGTGGCGAGGCTAAGCGTGTTGTACAGGGTGAGGCAGGCGCGTCTGGAAACCCAAAATCCGCTACACGGGATACAATACCCTCCCCTGACGGCTCTCAAGGTAGCCGTCCTTCGACCCCCCGCCCGCGGGGGGTTCTGCTTCATAGGACCGAGAATTGTGCAAACATTGTGCAAAAATGATTTTTCCGAGACTCTCGAATACGCCACAAAGCCAATAGGCGTGCGGCTCTCGGAAGAGCCAAAGAATAGTTCGTTACAACTACCCGTTTCAAGCTATTTTGACGACGCGCTGTACCAGCGCGAGATGCAACACATCTTTCAGCGAGGGCCCCGCTACGTCGGCCACAGCCTGAGCGTTCCCAACGTGGGCGACTACTACGCACTGCCGCAGGAAAAAGAAGGGCGCGCACTGGTGCGCAATGCCAGCGGGGTGGTGGAGCTGGTCTCCAATGTGTGCCGCCACCGCCAGGCCATCATGCTCAGGGGCCGCGATTCGCTGGTCAACCCGGTCACGGACCATGGCCGCCAGGTCGCCAGCGCCGGTGGCAACATCGTCTGCCCGCTGCACCGGTGGACCTATGCCGGCGCCAACACCCAGGGTGTAACCGTCCCGGCTGGCACCCTCATGGGTGCGCCACACTTCAACCAGGACCCGTGCCTGAACCTGAAGAACTACCCGCTACAAGAGTGGAATGGCTTGCTATTCGAACAGAACAGCCGTGATGTCGTCGCCGATCTGTCCGGCATGGGCCCGCGCGCCGCGTTGGACTTTGACGGTTTTGTGCTCGACAAGGTGATCATGCACGAGTGCAACTACAACTGGAAGACCTTTATCGAGGTCTATCTGGAGGACTACCACGTCGGTCCCTTCCACCCCGGGCTGGGCAAGTTTGTGACCTGTGACGACCTGCGCTGGCAGTTTGCCGACAACTACTCGGTGCAAACCGTGGGCGTGGCCGCGCAACTGGCCAAGGCCGACTCCGCTGGCGGCTCACCGGTGTACGAGCGCTGGCACAAGGCCTTGCTGGCCTATCGCAATGGCGTGCCCCCTCAACAGGGTGCCATCTGGCTGACCTACTACCCGCACATCATGGTGGAGTGGTACCCGCATGTGCTGACCGTCTCCACCCTGCACCCGATGGGGCCCAACAAAACCATGAACATGGTCGAGTTTTATTACCCCGAGGAAATTGCGGCTTTCGAGCGTGAGTTTGTCGAGGCCCAGCAGGCCGCCTACAACGAAACCTGCATCGAAGACGACGAGATCGGCGAGCGCATGGATGCCGGTCGTGCCGCCCTTCTGGCCCGCGGCGACAACGAAGTAGGCCCCTACCAAAGCCCGATGGAAGACGGCATGCCGCACTTCCATGCGTGGTACCGCAGACAGATGGGCGAGCTCTGAGCATGGGAGCAACAAATCCGCGCCGGGCCGCCCCAAGCGGATTTAGCCCCTTGAGGGGGCAGCGACCCGCGCAGCGGCGGAGCGTGGGGGCTCTGATCTAAATGCAAGCACTGTGGATGGTGCTGGGCTCGTTCCTGTTTGCCACCATGGCGGTCGGGATCAAGTTCGCCTCGGAGAGCTTTGGCACCCTGGAACTGGTGCTGTACCGCGGCATCGTCAGCGTGGTCTTTATGGCGGTGGTGCTGCGCGCCAGCGGCACCCCGCTGCGCACCCCCGTGCCCATGATGCATGTGTGGCGCAGCATGGTGGGCGTGCTGTCGCTGAGCGCCTGGTTTTACGCCATTGCCCATCTACCGGTAGCCACCGCCATGACGCTGAACTATATGAGCGGTGTGTGGGTGGCGGCCTTTATTGTGGGTGGCGGCCTGCTCTACGGCCAGGCCCAGCGCCAGGGCCCTCTATTGGGCACGGTGCTGCTGGGTTTCATCGGTGTAGTGCTGACGCTGCGCCCCACCATTGACCAGAACCAGCTTTTTGCCGGCGTCATCGGCTTACTCTCGGGCATGGGCGCTGCGCTGGCCTACATGCAGGTCACGGCCCTGGGCAAGGTTGGCGAGCCCGAAGTGCGTACCGTCTTCTACTTTTCCGTCGGCACCGTGGTGGTGGGAGCAGTCGGGGCGCTATTCACCGATTTCACTCCGTGGTCCAGGGTCAGCTTTACCGCCGCCGCCTGGGTCATCCCGATTGGCGTGCTCGCGTCGCTGGGCCAGTGGTGCATGACCCGCGCCTACAGCCACGGCGCCACCCTGGTGGTGGCCAGCATGCAGTACAGCGGCATTGTGTTTGCCGCCATCTACAGCCTGGCCCTGTTTGGCGACACAATCGCACCCATTGGCTGGGCTGGCATTGCTGTTATCGTCGCCAGCGGAATTCTGGCGACCGCTTTGCGCGCGCGCGCCATGCCCAACACCCCCGCCGAAGACCATTGAGGAAAAAAGATGTATACCACCCTGATCACTGCCAAACAACTCCAGACCCTGCTCGCCAGCGGCCAGCCCTGCATGGTGTTTGACTGCAGCTTCACCCTGGCCGACCCACAGGCCGGTGCGGCCATGTATGCCGAGTCGCACCTGCCGGGGGCCCTTTACGCCCACCTGGACAAGCACCTCAGCGCCGCCAAGGACCCCGCAACCGGAAAAGCCGCCCCAGGCACCGCAGCCAGCGGCGGACGCCACCCCCTGCCGACGCGCGAGGCGTTTGCCGAGTGGCTGGGATCCGTGGGGTTTAACAACAGCATGCAAGCGGTGGTGTATGACCGCCAGAATGCCAACTACTGCGGACGCCTGTGGTGGATGCTCAAATGGGTCGGCCATGCCAATGTGGCGGTACTGGATGGCGGCCTGCAGGCCTGGCAGGCCGCCGGTGGCGCGGTCGAAAGCGGTTCGCAGCCACAGACCTCGGCATCAAACTACGCTCTAGTACCCGAATTGATTGCGCTAGCCACTATCGAAACTGTAGCAAATCGACTGAGCAACACGACCGGTGACAACGCGCAAACGCTGATCGACGCCCGCTCGGCTCCCCGTTTTCGGGGCGAGGTCGAGCCGCTGGACCCGGTGGCGGGCCATATCCCCGGTGCACTGAACCGGCTGTTCAGCGAGAACATCGGCCCCGATGGTTGCTTCAGACCGGCCGATCAACTGAGGGCAGAGTTTCTGACACTCCTGGGCAACCGTGACCCGGCCAGCGTGGTGCACCACTGCGGCAGCGGCGTCAGCGCACTGCCCAATATGATCGCCATGGAAATTGCCGGGCTGCACGGAAGCGCCCTGTTTGCTGGTAGCTGGAGCGAGTGGTGCAATGACCCAACGCGCCCGGTTGCGCAAGGCTGAGCGGGCATTAGCCGGGCAAGGCATTAGGCGCCTGGGAGGCAGAGCGTTTTGCTCCGTGTCCCCCGCCCGCTACGCGGGCTCCTCCTTGACCTGCGCAAAACACCCTGCCTCCCAGGCGCCTAATGTCCGCTGTGAGCCAGACCGCTTAACAATGTGACCATGCCAATCCCCACAGCCAGCCACGTCACTTGGGCAATGGTTTCTGTCAGGGTCAACCGCTTCT
>CAJAVE010000134.1 GCA_903945325.1 uncultured beta proteobacterium | reverse complement strand
GGCACCATCAGTTACCAATGGCGTGCAGCCGGTGTTGACCTGGCTGGTGCCACTGGCAGCACACTGGTGTTGGGACAGGCGCACGTGGGCAAGGCCATTTCAGTCATCGCCAGATACACCGATGCGCAGGCAAGTGTTGAGAGTGTTGGCAGTAGCGGCACCAGTGCTGTGGCCAACGTCAACGACGCCCCCACTGGCGGCGTCACGATTGCCGGCACTGCCACCCAAGGAATGACCCTCACGGCCGCCAACACGCTGGCTGACGTGGATGGCCCGACGTACTTGGCGGTGAGTTATCAGTGGCAAGCCAACGGGGTGGACATCACCGGGGCGACGGCGGAAACCTTTGTACCCGGGCAGGGTCAGGTGGGCAAAACGATTGCGGTCAAAGCCAGTTACACAGATGCTTTTGGCGCGGTGGAGAGCAAGACCAGTAGCGCCACCGCCGCGGTATTGAATGTGAACGAACCGCCAAGCGGCGGTGTGACGATTGCCGGCACGCCAACCCAAGGTCAGACCTTGACGGCGGCCAACACCCTGGCTGACACGGATGGCCCAACACCCTTGACAGTGAGCTACCAGTGGCAGGCCAACGGGGTGGACATCGCCGGGGCGACGGCGGAAACCTTTGTGCCGGGTCAAAGCCAGGTCGGCAAGACCATTTCGGTGGTGGCCCGCTACACCGATGCCTTTGGTTCGCAGGAAAGCATGACCAGTGGCGCCACCGCGTCGGTTGTGAATGTGAACGATGCGCCCAGCGGAGCAGTCGTGATCAGCGGCACACCTATCCAGGGCCGAGCGCTCACTGTCGTCAATACCCTGGCTGACGATGATGGCCCAAGCCCCTTGACGGTGAGCTACCAATGGCAGGCCAATGGCGTGGATATTGCTGGTGCCACAGCAAGCACCTTTGTTCCGGGTCAAAGCCAGGTCGGCAAGAGTATTACGCTGGTGGCGCACTACACCGATGCCTTTGGCGCAACGGAGAGCAAGACCAGCAGTGCCACCACGGCGGTAGCCAATGTGAACGACGCACCGAGCGGAGGCGTGACCATCACTGGCAGTTCGGAGCAAGGCCAGACCTTGACCGCTGCCAATACCCTGGCTGACGGGGATGGCCCTACGCCCTTGACTGTGAGCTACCAGTGGCAGGCCAACGGGGTGGATATCACCGGTGCCACCGGTGCAACATTTACACCCGGACAAGCCCAGGTGGGCAAAGCGATCACGGTCAAAGCCAGCTACACCGATGCATTGGGTGCAGGGGAAAGCAAGACCAGCAGTGCCACCACGGCGGTAGCCAATGTGAACGAGGCGCCGAGCGGCGGTGTGACAATCACTGGCAGTGCGGCGCAAGGCCAGACCTTGACTGCTGCCAACACCCTGGCTGACACGGATGGGCCAACACCCTTGACCGTGAGCTATCAATGGCAGGCCAACGGGGTGGATATTAACGGTGCTACAACAAGCACCTTCGTGCCCGGTCAAAGCCAGGTCGGCAAGACCATTGCTGTGGTGGCGCGCTACACCGATGCCTTTGGCGCAACGGAGAGCAAGACCAGCAGCGTCACCACAGAGGTAGTTAATGCGAACGACGCACCGAGCGGCAGTGTGACGATCAGCGGCACGCCCACGGAGGGCCAGACCTTGACCGCAGTCAACACGCTGGCTGACACGGATGGTCCAACCCCCTTGACCGTGAGCTACCAGTGGCAGGCCAACGGCGTGGACATTGGCGGTGCCACTGCAAGCACTTTCGTGCCGGGTCAAAGCCAGGTTGGCAAAAGCATCACGCTGGTGGCGCGCTACACCGATGCCTTTGGCGCAACGGAGAGCAAGACCAGTGGCGCCACCGCTGCGGTGGTCAACGTGAACGACGCACCCAGCGGCGGTGTGGCGATCAGTGGCACGCCCACACAAGGCCAGACTTTGACGGCTGCCAACACCTTGGCTGACGGGGATGGCCCAACCCCCTTGACGGTGAGCTACCAATGGCAGGCCAATGGGGTGAACATCACCGGAGCGACGGGTAGCACTTATGCGCCGGGGCAAGACCTGGTGGGCAAGACCATCACCGTCGTGGCGCGCTACACCGATGCAATGGGGAAAGTGGAAACCATGACGAGTACCGCAACCGCTTTAGTGGTGAATGCGAACGACGCCCCAGCAGGCGGAGTGGCGATTACTGGTACGCCAGTACAGAGCCATGCACTGACAGCGGTCAACACATTGACGGATAGTGATGGCCCCACCCCCTTGGTAGTGAGCTACCAGTGGCAGGCCAACGGAGTGGACATTGGTGGCGCGACTGGCGCCACGTTTGCGCCCGGGCAAGAACAGGTGGGCAAGAGCATTACCGTGGTGGCACGCTACACCGATAGTTTTGGCACCGCCACGGAGGTCGCATCCAGCGCGACGACGGCCATCGCTAACCTCAATGATGTACCGGTCATCGTGTCTGCTGCCGTCAAATTGGTAGCGGAGAACACCACTGCCGTCACAAATATCGTGGCGACGGATCTGGACGGGGACACGCTCACCTATGCCATGGCAGGTGGCGACGATCAAGGCAAGTTCACCGTGAATGCAGCGACGGGCGCACTGGCATTTGCCAGCGCACCCAATTTTGATGTGCCAGCGGATAGCAATCGCGACAACGTGTATCTTGTGAGTGTCAGTGCGAGCGATGGCAAGGGCGGCGTCACACAGAAAAACCTGTCGGTGTTGGTGACCGATGTCCTCATTGAAGCAGCGCTGAGCTTCAGCACCTTGACCTTTGTTGAAGTAGCTACCAATGATGGTTCCATCACCACGACGAGCACGATTACTTTGGTTGATGACACCTTCGCAGGCGCCGTTGGGGGTGCGCTGGGGGGTGTTGCACAAGTACCCTTGGGGCTGACCGCCTCTCTGGTCAAGGCCAGTGCCACCACCGCCACGCTCAGTTTGAGCGGCCAGGCTGTTGACCACGCCAATGCCAACGATGTGGGCCACTTGACAGTGACTTTTGGCAACGCCGACTTTGCCGGGGGCTGGGCTGCAGCGGTGACTGGCGCAACTGCCGGTAACCTGATGATCGATTTTGTCGATCCGGTCAATACTGATCCGGCCAACACCGACCCGGTCATTGCGGGGGTTCCGGATGCCGTGCAGCGAGTGGCGCCCGGCATTGCCGCAGCCTTGCCTGACTTCACGGTAGCGGATGCCGAGCAAGGTGAGACCCATCTGGTCGTTACGCTGACCGCGACGAATGGCACTCTCGACGGTTTGATTGACACCGATGACGCAACGGATGGCATTCAAATCACAGGGACGGCAGCCAGCATCAACACTGCGCTGGCGCAAGCCACCTTCACTGCGGCTGGCTCCGGTGCGGCCACGATTGGCATCAGTGTGAGCGATGGTGTTGGGCCTGCCGCGGTTGTTGCCCATTACGACTTGGTGTCGACCAGCCTCAAAGATTCAGACTTCGACCAGTTCCCTGACAGTCTGGAGAAGGCCAATGGCTTGACAGTGGGAGTCAAGGACAACGATGTATTCACCAGTGCGAAGTTTTTTGCCATGCAGCTCTATCGCGATGTGTTACTTCGCGAAGGCGAGGCCGATGGGGTGCAGCTTTGGCAGGGCCTGATCGAGTCTGGGCAGATGTCGCGCGCTGAGGTGGCACTGGCGTTTCAGAATACTCCGGAGTTCCATGCGGGCGTCGGGGGTATAGAGAGGTTGTATTTTGGGGCTTTGGGGCGTATGCCAGAGGTGTCGTTCATTGCCGATGCGCTCGCTCTGGAACATGCTGGGACCAGTCTGACGCAGTTGGCGCAGACCGTGGCAGCAAGTACCGAGTTTGCCCAGCTTTACGGTCAATTGAGCAATGCTGGCTATGTGGACGCGCTGTATCAGCATGTGGTGCAGCGTGCTGCGGAGCCGGGGGCTGCCAATTACTGGGTGACGCAACTGGACTCTGGCATGAATCGCAGCGAAGTGCTGTTGGGCTTTACCGAGTCTGCCGAATACCGTCAGGCCATTCCGACCGATATCAGCATTGCACTGGATTACGTCAACTTGCTGGGGCGTTCACCGGACCCGGCGGGTTTTGACTACTGGGTGAACCAGCAAAATTTACCGTTGCCAGAGGTAACGATTGTGGGCGCCATCATTGCCAGCGCGGAGTTTCATGACCGGTTTTTGCCCTGATCGTCCACGCCCAAAGGGACACAACTAACGGCTATTGACAGGCGCCTTGGCAGGCACAAATGGCAGGCACAAATGGCAGGCGCCGTCCCTCCGCAGTGGCGGGCGGGGGCACCCCCAGGAGATCCGCCAGCGTGGGCGCAATGTCGACCACTTCAACCCGCTTGTCAATGCGCCCTTTTCCTATCCAGTTAGGGCCATACAGGAGGATGGGGACGTGGGTGTCGTAGGCATAGGGCGACCCATGGGTCGTGCCGTTCGAGCGCAGTCCAAACTTCCAGTTGGGCTTGAGCATGTACTGCACATCGCCTGAAACATCTGGGTGCCAGGCGTTTTGCAGTGGTTTGAAAAATGGTGCACCGGCGCGGCTGCCGCTTTGCAGTTCGGCCCGGGTGTAGGCGGCTGCAAAACCTGGCTCCGACATCAACAGGGCGCGCGCGGCATCGGCTACCGCGTTGGCATCCTGCCCCTTTTGCGCGAGCAATTGCTTGTCCAGCAGCAACGACGACCCCGAGTACCCCATGACCCATTTGCCAGCGCCAAAGCGTGGCTGCAGCCCGTTGTTGATGTTGAGAAGGATTTGCGCACCGTCCACGCGACCAGTTGGCAAACCCTGCTGCGCACTGGTTTCAACAGCGGGCATGAAGCCGTGGTCGGCCGTCAGTACGGCCACATACCGGTCCTTGCCCACCTTGGCATCCAGGCCGCGCCAAAAAGATTGCAACAAACGGTCCAGTTGCAGCACATGGTCGTGCGACAGGCGCGACTCCGCGCTGTAAGCGTGGTTGACATAGTCATGGCCAGACAGGCTGACGGAAAGGATGTCGGGTGCCTCGTCCTCACCCAGCTTTTCGCCGTCCAGTGCAGCGCGCGCGAAGTCCAGCGCCAGCGCATCTGCGAAGGGTCCGCGCAACAGTGATCCGTAAAAATTGGGCCCGGGTGCCTGGTCGTCGGGCGCGCTGAAGCGGGCGGGCAGACTGCCTCCGGCCGGGCCAAACCAGGGTTGGTTGTCGGGTAAAGATTGGGCGTAGGCCGCCTCGGGCAGCAGTGCCTTCCACTCCATTCTGAAGTAGCGGTCGGCGGGTCGTGCCGCGTTGAAGGCGTCCACCCATGCCGGGTGCTTCTGCATGTAATAGGTGCTGGACGCAAACTGTCCGGTGGACGACATGTAAATGTAGGCCGTGCCGGTCTTGCCCGCTGGCAGAATAGCGCCCCGGTCTTTGCCCGAAATCGCAATCACCTTGGACTGCGGGCTGGCCCGGCGCAGCACGTCACCCACGGTCTCAACCTTCAGGTTTTTGGGGCTGGTGCCATCGAATGGTTTGGTGACGTGGTCAATGTAATTGGCCGATGTGTCCCCCGTGCAATATTCGCTCTGCCCGGTCTGGCTGTCACGCCATTCGTTGCCAATGATGCCGGTGCGATGCGGGTAGGCGCCGGTCAGCATGGTGGCGTGGCCCGGTGCGGTGACGGTAAAGGCGTGCCCGTAATGGGCATTGGCAAACCAGCTTCCGCGCTGCAGGAAACGGTTGAAGCCATCGGGCGCCAACTGGTCGCGGTAGTTCAACACCTGGCGTTGGGGCAGTCCGTCAATCGCAATGAAAACGATGAGTTTGGGTCGGGTCTGCGCTGGAAGGGTCTCGCCTGCGGTGGCGGGGTTGGCGCAGGACCAGACTGCCAAAAGGCCACATAACAGGGTCGGGAACAGGTGTCGCAAAGGCTTCAGTTTCATTCAGTCGTCAACGTTCGGGCCAGCCACTGGCATACGGGGCTCTGGGAATCCTCCAGCCCGTGGATCACGGTGAAGTGGTTGGCGCCCGGCTGAGCCTGCAGCGTGGACGTGTTACCTGCGGCTTGCCAGGCTTCATGGTAAATCTGTGACTGGCGGGCAAACTCAGTGCTTTCAGCCCCACCCCAGGTAATCCACAGTGGCGTGCTGCAGGCACGCACCATGAAGGCGGGCGAGTTGCGCAGGATGATTCCATCGTCCAGCTGAATCAGCGGCTGCAGGTAGCTGTAGCGCAGGGGAGCCAGGTCGTACAGACCGCTGAAAGCCACTGCCCCGGCCAGCGGGTCTTGCGGTAGCCCGTAGTCGCGCGCCCATTCGGTCTGTAAACACATGGCAGTGAGGTGGCCGCCGGCCGAGTGACCGCCAATGGCCACACGCGTCGGGTCGCCACCATACTGATCAATGTTGCGCAGCACCCAGGCGGTGGCCGCGCGCACCTGGCGGGTGATCTCATCGATAGTGACAAACGGGCACAGCGCGTAGTCAATGACGACGGTGGTAATGCCCAAGGGGTTCAGGCCCAGAGCCACGCCACTGAAGTCTTTGCTGGAAAGTGCGCGCCAGTAGCCGCCATGGATGAAGACGAAAACCGGCGCGTTGGGCGCGTTGGCGGGAAAGATGTCCAGCGTCTCGTCCAGCGTGGCGCCATAGGGCACATTCAGCTCGCAGCGCAGTGAGGCACGCGTATGAGCTGC
>CAJAVE010000133.1 GCA_903945325.1 uncultured beta proteobacterium | reverse complement strand
TGCCGGTAAAAACCATGAAATCTGGGGGGGGTGAAGCCTGCATACGGGGTTCCAGCGAGTGAAGTAGGTTTATGCCTGTACGTTGCGCGTGCTGCGGTCAGAATGTTCCGGACAACAGATTTGGCAGGGGAAGAAGGACTCGAACCTTCGCATGCTGGAATCAAAATCCAGTGCCTTAACCAACTTGGCGACTCCCCTACACAGGTTGGCAACTAAAAGCTGCCCACCGCTAAACCGTCATTTAATCCGTCATTTGCCCATCGCTGGTTGCCCAACCCACTAGGGGATGAACATCCAAGTTGCTGCACAACCTGACTTGCAGCGCACTTGGCGCGCTTTGGAGATCAATGTCATGCAGCAGTTGCGCAAACACAGCACTCCCAGAGCCTGTCATCCTGCCACTCAACCCCTGGGACTCCAGCCAAACGAGGGCTTGGGTCACGCCGGGACAGAGCGTCTGGGCAACGGCTTGCAAGTCGTTACGGCCATATTCGAAAATATTTCCATCTGTGTCTGCAGCGAAGCCTGAGATTATAGCAGTTTTGGAATCTCGCTTCAATTCAGGGTCTGAAAAAATGAGCCGGGTTTCCAGCCCTGCATCGGGCTTGGCGACCACAAACCGGGCGGAGGGCAACTCAAATGGCGTAATTTTTTCCCCAATGCCCTCAACCCATGCGTTATGACCACCCAGAAAGAATGGCACGTCAGCACCCAGAGCAAGGCCAATTTGTGACAGCGTCTCCAGTGGCAGGTTGAGTTTCCACAGACGGTTGAGTGCCAGCAGGGTAGAAGCAGCGTCAGAGGAGCCGCCGCCCATGCCGGCTTGTGCCGGTATGGATTTGGCGACGCCAATGTGCACACCCAACGGGCACTGCACGTGCGCTTGCAGGGCTTTGGCGGCCTGGGTGATGAGATCATCTTTCGGCAACTCCCACGTCAGGTCCTCACGACTGATCTGGCCGTCGTTCCGAATCTGGAAGTTCAGCGTATCGCACCAGTCGATCAGCATGAACACGGATTGCAGGAGGTGATAGCCATCCGCTCGGCGTCCCGTAATGTGCAGAAACAGGTTGAGTTTGGCGGGAGCTGAAATGTCGTAAAGCGACTGCATGGGTCAATTGTCCGTTGTGCTCACTGGTCCAGAGTGATTTTGAGTTCTGCGGGTAGCTCGGGAGCCAGACGGCGGGCACTGAGACGGCCATTCGCCAGGTCGCGCAAGTCTACTTGCCATCCGGCAGTGGCGGGGTCCAGACCCCTGAGCCAGTCAAACAGACTCGCAATGGGCAATACCGCACCGGTTGTATGGCGGGTTAGTGCGTCAATGGATTCAAATTGTTGTATCTCCCCGCTTGTCTGCAGCTTCGCGCCTTGCGCGTCCCAGTCAAGTCGGGCTGCTGTATTGCCCAATGGAGTAAAGAACGAGAGGCGACCCGCCTGGGCGTCCCCCTGGAGATCGAAATCAGCTGAGAACGCCTGAACAGGCTCGGACTGCACTTTGAGGATCAAACGCCCTTGCCAGTGTGCATTTTTATCATCAAACGAGCCTCTAGCACCCGTATTGATTGCGCAGCCAGCTATCAAACATATAGCAAATAAACACGCTAGCCTCCAGCCCGACACCAGCATATTGCTCACGGTTTGCCACGCAGGCGCCGCATGGTCTCCAGCAGAGTCTCATTGTTCGGGTTGAGTGCAATACCCTCTTTCCATATGGCAGTGGCCTGGTCACGCTGTCCGCTTGCCCAAAGCACTTCGCCCAGGTGCGCCGCGATTTCGGCATCCGGCCGTGCCCGAAACGCCCCTTCGAGCAAGCGCAAAGCCTCAGCCGAATTGCCGGAGCGGAACTCGACCCATGCCAGGCTGTCAACAATGAACGGATCGTTTGGTGCAAATGCCAGGGCTTTCTCAATCAGTTGGCGTGCTTCTGACAGGCGAACATTGCGATCGGCCAATGAATAGCCCAACGCGTTGTAAGCATGGTGGTAGTCGGGCTTTGCCAGCATCACCTTGCGCAGAAGGCTTTCCATTTCGTCAGGTTTTCCTACTTTTTCGGCGAGCATGGCTAGGTCATATACAAGTTCTGTGTCGGCAGGGTACTTCACCACAGCTTCACCGAGTAGCTCATAGGCTGCTGCGTACTGGCGGTTGTCGCGCAGCAATTGCAACTCGGCATTGATTTTGTCCAGTGCGTCCGACGCCTGCAGCTCGGGAACGGCACGAATGACCAGCCGAGCTTCTTCGAGTTTGCCTTGTCGTGCAAGGATGCCCGCATAGCGGCGTTGTACCTGCAGGGCGTCGGCGGGACTGTCGATTTTCTGCAGATAGGCTTTCGCTGCATCGAGCTTTTGCCCCTGCTCCGCCACCTGAGCCAGCAACAAATAGGCTTGTACCAGGCCACGGCTCATGGCGACGCTGTTCGCGTTGTCATCAGGCGGTGGGTTGAGGGTTAAATAGGTCGAGAGTGACGATTCGGCCAATGCAAGCTTGGTGTCCTGCAGCTCCAGCGAGCCACGCATGAGCCAGGCGTCTGCGAAGTCCGGTCGTTCTTTGGTCAGAGCCAGTGTTTGCGCGTAGGCCTCGGCGTAGCGCTGTGCATTGATCAGGCTGCGTGCGTAGGCCATGCGGACATCTGCGGTGGGTTTTCGTGTCAGATAGGTGCGCACCATCGCTTCTGCCGCAGGCGCTTTGGGCCGAATCAGTGCAGTCGCCAGCAACACTGGTTCTTCAGCCGCCTCGTTGAGTGCTGCACCGCGTTGAGCAGCGTCTAGCGCACCTTCGGCATCCTCGGCCTGCAAGCGCATTGCTCCAATGGCCGCCCATGCGCTAGGGCCTGTCAGTCGGTTGGTTAGCTCAGAGGCAAGGGTCTTTTCCAACACATTGGCTGCCAGCCTCTTGTCAGCCGTCCGAGAAAAATAACGCGGTAGTTGGCTGATTGCAGTAGCACGTTCCATCGGGGCCAGACTGGCGAGCTCGCGTTTGATGGGTTCCTGTGTCTCAGAAATCTTGTTCATCCCCAACAAAATCTGGAGTTGAAACCGGTTGGCTTGTACCGATAATGGGAATGCGTGTGCCCAGGCTTTGGCGGCGTCGAGCGCCGCATTTCCGCTGCGCGCACGCAGGGCGATTTCTACTGCGCGTTCATACAGAAGGGGTGAATTGGCCTTGCGGGCCGCATTGAGCATCAACGCATAGGCTGAACTGTTGTCACCAGAGCGCACCGATATTTCGCTGATCAATAGTTGGTAAAACAATTCCCCATCCAGATTGGAGTTGGTGGGGTTTTCCACCGTGGGCGAGGCGCCGAACACGGAGCCGCATAAGCAGGCGGCTGCCAGGGTCAAGGTAATAAGTCGGTTGTTTCGTGACATCAGACCATAATAATCCAACACGCAGAGACCCCTTGCCATGCCCGAATTACCAGAAGTTGAAGTGACTCGACTGAGTTTTGCCACACACATTGCGGGTGCGCGAATTCTGGGCGTGCATCTGGGCAAGCCGTTGCGTTGGCCCTTGCACACAGATCCTCGAAGCCTGGTGGGTCGCCATGTCGTTGCAGTGCGGCGGCGCGGCAAATACCTGTTGCTGGACCTGGACATTGGCCTTCTGTTGATGCATCTGGGCATGTCAGGCAGTTTGTCTTTTGCAGTTCACCCGACACCGGCTGGCAAGCATGATCATTTCGACCTGGAGACCACACATGGAGTATTGCGTTTGCACGACCCGCGCCGCTTTGGCGCCGCAGTCTTTGCACAAAATGAAAGCGACCCGGTGGCGCAAAAGCTTTTAGGCAAGTTGGGTATGGAGCCGTTGAGTGACGACTTTACTGTACTGCTGTTTGACCAGGAGCTGGCGCGGCGCAAGGCTTCTATCAAGCAGGTTTTGCTTGCTGGCGAGGTGGTGGTTGGTGTCGGAAATATTTACGCCTCAGAAGCCCTGTTTTTGGCGCGCATTCGACCGACCGTGGCTGCCGCGCGGCTGAGTCGCCCGCAGGTCATTCGCTTGCACCAGGAGATTCGCAAGGTGCTTGCGCGGGCGGTGGAAAAAGGTGGCAGCACCTTGCGGGACTTTTCCAATGCCCAGGGGAACGAGGGATATTTTCAGCTGGAAGCCATGGTCTATGGTCGAACCGGGCAGCCTTGCAGGGTTTGCACAACTCCGGTTCGAATGATTCGTCAGGGCCAGCGCTCGACCTTTTTCTGTCCTCAGTGCCAAAAACCCTGAATGGGTTCAGCAGGGGCGGTGCTATATTGAGCAGTTAGACGGGGGATCTCTTGACAACTTCATTTAACGAACAGTTTGACCAGCTTGGCACATGGCGGAGGGAATTCGCCCTGAGGCTGAAATTGCTTGCCGAATGGATGAAGGACAACGAACTGCTGGATGCTGCGGTCGAAGAGCGCTTGCGTCGATTGGGTACGCAAGTGCGTTCTGACAAGGTGATGGTAGCGTTTGTGGCCGAGTTCTCGCGTGGCAAGTCAGAGATGATCAACGCCGTGTTTTTCGCAGGTTACGGGCGGCGTATCATGCCTGCCAGCGCCGGGCGAACCACTATGTGTCCCACTGAAATGGGGTACGACGCAGAGGTGCCACCCTGTCTGCGTCTCTTGCCCATTGAGAGTCGCTTGCAGCCCCAGGCTCTCATGGAATGGCGAATGGTGCCAGAAAAGTGGACTCGTATTGACCTGGACGTCAACAATCCACAACAGCTGGCCTCGGCGCTGGAAAAAGTTGCCGAAACCCGCAAGGTAACGCAAGATGAGGCCCGTGCTTTGGGTTTCTGGCACAGCCAGGTGCCGGAAGACAACCCATTGGTGGATGCGCAAGGTATGGTGGAAGTGCCCAAGTGGCGCCATGCACTGATCAATATCGCCCATCCGTTACTCAAACAGGGATTGGTTATTTTGGATACGCCAGGCTTGAACGCCATTGGTGCCGAGCCGGAACTGACTGTTAGTTTGATTCCACAGGCGCATGCGGTCGTATTCATTTTGGGCGCTGATACCGGTGTCACCAAGTCGGACCTCGCTATTTGGCGCGAGCATCTGACGACTGATACCGACACTGCAGAAACCCGTTTGATTGTGTTGAACAAAATTGACACGTTATGGGACGATCTCAGCACCCCGGCGCAAATTGAGGCGCAAATTGAACGCCAAAAGATCAGTACCGCCGAGATTCTGGGCGTTCCACGCGACCGTGTTATCGCAGTGTCCGCGCAAAAGGGTCTGGTTGCAAAAGTCACGGACGATGACGAACTGCTGCGTCGCAGTTGCCTGCCCGTGTTGGAAGATGCATTGGGTCGCGGCATGATGGGCAAGCGCCAGAGAATTCTTGGCAACGCCATGGCGGCGGGTATTACCGACTTGCGCGCGGAGACCGCCCGGGTGATCAATATTCGCAAACGCGACATGACCGAACAGATGATGGAGCTCAAAGGTCTGCAAGGCAAAAATGGGACTGTGATCAAACACATGCGATCGCGTATCTCGCAGGAGCAGGCAGAGTTTGATCTGGGCGGTGCCAAGATTCATGCCGTGCGCTCTGTCCATTTGAAGCTGCTGCGTGAGGTCTTTGGTATCTTGGGGGCCACTGCGCTGAAGAAGGAAATGTCCCAGCTCAGCGGCCGACTCCTGGAAAAGGGTCTCAAACTAGGGGTCAAGCGGGCCTATGGAGAGACCTTTGACCGCTTGCGGGCCAACCTGCAAAAGGTGCAGACCCTGTGTGGCGAAATCCAGGCCATGCTGGCAGGAACATTTCGGCAACTCAATGTGGAGTACGGATTCTCTTTGCAGGTGCCAGCTGAGCCGCAAATGGCGCAATACGTGACCGATCTGGACATGGTGGAGCGCAGCCACATCCAGTACTTGGGTATAGGCAATGCGTTCAAGCTGGCCCAACCCGATTTTGCGGACCGCCTGGTGCGTGCGCTGTCTACACGACTGCGCAGCATCCATGAGATGGCATTGGGCGATGTAGAGTTGTGGAGCAAAGCGGCGGCAGCGCAGTTGGATGCCCAGTTGCGTGAGCGTCGCCGTAATTTCAGCCGCCGCATCGAGGCCATTGACCGCATCCAGCAAGCCGCAGGAGGGCTGGAAGACCGCATTCAGGACATCGACCAGCAGGAAGCTGCGTTGAGCCAGGTTGAACTCAAACTGATCGAGTTGACCGACTATTTGATCGCAGCCAACCAGCCCGACACCCCCCCTGTAGACATCGAGTTCGCTTGAACGTGCGTCAAACCGAGGGCACTTTTGCCGCCAGGGTGGTGGCGTGGCAACGGCTGCATGGGCGCAACCAATTGCCGTGGCAGAACACACGGGACCCGTATCGCGTGTGGGTGTCAGAAATCATGTTGCAGCAAACCCAGGTGGTCACCGTTTTGGGCTACTTCGAAAGTTTTGTTGCGCGCTTTCCTGATGTGCAATCCCTGGCACTGGCCAGTCTGGACGATGTACTGGGGCTGTGGAGCGGGCTGGGCTACTACAGCCGTGCCCGCAACTTGCACCGTTGTGCGCAATCGGTTGTGGAGCAGCACGGCGGTGTCTTTCCCAAGACGGCTCAGCTTCTGGAAACCTTGCCCGGCATTGGGCGTTCCACGGCAGCGGCAATTAGCTCCCTGTGCTACGGTGAGCGGGTCGCGATATTGGATGCCAATGTGAAGCGCGTTGTGACCCGGTTTGTCGGGTTTGATGCCGATCTCGCCCAGACTTCCAATGTTCACGCGCTCTGGGATGTTGCCACCGCGCTGCTCCCAAAAGGTGCCGCAGCAACGACCTCCATGCCGCGCTACACCCAGGGCATGATGGACCTGGGCGCTACGGTGTGCCTGCCAAGGAAACCTGACTGCGGCAATTGCCCGGTGCGCCTGGACTGCGTCGCTACGGCCGACGGTGACCCGCAACGCTACCCGGTACGCACTCGCAGGCTCAAACGAAGCAGTCAGTCCATCTGGTTATTGTTGGCGCAATCCGATGACGGCGCCGTTTGGTTGAGCAAGCGGCCCACACCGGGTGTATGGGCGGGGCTGCACTGTCTGCCTATGTTTGCGAGTGAAGAAGCACTATGGTTGGCCGTGCCGTTTGCCATGCGCAAGCATATGCAGCCCATCCCTGCGTTCACCCATGTTTTGACGCACAAAGACCTGCATCTGCATCCCTGGAGCGTAGCGCTACCAGTAGAGTCTTTTAAGGATGTTCAGTGGGGCGATGGGCGATGGATCCAATCGGAGACATGGTCCAATCTGGGACTTCCTGCTCCCATTCGCAAGCTGTTGCAACAAGACACAACCCGTTGAGGGTGTCAATCACGGTGCATCAATTTCCCGGTGGCGTTTAAGTGTGACCCAATCTGGGGAAAAACGCTGGGCCAGGCGTTCAACGAGATAGACCGATCGGTGCTGGCCACCGGTGCAACCAATTGCCACAGTCACATAGCTGCGGTGGTCCCGCGCCAGTGCATCGAGCCAACTTTCAAGGAAATTTGCAATTTGCAGCTGCATCAACTCAACTTCCGGCTGCGCTTGCAAGAATTCGGCAACCGGTAGGTCTCGTCCCGTCAGCTGTCTCAATTCCGGCTCGTAATGCGGGTTGGGCAGCATGCGCACGTCAAACACGTAATCGGCGTCGGTGGGTACACCGCGTTTGAAGGCGAAGGATTCGAACACCAAAGTGAGCTGCACCGCCGGAGCGGATATCAAAGCTTTGACATTGCCCTGCAACTGGGATGCCCGGATGATGCTGGTATCCATAACATGGGCCTGGCGACGAAGCACCGCCAGCAGCTGTCGCTCCAACTCGATGGCATCGACCAGCGCACGGCGTGCATCCTGCTCGCCGCGACCAGGGTCTGTTTGCGACAGCGGGTGTTTGCGCCGCGTCTCGGAGTAGCGGCGTACCAGCGTCTCGGTATTGGCATCCAGGAAAATGGATTTGATGGCTATGCCGCGCTGGCGCAGTGCGTCTAGTTGTTGTGGCACCAACGGCAGCGATGTTGCACTGCGCACATCCATGGCGATGGCTATGCGTTGCGCCAAGTGCTTTTGTTCCAGCTCAATAAAGGGCAGCAGCAACTCGGGCGGTAAGTTATCCACGCAGTAAAAACCTGCATCCTCCAATGCGTGTAGCGCCACTGACTTTCCCGAGCCTGACATGCCGGTGATGAGCACAATTTCCATGTTATTGGTGTCGTTTTGCATCGTTTCAGTTGCTGGATTGCAGCATTTCTTTTGCGTGCGCAAGCGTAGTTCTTGAAAGCTTTTCGCCCCCTAGCATGCGCGCGATTTCAGCGACCCGTTGCTCGCCCTGCACCCTGCAAACGCTACTTAATGTGGTCGCCCCGCTCAACAGTTTTGCGACAACCAAATGGTGGTCAGCACAAGACGCCACCTGTGGCAAATGGGTGACTGCCAGCACTTGACGGTCCGCGCCCAACTGGTGCATCAGGCGTCCTACGGTTTCGGCGACGGCGCCACCAACCCCCGAGTCAACCTCGTCAAAGATAAGCGTTTGGGCAGTGCCGAGTTGGCTGGTGGTCACGGCAATGGCCAGTGCCATGCGTGACAATTCGCCACCAGAGGCCACCTTGCCCACCGGGCGTGGTGTGCTGCCCGCATGACCTGCCACCAGGAAACTCACATCTTCCTGGCCACTTTGCATGGGTTGTGCACTAGGCTCCAACTGCACTTGAAACTGCCCACCCTGCATGCCTAGCCCCTGCATAGCCTGGCTTATAGCCTGTGCCAGCAAGGGTGCCGCCTTCGTTCGGGCTTTGGTTAACACGTTGGCTTCGACCAGATAGGCGTTTTGCGCCACCGTCTCGACCGCTTGCAGGCCATCCAGGTCTGAGGCGGCATTCAGCTGAGCCAGTTCGGTCCGCCACGAGACTAGCAGAGCATGTAAATCGGGCGCGGCTCGTTTGTAACGCCGGGCAAGTGACACCCATAGTGTCATGCGCTGGTCCAGTTCGGCCAGACGCTCGGGGTCCAGCTCGGTGCGACGTAAATAGCCGCGTAGCGTGTGCACTGCATCCTCCGCCTGCGCCAGACTGGATGCCAGAACATCCACCGGGTTCTTGAAGTCGGCTTCCAGATGCACCTGGCTCTGCAATAGCTGCAGGGAACTGTTCAACAGCCTCAGGGCATTGCTGTCATCGTCTACCAGCCCCTGCAACGCCCCTTGAGCGGCATCCAGCAAGGTCTGGCCGTTGGACAAACGGCTGTGGCTGCTCTTCAACTCGTCCCATTCATCGGTCCCCGGGCTGAGCTTTTCAAGTTCGCCAATCTGCCATGCCAACCGCTCTCGCTCACGCTGCAGCGAGTCCTGCGCGCCCATCGCCTGTGCCAATGTGGCTTGCGCCTGTCGCCACTCCTGCCAGCGTGCAGCCACAGCGGCGGTGGAAACCTTGGCATAAGCGTCCAAAAGACCGCGCACCGCCTCAGGTCGGGTAAGGCTTTGCCATGCGTGCTGGCCATGAATGTCCAGCAACTGTTCGCCCACCGTGCGCAGTTGCTGTGCTGTTGCGGGGCTGCCGTTGATCCATGCCCTGCTCTTACCCGCCACATCCACCGTGCGGCGCAGCAGCAGGGTGTCACCATCGTCAAAGCCGCCTTCCTGCAGCGTATCGCGAAGGTTCGCCGGTGTGTCAAATTCGGCACTCACTTCCGTGCGACTGGCTCCCTCGCGAATCACGCCGGATTCGGCCCGCGCACCGGTCACTAGTTGCAGTGCATCAATAAGGATGGACTTTCCGGCGCCAGTTTCTCCCGTCAGCACCGTAAAGCCGATGTCAAGGTCCAATTCCAATTCACGAACGATGACGAAGTCCCGCAGGACGATGCGCTTTAAAGCCATCAGGCCACTCCCTCGTTCCAATGCAGCTTCTGGCGCAAGGTGTCGAAGTAGGTCCAGCCCTTGGGGTGCAGGAAGCGCACCTGGTACTGGGATCGTGTCACCACGATGCGGTCACCGTGCATCAGCGATGCCAGGGACTGCATGTCAAAGTTGGCGCTGGCATCACGACCCGCTACTATTTCAATAGCCACTTCAGAAGCGTTGGCGAGGACTATGGGTCTGTTTGACAATGTATGCGGAGCAATGGGCACCAGCACCCAGCCCGGAATGGACGGGTGCATCAAAGGGCCGCCCGCTGACAACGAATAGGCCGTAGACCCGGTGGGTGTGGCAATGATCAAACCATCGGCGCGCTGGTTCGCTACAAAGTGGCCGTCCACCTCAACGCGCAGTTCCACCATGCCGGCAGTGGCACCGCGATTGACCACTACATCGTTCATGGCCTGAGCAGAGAACACGCAGTGCCCGTCACGCATCACGCGCGCCTGCATCAGGCTGCGATGGTCTTCTTCATATAGGCCTGCCAGCATGGGCTGTAGGGTCGCCTGAAAGTTGTCCAGCGGAATGTCAGTGATGAAACCCAGGCGGCCCTGGTTGATGCCAATGAGCGGCACGCCATACTGTGCCAACTGACGGCCAATGCCGAGCATAGTGCCGTCACCTCCGACTACCACGCACACATCGGCCGAGCTGCCGATGCCCGCCACATCGGTGGTGGCGTAGTCGCTCAGGCCCATGTTGGCAGCCGTTTCTGCTTCAACCATGACCTCGCAGCCCCGGTCCATAAGAAAGTGAGCGATGCGTTCCAGCGCCTGGCGCGACGAAGCGCCGGTTGCCCCGCTAGAGACAGCCTGGTATTTGCCGATAAGAGCGACGTTGCGGAAATGGGTCTGCATGCGCAAATTACATCACTAAAATGTGTCGATGCTCGATGATCGCTCCAAGTTGTTATTGAAAGCGCTGGTAGAACGCTACATCGCTGATGGCCAGCCCATTGGAAGCCGTACGCTATCCAAAGCGTCTGGCCTGGAGTTGTCGCCAGCCACTATCCGCAACGTGATGTCTGACCTCGAGGAGTTGGGCCTGATCGTCAGCCCCCACACCTCTGCCGGGCGCATTCCCACAGCGCGCGGGTACCGCCTGTTTGTTGACACTATGCTCACCGTGCACCCTAGTCAATATGGCTCGCACATCCTGGCGCCCGATCAACCGCAAAAGGTGATGTCCAATGCGGCCAATCTGCTGTCCAATCTGTCGCAGTTTGTGGGTGTGGTGATTGCGCCCAAGCGCACTTCGGTGTTCCGGCATATTGAGTTTTTGCGCCTGTCGGAGCGCAGGGTACTGGTGATCATCGTGTCACCCGATGGGGATGTGCAAAACCGCGTCATCTTTACCGAAATGGATTACTCACAGGTCCAACTGGTTGAGACGGCGAATTTTCTCAACAGCCACTATGTGGGCATGGACATCGACGACGTGCGTGAGCGCTTGCAGGGTGAAGTGGAGTCTTTGCGCTCTGAAATCGCCACGCTCATGCAGGCGGCAGTCACCGTTAGTTCAGAAGCGATTACAGAGTTACAGGACGAAGTCATCATCTCGGGCGAGCGCAACTTGCTGTCGGTATCCGACTTTTCCAGCGACATGGGCCACCTGCGCCGTGCGTTCGAGCTGTTCGAACAAAAAGCCCAGTTGATGCGATTGATGGACATTGCCGGTCAGGCCGAGGGCGTACGAATCTTTATTGGGGGTGAGAGTCAGGTGGTGCCGTTTGAAGACCTGTCCATTGTCACCAGTCCCTACGAGGTGGACGGCAAAGTGGTGGGCACCCTGGGTGTGATCGGCCCCACGCGCATGGCCTACGACCGCATGATCCAGATTGTGGACATTACGTCCAAATTGGTCAGCAACGCGCTAAGCCATCACAAATAGCCCCGGCAAGGCCATTACAATCTTTGCTGGTTTGGGGCGTTAGCTCAGTTGGTTAGAGCAGAGGACTCATAATCCTTTGGTCGAGTGTTCAAGTCACTCACGCCCTACCATTTATCCCGCGTTGCATATAGAAAGCCTGCTATTTAAAACATAGCTGGCTTTTGATTTTGTGGTGTTGGCGGTTGTTTGCAGACTATTTACAGGCTACGGTACATTGTTTTGTACTGTTCAGCTCGCGTAAGTAGTGACTACTCGACCTTGTCTGTGGCGTCACCGTCGCGGCGCATTTGAATGGCATTGAACGGGCAAACTGTTTTGCACTTGCTGCATCCGGTACAGGTGTCGAAATCGGGAATCACCGCATGCTTTACCCAATTCTTTGGCTCAAGGCTCAGGAGGTGAAAGGGACACGCGCCAACGCACCGACCGCACCCAGTGCATTTGTCGATATCGACAACCGGAATGGGAATGCTTCTAACAAATTTCACATGCGTGGCCTGTTGCTGCTGAGGTATTGGTCCACCGTTCTGGATTCGAAATACAGCCTGTTTCCGACCTACCACCTACGTAGTAGCAAAGCTAACTCAATCGAAAGCTGGCCCTGTTTCAGACCCACGGTAACCAAATTCTGATGCACCCCTCAGGTCCAGAGGTCTTTGAAAAGCTGATGCATAAATATGCATAAGGCTATTTAAATTATTTCTGGTCACGGGCGTTCATTTTGATTTTGATGAAGTCTGTCGCTCGGGGGAATCGGTCTAGGTGCTTCCCATTGCTGTCACCGATGCAAATGTCCTGGCTCTCCCGGCAACCACACGCTAAATACGGCTCCGGTCAAATGTTTTCCCGCGTCTTGGCGATTGACCGCAACAATGGTTCCACCGTAGCGCTCCACCAGTCCCACGCTGATCCACAGGCCAAGCCCGTTGCCATCGTTCCGTGTGGTGAAAAATGGACTGAACAGGTGCTCCCGAATAGCATCGGTCAGGCCCACGCCGGTGTCACTAATTTCGATCTCCACCCCTGGGTTTCCCAGCGCGTCTGCCTGGTCGTCTGTTCGCAGGGTGAGCGCTCCGCCTTCGGGCATGGCCTGTATGGCGTTGATCATCAGGTTGATCAGCACCTGCTGGAGTTCCTGCCGGTTGATGGGTGCCACCAGCGTGGCGTTAAGGTGCCGCTCCACCCGGATTTTGGTGCGGGCCAACAAGTGCTCCACCAGCACCAGTGAGCTGCTGAGTGCGGCGTTCACGTCCACCGCTTCCACATAGCCCGCGTAGTCGTTGGGGCGGGCGTATTGCAGCAGCTGGGTCACGATCAGCCGCATGCGGTCCACCTGCTGGTCCATCAGCTTGAGCTCGGTGTACACCGGCTCGGCGTACTCACCCAGTATTTCACGCACCAGGTCCAGGTTGCCCTGCATCACCGCAATCGGGTTGTTGATTTCGTGCGCCACACTGGCGGTCAGCTGGCCAATGGCAGCCAGCTTTTCTGACTTGACCAGTTGCGCCTGCGCAGCCTGCAATGACTGGTTGCTCTGCGACAGCTCCTGCGTGCGCTCGGCGACTTTGGCATCCAGTTCGTCGCCCCAGCGCTGCAGGGAGGCGGTCTTGTCGGCAATTAGGTCCAGCAACTGGTCCAGGTGGTTGGCCAGCGCGCCCAGTTCGTCATGGGCGACCACTTCACCGACCCTGGCGTAAGCCTCGCCTTCCTCCACCCGGCGCATGGTGTAGTTCATGCGCTCGACCGGCTGGAAGATGCTGCGGGCCCGGCGCATGGAAAACCAGGCTGCCAGCAGCATGGCCAGCGCAAAAATGCCGACGATCAGGGCCAGAATGCCGTACTTGGTCATGCGGTAGGGCGTCTCCAGGTAGCCCACATACAGCATGCCTATGCGCTGGCCCGAGCCGTCCATCAGCGGCTCGTAGCCGGACACATACCAGTCGTTCACAACGAAGGCGCGGTCCAGCCAGGTTTCGCCACGCACCAGCACGGCGTCATGTACGGCCTGGGATACGCGGGTGCCAATGGCCCGCTGGTCCTGAAACAGGCGCACATTGGTGGTGATGCGCACATCATCCAGAAACAGGGTGGCAGTGCCCACGCTGCCCAGGGGCAGTGAGCCCTCGGGATAGACAATTTTGTTGATGTGGTCGATCAGCGAGAGATTTTGGTTGAGCAGCACACCGGCGCGCAACCACGCCACGACCTGTCCGGCGGCGTCTCGCACGGCTGCGGTGGACAGCATGACCAGAGCCCGGTCCTCGTGCGTGCGGGTGCCGGGAAGGGCGCTGGCAGTGGGGATGATGGGGATGTTCAGGCGCCCGTGGAGGTGCGGAGCCATGGCCAGTAACTGGGCCAGGCTCAGGCGCTGGATGTGCGCAACTGCACCGTCAGTGGATTGAAAGGCCGCCAGCGTGGTTGCTGCTGCGTTCACATCACCACCGACATCCCAACTTGCGGTCAGAAGTTGACCCTGGGGGTTGTAGAGGTTGATGAAGTCAAAGCCAAGGCGTTGCCGGGCTTGTGTGAGCTGCGTCTTCAGCGCCTGCGCGCGCTTGCCGTCCAGCGCCAGAAACAGGGCGTGCGACGCGGCAATGGCCTGTGTGCCCGTGCCCACTTCGCTTTGTACCCGGCCAAAATAGCCGTGGGCCACGGCCAGGTCGCTGCGCACTTTGGTAATGAGCAAGCGGTCAAAAGCCGAGTTGCCCCAAATGACCAAGGCTCCCAGCAGCAGTGGCAAAACCACCACCAGGGGCAGCAGCGACAGCACCATCAACTTGTGGCGCACCGACAGGTCGTGCCACAGGCGCTGCCATACTGAAGTCGCATTCACGGGGACGACCATTCGGCAGAGCGCCGCTCCAGCGTACGCCGCGAAATGCCGAGCAGTTCGGCGGCACGTGTTTTGTCGCCCTGCACCGAGTCCAGCACCGTCTGGATGTGCTGTTTTTCCAGTGACTGGAGGTTGGTGGCGGGCGGCCCCCCAGGGTTAGCGCGCGAGTGAGCCGAGTCATACAGTGCCGAGACATTGAGTTCACCCAGAATCAGCGAGCGCTCAATGAGGTTGCGCAACTCGCGTGCATTGCCAGGCCACGCGTATTGCATCAGGTACGCCATCTGTGCGCTGGTGATTTGCAGGGGCGAGATGCCCTTGCCCGGTACCAAATGCCCCATGAAGTGCTGCACCAGGTCGGCGATGTCTTCCTTGTGCTCGCGCAGGGGCTTGAGCACAATGTCTACCACCTGCAGGCGGTAATACAGGTCTTTGCGAAAGCGCCCGGCCTCCACTTCCTGTTGTAGCGACCGGTTGGTGGCCGCCATGATGCGCACGTTCACCGGCACCAGCTGGGTGCTGCCCACCGGGCGCACGTGCAGGTCTTCCACCGCGCGCAGCAGGGCTGCCTGCAGCGCAAGCGGCAGTTCGGCCACCTCGTCCAGAAACAGCGTACCACCCTGTGCGTAGTAGAACAAACCGTCGTGCGCGGTGGAGGCGCCGGCGAAGGCACCCTTGGCATGACCGAACAGGGTGCTCTCCATACGCTCGGGCGACATGGATGCGCAGTTGACCGGCACAAATTGCCCACCCGAGCGCGGGCTCAGGGCGTGCAGGGCGCGGGCGACCAGCTCTTTGCCGGTGCCTGACTCGCCTTGCAGCAAAACCGTGCTGTCGACGGCCGCCACGCGGGTCAGCGTCTGCCGCAAAGCGCGCATATAGGCTGAGCTGCCAATCAAACCCGACGCGCTGCCGGTCTGGCGTGAGAGTGTGTGGCGCAGGACAAAATTTTCGCGCTGCAACCGTGAAGACTCAAAGCAGTGCTTGATGGCGTTGAGCATCTGTGGCACTCGGAACGGCTTGAGGATGAAGTCTGACGCGCCTGCGCGCAGCGCCTCGATGGCCGTGTCCAAGTCTGCAAATGCGGTGATCAAAATCACGTGGCCCCGGTAGCCGCTTTCCCTCAGGGCTTTGAGCCAGCCCACACCGCTTAAACCGGGAAGGGTAATGTCCAGAATGATCAGGTCAAAGTGCTGCGCCTGTAGTACCTGCGCGCCTTCTTCGGCACTACCGGCGCTGTGCACGGTGCGGCAGCGCGGCACCAGGGTTTTGACCAGAAAGTTGCGCATGCCGGGCTCGTCGTCAACGACCAAAATCGACCAGTCAGGCCAACCTTCGACTGGGCGTGTTGCCGCAGTTTCCGGCGGGTTGGGCGTGTTGTAGGCGTGCATGGTGGGCTTGAATTCTATCGATAGACCTGAGTAAATTAGTCAGGTAAAAATATTTATCGAATCGAATTTTGGCTGGCCTTGACGTCAGCTTACAAATAGGTGGCACCGATGTAACCATCGGTTTTGCGACAACTTGTCGCGCAACCTGGCGCAGTCTGGCGTTACCGGTATTTCGAATACCGTGCATGTCAGGGGTTTGCCTTTGCACGCGCGCCGTGCATGGTGGATTAAACCGCGTATTGTTCTTGGCATGGAAGCTGCTTTGCGGTCGTGTGAAAAATGGCCGACCCTCAAGGATTGCGATGTGCTCCAGCTTCTGCTGCTGCAGGTGCCAGGCGTCGCGAGGGTTTGCCCACTTGTTGATTCGCGCGCTTGTTGATAGATTCCCGTGCAAACCAGTTATGCATTTCCGTGCATACGAGCGAAACACACTAGGAGTCTGTTCATGTCTTCATCCCCCTCCAAACTGTCGCGTCGTAACCTGTTTGCGGGTGCAGGCACAGTGGGCGCATTGGCCGCCGCTGTGGGCGTGTTGCCTGCTGTGCAACAGGCGGCCCAGGTGCCGGTTCCCAAGCCAAAGCCTCTGCGCGGTGGTGGCTATGAGCTCAGCGCGCACGTCAAGCAGTACTACAAAACGACTCTGGTCTGATTTCGCAAACCCATAAGGCTTACGGAGACTCTCATGTTGCTAACCAAAAAATCTGACGCGTCGGGCACCAGCCAGCGCTCGCCCTTTGTGCACAGCCTGCGTCGCGGCTTGGCGCAAGCCTTGCCCACCATGGATCGCCGTGCATTTTTGCGCCGCTCTGGCCTGGGTGTGGGTGTTGGCCTGGCGGCCTCGCAGCTCACCCTGGTCAAGAAGGCGCAAGCCGCTGTTGGGGACGTCGCGGTCGGCAAAGGCAAGGTTGAAGTCAAGCGCACCATCTGCACCCATTGCTCGGTGGGCTGTGCGGTTGATGCCGTGGTGGAAAACGGCGTTTGGGTGCGCCAGGAGCCTGTGTTTGATTCGCCCATCAATTTGGGCGCCCATTGCGCCAAAGGCGCGGCGCTGCGCGAGCATGGCCACGGCGAGTACCGTCTGCGCTACCCCATGAAGCTGGTCAACGGAAAATACGAGCGCATCAGCTGGGACACGGCGCTGACCGAGATCAGCGCCAAATTGCTGGATCTGAAGAAGGCCAGCGGGCCCGATTCGATTTACTGGATTGGTTCTTCCAAGCACAACAACGAGCAGGCGTATCTGATGCGCAAGTTCGTCAGCTTCTGGGGCAGCAACAACTGCGATCACCAGGCGCGCATCTGCCACTCCACCACGGTGGCTGGCGTTGCCAACACCTGGGGCTATGGTGCGATGACCAATTCGTACAACGACATGCAGAACAGCAAGTGCGCCCTGTATATCGGCTCCAACGCCGCTGAAGCGCACCCGGTCAGCATGCTGCACATGCTGCATGCCAAGGAAACCGGCACCAAGATGATTGTGGTGGACCCGCGCTTCACCCGCACGGCGGCCAAGGCGGACGAGTTTGTGCGCATCCGCTCCGGTTCGGACATTCCGTTCCTGTTTGGCGTGCTGTACCACGTGTTCAAGAACAACTGGGAAGACAAGGAGTACATCAACGACCGCGTCTTCGGCATGGAAAAGGTCAAGGAAGAAGTGCTGGCCAAGTGGACGCCCGACAAGGTGGAGGAAGCCTGCGGTGTGAAGGAAGACCAGGTCTTCAAGGTTGCCAAGATGATGAGCGACAACCGCCCCAGCACGCTGGTGTGGTGCATGGGCCAGACGCAGCACACCATTGGCAATGCCATGGTGCGTGCTTCGTGCATCCTGCAACTGGCGTTGGGCAATGTGGGCAAGAGCGGTGGCGGCACCAACATCTTCCGTGGTCACGACAATGTGCAGGGCGCCACCGATGTCGGCCCCAACCCTGATTCACTGCCCGGCTACTACGGCATTGTCGAAGGCTCGTGGAAGCACTTCGCCAAGGTCTGGGGCGTTGACTTTGAGTGGATCAAAAAACAGTTCTCAAGCCCCGCCATGATGACCAAGCCCGGCATCACCCTGTCGCGCTGGATTGATGGCGTGCTGGAAAAGAACGAGCTGATCGACCAGGATTCCAACCTGCGTGGCGTGTTTTACTGGGGCCACTCGCCCAATTCACAGACCCGCGGTCTGGAGATGAAGCGTGCCATGGACAAGCTGGACCTGCTGGTGGTGGTGGACCCTTACCCATCGGCCACTGCAGCCATGGCCGCCATGCCCGGCAAACCCGAAGACCTGAATCCGAACCGCGCGGTCTACCTGTTGCCGGCCGCTACACAATTTGAGACCAGTGGCTCTTGCACCGCATCCAACCGGTCCCTACAGTGGCGCGAGAAGGTGATCGAGCCGCTGTGGGAAAGCCGCAGCGACCACATGATCATGCAGCAGTTTGCCGACCGCCTGGGTTTTGGCAAGGAACTGTCCAAAAACTACAAGATGCAGCAGGTCAAGGGTATGGACGAGCCCGTGGTGGAAGACATCCTGCGTGAGATCAACAGGGGTGTCTGGACCATTGGCTACACCGGTCAGACACCCGAGCGACTGAAAGCCCACATGCGCAACATGCAGGCGTTTGACGTGAAGACGCTCAAGTGCAAGGGCAAGGTCATCGACAAGGAAACCGGCTACGACATGAGCGGTGACTACTTCGGGCTGCCCTGGCCGTGTTACGGTACCGCCGAGCTCAAGCACCCCGGCACCCCCAACCTGTATGACACCTCCAAGCACGTGATGGACGGCGGCGGCAACTTCCGCGCCAACTTCGGTGTCGAGCGCGAGGGCAAGAGCCTGTTGTCCGCAGACGGTTCGCATTCGATGGGCGCCGACATCACCACCGGCTACCCCGAGTTTGACCATGTGCTGCTCAAGAAGCTGGGCTGGTGGGATGATTTGACCGATGCCGAAAAGGCTGCGGCCGAAGGCAAGAACTGGAAGACCGACCTCTCAGGCGGCATCCAGCGCGTGGTCTTGAAGGTGCATGGCTGCCATCCCTTTGGTAACGCCAAGGCGCGTGCTGTGGTGTGGAATTTCCCCGATCCGATTCCACAGCACCGCGAACCGCTGTACGGCACGCGTCCTGATCTGGTGGCCAAGTACCCCACGCACGACGACAAGAAGGCCTTCTGGCGTCTGCCCACGCTCTACAAGACGGTGCAACAGAAGAACCTTGCCGACAAGGTGCACGAGAAGTTCCCTCTCATCCTGACG
The DNA here is from genome assembly GCA_903945325.1 of uncultured beta proteobacterium. GTDB lineage: Bacteria > Pseudomonadota > Gammaproteobacteria > Burkholderiales > Burkholderiaceae_C > Allorhodoferax. The sequence goes on along the minus strand of CAJAVE010000133.1, from coordinate 5,652 downwards.
TCGGGCCGTCTGACCGAGTACGAAGGCGGCGGCGAAGAGACCCGATCCAACCCCTGGCTGGCCGAGTTGCAACAGGAGGCCTTTGTCGAAATCAACCCGAAAACGGCTACCGAACGCGGGATCACGAACGGCGGCCGCGTCTGGTTGTCTTCACCCACTGGAGCCCGCTTGAACGTGCAGGCACTGGTGACCGAGCGTGTTGGCACCGATACGGTGTGGATGCCGTTCCACTTCTCGGGTCGTTGGCAAGGCGCGGACATGCTGGCCTATTACCCGGCCGGTGCCCACCCGGTAGTGCGGGGTGAGGCGGTCAACACGGCCACCACCTACGGATATGACAGCGTCACGATGATGCAAGAGACCAAGACAACCATCTGCAATGTGGAGAGGGCATAAACATGGCACGCATGAAATTTATCTGCGACGCCGAGCGTTGCATCGAATGCAACGGTTGCGTCACTGCCTGCAAGAACGAGCATGAGGTGCCATGGGGCGTCAACCGCCGCCGCGTGGTCACGCTCAACGACGGCGTGCCGGGTGAAAAGTCCATCTCGGTAGCCTGCATGCACTGCAGCGACGCGCCCTGCATGGCGGTCTGCCCGGTCAACTGCTTTTACAAGACGGATGAAGGTGTGGTGCTGCACGACAAGGACGTGTGTATCGGTTGCGGCTACTGCGCTTATGCCTGTCCGTTTGGTGCGCCGCAGTTTCCATCGCAAGGCGCATTTGGTGTGCGCGGCAAGATGGACAAGTGCACCTTCTGTGCCGGCGGCCCTGAAGAGAACGGCAGCCAGGCCGAGTTTGAAAAATATGGGCGCAACCGACTGGCCGAAGGCAAGTTGCCGGCTTGTGCCGAGATGTGCTCCACCAAGGCACTGCTGGCCGGTGACGGCGATGTGGTGGCCGATATTCTGCGCAACCGCGTGGTGCAGCGTGGCAAGGGAGCCGAGGTCTGGGGCTGGGGTACTGCGTACGGTTCCAAAAAGGCTGGTCAGGCACCCGAGACAGGAGCCAAATCATGATGCGTACTGTTGTTGTATTGGCGGCATTGGCAACACTTGCAGCCTGCGGCGAGAAGCCGCAAACCCTGGCCGTGCCCAAGTCTGAGACGGCTGCGTATACCGGCCCCACCAGCGCTTTCACGGCACCTGGCTGGAAAGCGGGCGACAAGTCGGCCTGGGAACAGCATTTGAAGGCGCGTCAGCAGAATGGTCAGAATGACTATTCAAAAATGAACTGAGAGGCACACATGACGATGCGCTCATTGTTAGCCACCCTGTGTGTTGCGTTTGGCGCCCTGGGACCGGTTTGTGCACAGACGCAGACGGCGCCCATTCAGAGCGCCAACATCATGGACGTGCAGCCCGACGCAAGCACCGACCCCAACTACGCCAAACAAACCAACGGCGAGCGCACCAAAGTGCAACCTGGAAACAACGCGCCGGTCTGGCGCCAGGTTGGCAGTGGTGTAACCGGCACCAGCAGCCTGCCCAAAAGCGAGGCGCCAGAGGCCGGCAACCTGATTCAACCGTTTGTTCAGTACCCCGGCTCGAGCCTAACGAATGCGGGTGAAGCCTGGCGCCAGGTGCGTAACAACTGGCTGATTCCTTACGGCGGCGCCTTCATTCTGATTGTGTTGGGTGCCATTGCGGTGTTTTACTGGCGGGTCGGCTGCATCAAATTGCACGACAAACCAACCGGGCGTTTGATTGAGCGGTTTACGCCGTTTGAGCGTTCGGCCCACATGATCAATGCGGCGGCTTTCAGCATTTTGGCAATTTCTGGTTTGGTCATGGCGTTTGGCAAGTTCTTTTTGTTGCCCGTCATCGGAACCACGCTGTTTGGCTGGCTGGCCTATGTCTTGAAAAATGCCCATAACTTTGCCGGACCGCTGTTTGCCGTGTCGCTGCTAATCGTCATTGGTACTTTCATCAAAGACAACATGCCCGCGAAGGGAGACATGAACTGGTTGCTCAAGGGCGGTGGCATGTTCTCGGAGCACGAGGTCAAATCCGGGCGCTTCAATGCGGGTGAGAAAATGGTGTTCTGGGCGGGCGTGTTCGTGCTCGGCCTAGTGGTGGTGGGCTCGGGCCTGGTCATGGACAAGCTGGTGCCGGGTCTGGACTATTCCCGCAGCACCATGCAGGTGGCGCACATGGTGCACTCCGTGTCGAATATTTTGATGGTGGTGATGTTCATGGGCCACATCTATCTGGGCACACTGGGCACAGAAGGCGCTTTTGAGGGAATGAAGACCGGCTACGTGGATGAGACCTGGGCCAAGGAGCACCACGAGCTTTGGTATGAAGACGTCAAGGCAGGCCGCGTGCCAGCGCAACGCAGCGTCGTTGCTGCGAGCCATGCAGCGCCATCCACCGTTCAAACATAAAACAAACAGAGGCCAGTATGAAACCGATTTTTGTATGCGTTGCAGCGTTGGTACTGTCTGTATCAGCCTTTGCCAAATTGCCAGCCCCGAGCGACGAGGCTAAAGCCAAGGCCGCTGAAGCCGCAGCCAAGGCGGCGCACGGCGGCAAAGTTGAGGCCTATTTGCTGTGCAAGGCACAAGACAAGGTGGCAGCCCGCACCAACAAGGCAGCCAAACCAGCCGTTAAAGATGCGAAAGCTGCGCCAGCTGCATCCACCTCTGCGTGTGTAGACCCCGGTGCGTTTGTTTACACACCAGCAGCAGCGGCCTCAGCTGCCCCTGCAGTGCCGGCGGCCGCAGCATCGGCTGTGGTTGCCGACAAAGCAAAGAAATAGTGCGAATGGAATTTGTCTGCCCATGACGCGTGTTGAACTCCCCCGCCTGACCCAAGCCCTGGCACCGCTGACGCGCGAGGTCATGGTGGTCAACGAATGGGGCGAGGCGGTCAGCAGCACCATTCCGTGTGAGCGTGCGTTGACGGTCTACGTGGACAAGCGCGAACTGGTCACGCTCATGACCCTGGGTGGTCACCCGGAGTTGCTGGTGCTGGGTTTCTTGCGCAACCAGCGGCTGGTTCAGTCGGTGGACGATATAGAGTCCATCACGGTCGACTGGGAAGTGGGCGCCGCTGCCGTCAAAACCCGCCGGGGTATTGACAACATTGAAGAGCGCACCGCCAAGCGGGTGGTCACCACCGGTTGCGGGCAGGGTAGTGTGTTTGGCGGGCTGATGGACGATGTGGATCGTATTGTGCTGCCCAAGGCCACGCTGCTGCAATCAGAGCTGTACAGCATCGTCAATGCCATCCGGGTGCAGGAAAGCGTTTACAAGGCCGCCGGCTCTGTGCACGGCTGCGCCTTGTTCCAGGGTGACGAAATGCTGGTTTTCATCGAAGACGTGGGCCGTCACAACGCCATTGACACCATTGCCGGCTGGATGTGGATACAGAATGAAGCCCCCGCGCTTTCCACTTCGTGTGCTGCCCGGCCCAGCGGCGAATCAATGTCCGGTGGCGACAAAGTGTTCTACACAACCGGTCGTTTGACCAGCGAAATGGTCATCAAGGCCGCCCAAATGGGCGTGCCGATTGTTGTGTCTCGCAGCGGCATTACCGAGATGGGGCTGGAAGTGGCGCAGAGCGTAGGGCTGTGTGCCATTGGCCGTGCCACCAACAAACGCTTCCTGTGCTACAGCGCGTTTGAGCGCCTGCAGTTGCAACCTGAGCTGGCCGGCGCCAGGCTGCGCGCGGTGGCTTGATAGGTGCATCTTCAAGAGGAGCGAACTCTGCAAGCGAAGTAGGGGTCGGATCACCAGCAGTGCAGCGGACGTGTGCCCTGACACCTATTTCACGTTGTAACCGGAGGGCAGATGCCAGGTTCAGCTCACAGTGCTGGTAGGGATTTGCGATCAGGCGCCTCCAAACTGGTTATGTGCTGCAGTCCGAAAGTCGGCTGCTTGGCGTTGTTTGGATAAATCGGAGCACCTCTAATTGGCCAGGTTCGGAAGTAGAAACCCGTTCTCAATTGGGGTCATAGCCCTGACCAAGTAATCATCAACAGTCATTCCGACTGTGAAATCGACTCCTGAAATCTCCCGTCTCTCGTGTGGCGGAAGCGGTCAATCGCGGCGACGCTCAAACGGAGGTGAAATTGGGCTTCCAGGAAGCTGCCGGTCGTGGTTGGACGGTCCTCGCACAGGATAAGTTACACCGGTCGCCTGTTCGGCGCTCGCAACACCGTTGTATCGTCGTCGCCGTACCGCGCGAGAACGATGGCGGCAGCGAGGATGATTGTCCCGCCAAGCATTTGCGTGAACGAGATTCGCTCGCCCAAAAAGACTGCGGCAAGCACAATGGTGGCCAAGGGCTCCAGCGTTGAGAGCGTCGAGGCATCAGGTGCACCCAGCCGCGACAACCCAGCAAAGAAGGCTGTGATCGCCACCACCGTGCAGACCAGTGCAATGGCAAGTACGGCGACCCAACCGGTCGGCGTAACCGGCGCAGCAAATCCACGTCCAAGGACTATCAACGCAGACGAAACCGCACTCGCCAACATGATGACGGTCGCTGCGGGAATCGCTCCGATGCCTGCCGTGACACGCTCGCCCACGATGATGTAGAGGGCGTAGATCAGCGCCGCCGCGATGCCAAAAGCCACCCCCAGCGCCTGACCCTCCACGTTGCCGCCGATCGTCAGCGTCGTACCGGCCAATGCCACCAACACGGCAGCCGCTCGCAGCGGCCTGAGCATTCGCCTTGCGAGCACGGCGTGCAGCACCGTGACAATGACAGGGAAGAGATATAGCAGCAGTGCTGTCAATCCCGCCGAGGCGTGAGACAGGGCAGAAAAGTAACACCAGGACTGCCCGACATAGCCCACGCCGCCCATCACGGCTAACCCGGCGAGCGAGCGCCCGCGCGGCCACGCTTGCCGGGTAATCAGCATCCAGCCCGCCATGACAGCCCCGGCTATGGCGAAGCGCAGAAATAGCAAACTGTCCAGGGGTATGCCTTGCGCGTAAGCGACTTTGCCGAAGATCGCCATGGCGCCAAAAGCCACAGCGGACAAGGCGATGCATGCGACGCCAACCGCTCGTGCATGGACCGAGATACGCAAAATCAGGCGAGCTCCGATTGGTGGATGGGCGTCATTTCGTGCATTGCGATAATTCTAGGGCCGATCGTATGTTGACAACCGCCTTCTATCTAGCAGCCTCAATGACCCAATCGCCTAACAACAACTCTTCGCAAAACAACGGAACAGAATCGGCCTACGCATGGACGCGCCTGATGGTTTCTCTGGCGCTGATGACCATTGGCGGCTCGGGTATGTATGCAGTCACCGTCGTGCTGCCCCGCGTCCAGGCCGACTTTGCCGTGCCGCGTGCGGATGCCTCTTTGCCTTACACGCTGACCATGGTGGGTTTTGGTCTGGGTGGCATTCTCATGGGCAAGCTGTCCGATCGCTTTGGCGTGATGGTACCTGTGCTGCTCGGCTCGGTCGGACTCGGGCTGGGTTTCATCGCGGCAGGTTCGGCTGCCAGTTTGTGGCAATTCAGTCTGGCACACGGTGTATTGATCGGGCTACTCGGCACCTCAGCCACCTTTGCGCCTCTGGTGGCCGACACCACGCAATGGTTCACGCGCAGGCGCGGCATCGCGCTGGCGATTTGCATGAGTGGCAACTACTTGGCCGGTGCCGTGTGGCCGCCCATCATGCAGCACT
>CAJAVE010000132.1 GCA_903945325.1 uncultured beta proteobacterium | reverse complement strand
GAGTTGCTGCCGCTTTCCATTGCCGAGCTGCGTGACGCGAATTTGCTCGCGACTGATTACCCCCACCAAATGGTGAAAGGCTTCTACCCGGCCTTGTATGACCGGCCACTGGAGCCCTCTGAGTGGTTGCAAAGCTATTTGGTGACCTATGCCGAGCGGGATGCACGCGGGCTTGCGGCGATTCAAGACCTGGGCGCATTTCAGCGCTTCCTCAAGCTCACTGCCGCGCGCACCGGGCAACTGCTCAATATGCAGTCTTTGGCCAGCGATGCGGGTGTGTCCGACAAGACGGCCAAGCACTGGCTATCGATTTTGGAGACCTGCTATCTGGTCCATTTTGTGCGACCGCACTTTGCAAATTTTGGCAAGCGCCTGACCAAGAGTCCCAAACTCTATGTGACAGATGTGGGCTTGGCTTGCGCGCTTCTGGGTATTGAGACAGCGAGTCAGGTGCAACACCACCCGCTTCGGGGGGCTCTGTTTGAAACCATGGTGGTCAATGAGTTTCTAAAGAACCGCTGCAACGCGGGTACACGAGCGCCCTTGTACTTTTGGCGTGACAACATTGGCACCGAGGTCGATTTGATTCTGGAGCGCGGCAATGAACTCGCCGCAGTGGAGATTAAATCCGGCATCACCGTGGCCAGCGACGCGTTCGGCAATTTGAGGAAATGGCAAAAATACGCACAGGAGCGCGGTAACTTTTCGGCCATTTACCCTGGGTTGGTGTACGGTGGCAGCACTCAGTACACCCGCGAAGGGGTCGATGTGATGCCCTGGAATGGTCTGTGACTCGGCCGGAACGGCAGTTCAGTGGCGCTGCCGGTCGAGCGTGTGCGACGGCAGTTCGCCAAATTGGTGCCGGTAGTAGCGCGCAGCAAGCGCCACAAACTCATCTACCGGCACAGCACGCCCCAACTCGTCGGCCAGCACCGCTGCCACTGCGGGCGCTGCTTCCCCAGCCGCACGCGCATCCAGAAACAGCAGTCGGCTGCGCCGGGCCAGCACATCTTCCACCGTGCGTGCGTATTCGTGGCGTGCCGCAAAGCGCACCATGGCTTCGCTCAAATGCGGTGCCAGCATGACCGTGCTGCCAGGTAACTGGTCCACCGCCGCCGCCTCCAGCCCGTACTGGTGCATGCCGGGCGCTTGACTAATAGGCGTGGTGGCAGCGCCTGCCGGTGGCGCGCCCACCAGCCGGTGGTGTGCCGTGGTGCAGTCTTGCAGCGTGGGCAGCAACCCGGCCTCCTGGCACTTCTCAAGCACGTCCTCCGCCATGGAGCGGTAGGTGGTCCACTTGCCGCCCGTCACCGTGACCAGGCCCGATTGGCTGACGGCCACCGTGTGCTCGCGGCTGATGGTTTTGGTGTCGTTGCCTTCATCATCAGCCGGCTTGACCAGCGGGCGCAAACCCACCCATAGGCTGCGCACATCGCCGCGCTGCGGGGCGCGCTGCAGGTAGCGTGCCGATTCGTTCAGGATAAACGCCACTTCATCGGCAAAGGGCTCGGGCTCGCGTGCCAGGTCATGGCGCGGGGTGTCGGTGGTTCCCAGAATCACCTTGCCCAACCAGGGCACAGCAAACAGTACCCGGCCGTCGGCCGTCTTGGGCACCAGCAAGGCATGGTCGCCGGGGAAAAATTCCTTGTCCACCACCAGGTGCACGCCCTGGCTGGGCGCGACGATGGGTCGGCTGGTGCGCCCGCAGGCTTCGCTGTCCTGCAGGCGCAGCGCATCCACCCACACACCGGTCGCGTTGACCACGCAGCGGGCACTGACCTTGAGTATGTTGCCGGTTTCAGTATCGCGACACTGCACCCCCGCTACACGCCCGCCCTCATGGATGAGCCCCTGCGCCTCGCAGTAGTTGACCAGCAAGGCACCTTGCGCTGCAGCGGTTCGGGCCAACACCAGGGCCAGCCGTGCATCGTCAAACTGGCCGTCCCAATACTTCACGCCACCGCACAAATGCTCCGGGTTGACGGTTGGGAGCAAGGTGCGTGTTTGCGCCACACTCAAAAATTCGGTGTGGCCCAGGCCGGCTTTGCCCGCCAGCAGGTCATAGGCCTTGAGGCCCACACCATAAAACGGCGCCTCCCACCACTGGTAAGACGGCATGACAAACGGCAGTGGCTGCGCCAGATGCGGCGCGTTGTGCAGCAGGTGGGTGCGCTCATGCAGGGCCTCACTCACCAGCGAGACATTGCCCTGGGCCAGATAGCGAACCCCCCCGTGCACCAGCTTGGTGGCACGCGATGAGGTGCCCTTGGCAAAGTCGTGCGACTCCAGCAGCACCACGCTCAGGCCCCGCAACGCAGCATCCAGCGCCACACCCAGGCCGGTTGCACCGCCCCCGACGATGGCGAGGTCATAGGTGTGCGGCTGGCGCAGGCGCTCCAGCAGGTCGGCGCGGCGGGTTGGCAGGGGTTGGAGGGGTGCGGTCATGCGGGAGATTTGTTCGCTATCCTTCATTATTGTTCCCTTTTTTGGAGTCAGCGCCCATGCCCTACCTGCTCGCCCTCGACCAAGGCACTTCCAGCTCGCGCAGCATTGTGTTTGACCCGTCGGGCCAGATTGTGGCCATGGCCCAACGGGAGCTGCCCCAGATCTACCCGCAACCCGGTTGGGTGGAACATGACCCCATGGTGATTTGGCAAACACAACTGGCGACGGCGCGCGAGGTGCTGGCCAAGGCCGGATTGGGTGCTGCAGACGTTCACGCGGTGGGCATTACCAACCAGCGCGAGACCACGGTGGTATGGAGTCGCAAAACGGGCCTGCCCATTCACCACGCCATCGTCTGGCAGGACCGCCGCTCGGAGCCGATCTGCGCCCAACTGCGTGCCGATGGCAAAGCAGAGTTGATTCGGTCCAAAACCGGGCTGCTGGTCGACGCCTATTTTTCTGGTACCAAGCTGCAATGGATTTTGAACCACGTGCCCGGTGCACGCTCGCAGGCACTGGCGGGGGAGCTGGCATTTGGCACAGTGGACAGCTGGCTGCTGTGGCAGCTGACCGGTGGCAGCGAGGACAGCACCCGCGCACACGCCGTGCATGCTACCGACGTGAGCAATGCTTCACGCACCCTGCTGTTCAACGTGCACACCAACCAGTGGGATGAAGAGTTGTTGCAGTGGCTGGACATTCCGGCCAGCGTGTTGCCTGCAGTGCGCCCCTCGTGTGCAGACTTTGGCAGCGTCAAGGCCGGTTTGTTGGGCGCACCGATTCGTATTGGTGGCATGGCGGGGGACCAGCAAAGCGCCCTGTTCGGTCAGGGCTGCTTTGATGCAGGCATGGCCAAGAACACCTATGGCACGGGCTGCTTCATGCTGATGCACACCGGGGAGCGTTTCCAGACTTCCCGCAATGGCCTGTTGACCACCAGCGCGGCGCAAATCAACACCACACCCGCGTTCGCCCTGGAGGGCAGCGTGTTTGTGGGTGGCGCCGTGGTGCAGTGGTTGCGCGACGGCTTGCGCGCCATCCAGAGCAGCGGCGAAGTGCAGAGCCTGGCCCAGAGCGTGCCCGATGCCGGTGGCGTGATGATGGTGCCCGCCTTTACCGGCCTGGGCGCACCCTACTGGAACCCTGAGGCGCGGGGCACCATTACCGGCATTACCCGTGGCACCACGCTGGCCCATATTGCCCGCGCCGCACTGGAGAGCATTGCATTTCAAAGCGCGGCCCTGCTCGCAGCCATGAGCCGCGACAGCGTCGCCCATGGCGGGCGTGCCGTGCACGAGTTGCGTGTGGATGGTGGCGCGTGTGCCAATGACCTGTTGATGCAGATGCAGGCCGACCTGCTGGGCATACCCGTGGTGCGCCCGGCGGTGATTGAAACGACCGCACTGGGCGCTGCCTACCTGGCCGGGCTGGGCACTGGACTGTACGCGGGTACCCAGGAACTCAGTGGTTTATGGAAGGCTGAGCGCACCTTTGAGCCTGCATGGACAACGGAACAGGCTACAGCGCGCATGGATGCGTGGGAACACGCGGTGCGCCAGGCCACGGCACCTTGACGGGGCCGTTTGTGAGATTTATTTCAGCGAGGACACGTACGCCACAACCGCATCAATGTCAGCGTCCGTCATGGTCTTGGTGTTGGCCGCCATCAGTGGGTCCTTGCGCAACGCGGAACCATCGCGGTAGCGCTTGAGCGTCGTGTTGAGATACACGGGGTTCTGGCCCGCAATACGGGCGATGCTCTCATTGCCTCGACCCTGGTCGCCATGGCAGCGAAAACAGATCTTGTTGTAATAGTCTTGCCCTTTGGTAGCCAGTAAGGCGTTCGCTGACGGTTTGTATGTCACATCCTTGCTGGCGTAATACAGGACAACCCCGATCTTCTCATCGGCATTCAAAGCGCGGATCATGCCCTCCATGAACGGGTTCTTGCGCCGACCGTCCACAAACTGACGCAGTTGCTCCAGCAAATAGGAGGTGTTCTGGCCGGCAAGATTCGGGGTTTCCGGCGTAGCGCTGTTGCCACCCTCGCCATGGCAGTTGGCGCAAAAACTGGCGACCTTGGCGCCTGTCTTGTGAGCGGCTTCCAGTAAACGGGGGTTGGCTTCCGTCTCCTTGAGGCGTGCATTCAGGTCCACATCGGCGGAACTCTGTGCACGGGTTGTCTGTGCCCACGTCACGGACGACAGGCACATGCACACGCAAATAAATGAACCGGCGATGGAAGCAAGAGACAGTTTTTTCATCAAATTGACATTCAACGTATATAAGCCATTCTAGATTTCAATCGGCAGGGGGCGCCAGAGTGTCGGCCATGGTGGCTTGGAGGTCACGGTTGCATAGCGCAGGCTGTAACGCACCGGCATGTGCATCAGACCGATGCTTAGCCATACCGCGACGCTGAAGTAAAGGGACATCCAGACCACTTCACCCTTCCAGTCATTCCATTGGTGGGTGACGGTCCAGCGGCTTGAGGTGTCCACAAGGCCCTGATAAATACCCAGGTAGACGCGCCCGGCCTCGTTGTCCTGCACCCAGCGTGTCCAGTACATGGGCACGTCGACCAAAAACATGTACAGCACATAGCCTGTGCCGGCAACACAGGTAGCCGCTAGCAGGGAGCGCATGTCACGGTCGCACCGTGGCCAGATCAGTAACAGACTGGCCACCAGCAAGAGTGCACAGAGGCCCCACAGTGACTCCTCCAGAACGTGCCCCATATTTGACGTGGAGAGCACGGCATACCAGGAGCACACCTCGGCGACCACGATCATCGGAACGACCAGGCGCGAAACCGTGAGGCCGTGCCAACTGTGATTCGCATGCGCTATGCCGCGCAACAACAGCGCCCATTGCGCCGCAAAGCACAACTCGGCCACCGTGGCGACGGATCGCCCCACGATCACGCTGGAAAAGAACGAGTCAACAATCACCTGGCGCTGCACGTCAAACACCGGAAACACCGATCGATAGCCGCAGCCCAGTACATAGCCCGCAGACAACACCATCTGCCAGCGAATCAGTGCCCAGGTTTGTTCAGGAAAGGTTTCCGAGCGACGATGCAATAGAACCGCCGACACCAACCATGCCAACAGGTTGATGGCACTGACCGAGCACAGCAGGGTCCACCAGGTTATGGTCGAAGAGGTCATCAAGGCGTCCTTTCACGGAAGTCGGCACGGCGACACGATAAACAATATATATAGTTTATATTGTTTGAAAGAACGATGTGATGATGTTTTATTTCAGTTTTTTGACAAGTGGCTTGGAGGCGCGGTGGCTACTCTAAATATGCAGCGCATGCCCCAGTGCACGCAGCGCCGCCTCCTGCACCGCCTCGCCCAGCGTGGGGTGCGCGTGGATGGTGCCCGCCACGTCCTCCAGCGTTGCCCCCATCTCCAGCGAGTGCGAAAACGCCGTGCTCAATTCGGACACCCCAACACCCACCGCTTGCCAGCCCACGATGCGGTGGTTGTCGCGCCGTGCCACCACCCGTACAAAACCATCGGAGGCTTCCAGTGTCATCGCGCGGCCGTTCGCCGCGAACGGGAATTGCGCGGTGATGCAGTCCAGCCCCGCCTTGGCCGCCTCTGCGGGTGATTGGCCCGCCACCACGATCTCGGGGTCGGTAAAGCACACCGCCGCTATGGCCGCTGGTGCAAAGTGACGGCGCTTGCCGGAGATGATCTCGGCCACCATCTCACCCTGTGCCATGGCACGGTGCGCCAGCATGGGCTCACCGGTCAGGTCGCCAATGGCCCAGACGTTGCGCATGGAGGTGCGGCACTGGTCGTCCACTTTGAGCGCGCGGCCCTGCATGGCCAGCATCAGCTTCTCCAGACCCCAGCCATGGGTGCGGGGCACGCGGCCAATGGCCACCAGCACCTGGTCAGCCGCCAGCTCGCTCTCGCGTCCGGTGCTGTCCTGCACGCGCACCGCGTCACCCGCGGCGTTCAGGCCCTGCACGGTGCTGCCCAAATGCACCTGCACACCGAGCTTGCGCAGCGATGCGGCCACGGGTTTTGTCAGCTCCTCGTCGTACAGCGGCAGGATATGGTCCTGGGCTTCGATTACGGCCACGTCCGAGCCCAGCTTGCGGTAGACCAGCCCCAGCTCCAACCCGATATAGCCGCCACCCACCACCACCAGTTTCCCGGGGATACGGTCGGGCGACAAAGCCTGGGTGCTTGAGATGACACGACCGCCAAACGGCATGCCCGGCAGGCCCAGTTCGACAGATCCCGTGGCCAGCACCATGTGCTCCCCCTGGATGCGCACCGGTTGGGGGTCCGACGGGTCCCTGGCCACGTCAACGGTTTTGCCGTCCACGATGCTTGCCCAACCCTTGACGACCTTGACGCCATGCTTTTTCAGCAAGGCCCCAACGCCGCCGGTGAGGCGGGCGACGATGCCGTCTTTCCAGCGCACGGTCTGCGTGATGTCGATGCGCGCCGCTTCCACGTGGATGCCCAGCGGGCTACCACCCATGAAGTGGTGTGCCTGGTGGTAGGCCTCCGCCGCGTGGATCAGCGCCTTCGACGGAATGCAGCCAATGTTCAGACAGGTGCCGCCCAGTTGCTCGCCCTCAATCAGCGTGGTGGCGATGCCCAGCTGAGCCGCGCGGATGGCCGCCACATAGCCGCCAGGGCCACCGCCAATGATGAGCAGGGTTGTGTGTTGAATGTCCATTGCCCTCTACTCCACAAACAGGGTGGCCGGGCATTCCAGGTAGCCACGGATCCGTTGTACAAATTGCGCTGCGTTCATGCCATCCACCACACGGTGGTCAAAGCTGGACGACAGGTTCATCATCTGCCGCGCTACGACGTTGCCGTTGCGGATCATGGGCCGCTCCACCAGGCGGTTGATGCCCACAATCGCCACCTCGGGGTGGTTGATCACCGGCGTGGTGACGATGCCACCCAGCGCGCCCAGGCTGGTGATGGTGATGGTGGAGCCACTGAGTTCGTCGCGCGTGGCCTTGCCACTGCGCGCGGCCTCGGCCAGGCGCAGCACCTCGGCGGCGCAGGCCCACAGGTCCAGGGTCTCGGCATGGCGAATCACCGGCACCATCAGACCACCCTGGGTCTGCGTGGCAAGCCCTAAATGCACCGCGCCAAAGCGCGTCTCCACCGCAGCTTCGTCATCGTAGCGGGCGTTGACCTCGGGGTGCGCACGCACCGCCAGCACGATGGCGCGCGCCAGAAAGGGCAGCACGGTCAGGCGCCCACGCTCCTTGCCATGCTGGGCATTGAGCTGGGCGCGCAGGGCTTCCAGCTCGGTCATGTCCACCTCTTCCACATAGGTGTAGTGTGGAATGCGGCGCTTGGCCTCCTGCATCTTCTGCGCAATCTTGCGGCGCAGGCCGATGACGGGCACGGTCTGCTCGTCCAGCCGCTGGGCGTAGCGCTGGTCCACGCTGCCCACCGGTTGGGCCTGCGCGGCGCGGGCCACATAGGCTTGCAGGTCTTCATGGGTGATGCGACCGGCCGTACCCGTGCCGGGCACAAACTGCAGTTCCACACCCAGGTCCCAGGCCTGGCGGCGCACGGCCGGAGAGGCAATGGGTTTGTCACCGGGGGCGCGAACCAGGGCGGTTGGTGGCTGGGTTGCCGCTACGACAGCCGCCGGCGCAGACACCATCACCGCGGGCAGAGGCTTTTCAGCGGCTACTTTTGCTACTGTTTCAGTAGCTGCTTGCGCAGTATTGACGGGGTCTAGAGGCTCATTTACCTTAAGGTTTCCGACTCCGGCGACCTCGATGCGGATCACTTCTGAGCCCACAGCCATGACCTGGCCCACCGCGCCACCCAGCGCCAGCACCTTGCCCGCCACGCTGGACGGAATCTCCACCGTGGCCTTGTCCGTCATGACGTCGGCCAGGATCTGGTCCTCGGCTACCGTATCGCCTACTTTGACATGCCAGGCGACCAGTTCGACTTCTGCAATGCCTTCGCCGATGTCCGGCATCTTGATGATATGGATTCCCATCATGCCTCCATGGCGCGTTTGAACGCTTCAGCGACCCGTTTCGGGCCGGGGAAATACGCCCATTCCTGGGCGTGCGGATAGGGCGTGTCCCAGCCTGCGACGCGCTCGATAGGCGCTTCCAGGTGGTAGAAGCAATGCTCCTGGATCAGCGCAATCAGCTCGGCACCAAAGCCACTGGTGCGTGTGGCTTCATGCACAACGACGCAGCGGCCCGTCTTCTTGACCGAAGCAACAATGGTTTCCAGGTCCAGCGGCCAGATGGAGCGCAGGTCGATGATTTCGGCATCGACACCGCTCTCGGCGGCAGCCGCTTCAGACACGTAAACCATGGTGCCGTAGGCAATCACCGTCAGCTCCTTGCCGGGACGGAAGATCGCCGCCTTGTCCAGCGGCACGGTGTAGTAGCCCTCGGGCACATTGCCCATGGGGTGCTTGGACCATGGCACCACCGGCTTGTCGTGGTGGCCGTCAAACGGGCCGTTGTACAGGCGCTTGGGTTCCAGAAAGATGACCGGATCATCGTTTTCGATGGACGCAATCAGCAGACCCTTGGCGTCATACGGGTTGGATGGCATCACCGTGCGCAAGCCGCAGACCTGGGTGAACATGGCCTCGGGGCTCTGGCTGTGGGTTTGCCCGCCATAGATGCCGCCGCCGCAGGGCATGCGGATGGTAATGGGGGCTGTGAAGTCTCCCGCCGAGCGGTAGCGCAGGCGCGCCGCCTCGGACACGATCTGGTCAGTGGCCGGGTACACGTAATCTGCGAACTGGATCTCGATCACCGGGCGCAAGCCGTAAGCGCCCATGCCCACCGCGGTGCCGACAATGCCGCCCTCGGAGATGGGAGCGTCGAACACGCGCGAGGTGCCGTACTTCTTTTGCAGGCCTTCGGTGCAGCGGAAGACGCCGCCGAAGTAACCCACATCCTGGCCATAGACGACGACGTTGTCGTCGCGCTCCAGCATCACATCCATGGCCGAGCGCAACGCCTGAATCATGGTCATAGAAGATGAGGCCCCCACGCTTGTCGCTGCGCGTACTGCGCTGCCCCCCGAGGGGTCGCTCACTTGCTTGAGGCGGCTCTGCGCTGCGTTCATGTCGTTTTCTCTACTCATATTCCCAGCTCCTGGCGCTGTTGGCGCAGGTGCGCGGGCATGACCTTGTAGACATCTTCAAACATTTCAGCCGGGCTGCGCACCATGCCGTCGGCCAGCGTGCCGAAGCGTTCGGCCTCTTTTTGCGCGGCAGCCACTTCGGCTTCCACTTCTTTCTGGGCGGCATCGTGTTCGGCATCCGACCAGGCCCCCAGCTTGATCAGGTGCTGCTTGAGCCGGGCAATGGGGTCGCCCAGCGGGAAGCGGGCCGGGTCGTTGGCCGGTCGGTATTTGCTGGGATCGTCGGAGGTGGAGTGCGGGCCCGCGCGGTAGGTCACCCATTCGATCAGTGTCGGGCCCAGGTTGCGCCGGGCACGCTCCAGCGCCCACTGGGAGGCGGCGTACACCGCCAGGAAGTCGTTGCCATCCACCCGCAGGGATGCAATACCGCTGCCCACGCCGCGTGCGGCAAAGGTGGTTCCTTCACCGCCGGCAATGGCCTGAAAGGTAGAGATGGCCCACTGGTTGTTGACCACGTTCAGGATCACCGGTGCGCGGTACACATGGGCAAAGGTGACGCCGGTGTGAAAGTCGGCCTCTGCCGTGGCGCCGTCGCCAATCCAGCTCGATGCCACCTTGGTGTCGCCCTTGATAGCCGAGGCCATGGCCCAGCCCACCGCCTGAATGACCTGGGTTGCCAGGTTGCCCGAGATGGAGAAAAAGCCCTGCTTTTTGCTCG
>CAJAVE010000131.1 GCA_903945325.1 uncultured beta proteobacterium | reverse complement strand
GGCGCATAGCTACCCGCCAGCGAGTCTGAGTCACCGTTTTGGCAAAACCCCAAGTCCAGGCAAAACCCCAAGTCCAGGCAAAACCCCAAGTCCAGGCAAAACCCCAAGTCCAGCCAGTTCACCAGTTGATGCGCTGATCGCCCTCGTAGTCGGGGGCCGGTTGCGCTGCCCCATCCCAGTCGGTTGCCCAGTCTGGCTCGGACGCAACACCCTCAACCGTTTGCGCGTCGCAGTCATCCCACAGCGGTGGCCCGCGCGCCGGGGATATGTGTGGGGGCTCCGAGTCGACACCGATGTGATCGAGAATCCGCCGGATCTGCGTGCCCTCGGTAATGAATGCGATCAGGCGCATCTGTCCACCGCACTTCGGGCACCGCAGCTGCTGACTTGGGGTTTTGCCAAAAACCTCGTAGATGCGCGCTATCAGCCCGGCCCACAGGTAGTGCGCCGGGCGCTTGGGTGGCACAGGTTCGGGCGTAGGTGGACGCGCATGGCCCAGCGGCACCACTCCAGCTGCGTTGCCCCTGGGCTGTTGGATTGCAGGCTTTGCGCAATGACCCGCAGAAAAATGCGCAGCACCATGTTGAGCACTGCTCCGTCACGCTGCATGAAGTAGCGCAGCCGCTTTGGCACTGACAGCACCCACTGGCCCGCCCGCATGAGAATGCGCTTGCGTTGGGCGTGCGGTGGCGGGCATGGGGCAGTGCAAGCGTGGGCTGGGTGCATACCGACGCCCCCAGCCGTCTTTCACTATCATGGTGGGTTTCTCTCAACCGGCAGTCACCTTGAAACCATCTCCCGACGGCACCCCCATGCCCCAAGACCCGCAAGGCACTTACCTGGCCCGGGCGCTGCAGCAGCAGACCATCAGCATTCGCGGTGCGCGCACGCACAACCTGAAAAACATCGACCTCGACATCCCCCGCAACCAGCTGGTGGTGATCACCGGGCTATCGGGCTCCGGCAAGTCCAGCCTGGCTTTTGACACACTGTATGCCGAAGGCCAGCGCCGCTATGTGGAGAGCCTGTCCACCTACGCGCGCCAGTTTTTGCAGCTGATGGACAAGCCCGATGTGGACGTCATCGAGGGCCTGTCACCCGCCATTTCCATCGAACAAAAGGCCACCAGCCACAACCCGCGCTCCACTGTGGGCACGGTGACCGAGATCCACGACTACCTGCGCCTGCTGTTCGCCCGCGCCGGCACACCCTACTGCCCCGAGCATGATCTGCCCCTGCAAAGCCAGACCGTGAGCCAGATGGTGGACGCCGTGCTGGCCCTGCCTGCGGACACGCGGCTGATGATTCTGGCCCCCGTGGCGCGCGAGAAGAAGGGCGAGTTTCTGGATGTGTTTGCCGAGATGCAGGCCCAGGGCTATGTGCGCTTTCGCATCAATGGCAAGACCTTTGAGTTTGACGATCTGCCCGCCCTCAAGAAAACCGAGAAGCACGACATTGATGTTGTGATTGACCGCATCAAGGTGCGCGCCGCACCGGTGCAAGCACAGCCCGCCGAAGACCACGCCGCCAGCGTTGCCGCACGCACCGACTACGACAACCTCAAGCAACGCCTGGCCGAGAGCTTTGAAGCCGCTTTGCGCCTGGCCAACGGGCGTGCCATTGCGCTGGAGATGGATGGCAATTCTATCGAAAATGATAGCGCCTTGCGCAATGTTGACGGGGGCTACAGGCCAAAAGAGCACTTATTTAACGCCAAGTTTGCCTGCCCGGTGTGCAGCCACTCGATTAGCGAGCTGGAGCCGCGCCTGTTCTCGTTCAACTCGCCCGTGGGCGCTTGCCCCACCTGCGATGGCCTGGGCGTGCAGGAGTTTTTTGACCCGGCGCGGGTGGTGGCCTTCCCCACGCTGAGCCTGGCCAGTGGCGCCATCAAGGGCTGGGACCGGCGCAATGGCTACTACTTCAGCATGCTGGAGAGCCTGGCCAAGCACTACAAGTTTGATATCGACAAGCCGTTTGATTCGCTGCCGCCCGAAGTGCAACACGCCATCCTGCAGGGCTCTGGCGAGGATGAAATCAAGTTCAGCTACGTGATGGACTCCGGTGCATCCCAAGGCAAGAAGCTGACCAAGAAGCACCCGTTTGAAGGCATCCTGCCCAACATGGCGCGACGCTACCGCGAAACCGACTCTACTCTGGTGCGCGAAGACCTGGCCCGCATGCGCAGCACGCAGCACTGCCAGGCCTGCGACGGCTCACGCCTGCGTCTGGAAGCACGCCACGTCAAGATTGGCGAGGGCGCGCAGGCCCGGGCCATTTTCGAGATCAGCCGCTCCACGCTGCGCGAAAGCTACGCCTACTTTCAGACCCTGACGATGCGCGGCGCCAAGGGCGACATTGCCGCCAAGGTGGTACGCGAGATTGGTCTGCGCCTGAAATTCCTGAACGACGTCGGCCTGAACTACCTGAGCCTGGACCGCAGCGCCGAGACGCTCAGCGGCGGCGAGAGCCAGCGCATCCGGCTGGCTTCACAAATTGGCTCAGGCCTGACCGGGGTGATGTATGTTCTGGACGAACCCAGTATTGGCCTGCACCAGCGCGACAACGACCGCCTGATCAGCACGCTCAAACACCTGCGCGACATTGGCAACAGCGTGCTGGTGGTGGAGCACGACGAGGACATGATGCGCGCGGCTGATCACATCATCGACATGGGGCTGGGCGCAGGCATCCACGGCGGGCGCGTCATTGCGCAGGGCAATTTTGAGCAGGTGAAGGCCAACACCCAGTCGCTGACTGGCCAGTACCTGGCGCAGACACTCAAGATTGCAGTGCCGCGCAAACGCACTCCCTGGTTGCCCACCGTGCATACACAGCCCTACAAACCATCCGACAAGGGCCAGCGCTACGCCCCGAGCCCGGCTGCGGTGCGCCGAGCCGAGCGCGAAGCACACCACCTGGCGACACGGGGCGAGTTGCAAACGCTGCGGGTGGTGGGCGCCACTGGCCACAACCTGAAGAACGTGAGCGTCGACTTCCCCGTGGGCCTGTTCACCTGCGTGACCGGCGTCTCGGGCTCGGGCAAATCCACGCTTGTGAATGACACGCTTTACGCCGCCGTGGCCCGCACCATCTACCGCGCCCACGACGAACCGGCAGCGCACGAGGCCATTGAGGGCATTGAGCACTTCGACAAGGTGATCAATGTGGACCAGAGCCCCATTGGCCGCACGCCGCGCTCCAACCCGGCCACCTACACCGGGCTGTTCACGCCCATCCGTGAGTTGATGGCCGAGGTACCCACGGCGCGCGAACGCGGCTACGGCCCGGGCCGCTTCAGCTTCAACGTAGCCGGTGGCCGCTGCGAAGCCTGCCAGGGCGACGGCATGGTGAAGGTGGAGATGCATTTTTTGCCTGATGTGTATGTGCCCTGCGATGTGTGCGCCGGCATGCGCTACAACCGCGAAACGCTGGAGGTGCTCTACAAGGGCAAGAACATCGCGCAGATTCTGGGCCTGACCGTCGAGGCGGCCTATGATTTTTTGCATGCCGTGCCTACCATCGCGCGCAAGCTGCAAACCCTGCTGGATGTAGGCCTTTCCTACATCAAGCTGGGCCAGGCGGCCACCACGCTGTCAGGCGGCGAGGCGCAGCGCGTCAAGCTGGCGCTGGAACTGTCCAAACGTGACACCGGGCGCACGCTCTACATCCTGGACGAGCCCACCACCGGCCTGCACTTTGCCGACATTGACCTGTTACTGAAAGTGCTGCACCAGTTGCGCGATGCCGGCAACACCATCGTGGTCATCGAGCACAACCTGGACGTCATCAAGACGGCGGACTGGCTGGTCGACATGGGGCCGGAAGGTGGCTCGGGTGGGGGCACCGTGCTGGGTGTAGGCACGCCGGAAGATATTGCCGCCAACCCGGACAGCCACACCGGGCGTTATTTGCAGCGGTTGCTGTCACCTGAAAGTTGACGAGTCGGCCTATCATGGCGACACTTTCCCGGAACTAACCAGACCCCGCTTCCATGCAACTGTTTGAGCGCAATACCGAGGTTGACCGCCTTTCCGAGGCGCTGGATCGCTCGCGTGATGATGCACAAACGCTTGAGCTGCGGGTCACGCTGGCGTGGTACCTGCGCCAGCGTGACAACCCCCGCGCGCAGCAACTTCTCCAGCGAGCCCTGGCAGATATCCGAAACCAGCCACCAACCCCCGAGATAGATGCACACCGCGCACGGCTGCACTTGGTGGAAGGGGAAACCTTGTGGCTGCGGTCAGACTTTGACGGTGCCGCACAAGCCGCGCAGGCGGCGCTGGTTAGCTTTGAATCTCTGGGTCATCTGGCCGGGTGTGCCGATAGCCATGCGCTGATGGTGTCGGTCTGCTCCAGCACCGGCGAACTGCCCAAACGGGACGCCGCGCTGGCGCGTGCCGTGGACTGCGCCCGGCGTGCACAGGACGTGCAGCGCGTTGACGTCTTCGAAGCCAACCAGGCGCGTTACGCCGTGTTGCGTGATGTGCACCTGGCAAGCACACAATGGGGCCAGCGCTTCACCAACGAACTGGGGGATGTACACCCGGCGGTCGCTGCCAGCGTTTATACCTACCTTGCGGCACGCGACTACAACACCGGCAACTTTGGCGCCGCTCTGGACCGCCTGAACCGCGCCTGCGATGCGGCTTTGGAGACGGGGCAAATCCTGACTGCTGTGGTCGCCGCCGTCAACGCCGGGGGCACCTACGTTGTGCTCAACGACCACGATGCGGCTCTGGAGTGGCTACAGCGTGGCCTGGAGCTGGCCCGCCCAACCGGCTGGGCGGTAACGCTGGGGCCCAGCCTGCGGCAAATGGGTGAGGTCATGCGGGCCATGGGGCGCCTGGAGGCTGCACAGTCTTTGTTGGACGAGGCATTGGTGGTCTACGAGCCGCTGCGCAATTCGCGCAACTTCACCATGGTACTTAGCGCACTGGGTGACCTGGCGCACAGGCGTGGCGACTATGCGCGATCGCTTGAACACTTCCGCCAGCAAGCAGAACTCTCGTTGCACCTGGGGCAAACCGATGCTGCAACAGAAGGTCAGGTCGGCATAGCCAATGCCCTTTTGCATTTGGGTCAAAGTGAGCAAGCTGAAGGCTCGGCAAAGGTCGCGCTGAATCTGGCACGCAATCAGGGCGCTGTCATTCAGGAAATTGGCGCTTTGCAATTGTTGGCCCGTATCCATGCGAACCGCGGCAATCATGCTGACTCCACGCACTGTCTGGAACAAGCCCTGGCGACTGCGCGCAAGATTGAGGGCTACTTGATACCCAGCGACCTGCTGTTTGATCTGGCCAAAGAATATGCTTTGGGTGAGCGCTTTGCCGAGGCCTACGCCTTGTCAATGCAAGCCAATAGCGCCCGGGAGCGGGTGCTGAGTCAAGAGGCATCCAACCGGGCCACGGCCATTCAGGTACGGCTGGGCACGGAGCGGTCACGCGCAGAAAGCGAGCACCACCGGCGCCAAGCCGAAGCCGAGGCCAAACGGGCAGCGCTATTGCAGCAATCCAGTGACACGCTCAGCCTCTTGAGCAACATCGGCCAGGAGATTACGTCACAACTCGACAAGGAGAACGTGTTTGGGGCCATTGAACGGCATGTGCACGGATTGCTGGATGCATCCAGCTTCGCCATCTACCTCATGGACAACGATGGCAATGGGTTGACTTCGGTCTATGACATTGAAGAGGGTGTGCGCCTTGCCGGTGACCACGTCCGCCTGGATGACAACGAGTCTTTTTCGGCCCGCTGCGTGCGCGAGCGGCGAGAGCTGCTGATTGACTTTGCGGACCCCACACTGGCCGCCGCCTATGTGCCCGGTACGCTGCAAACCGTCAGCGCATTGTTTGCTCCCCTGGCGATTGCGGACCGGGTGCTGGGGGTGATGACCATTCAGTCCACGCGCCCGAATGCATACGCCGAAAACGAGCGCCTGATTTTTCGCACCCTGTGCGCCTACACTGCCATCGCACTGGACAACTCAGTGGCCTATACGCACCTTCGGGATGCAAAAGATCAATTGGTGGTGAAGGAAAAGCTGGCCGCGCTGGGATCTCTGGTGGCGGGCGTCGCCCATGAACTCAACACCCCCATCGGCAACTGCCTGCTGACTGCCAGCGCACTGCAGGCGAACACCGCGGCGCTGGAGTTGGCCGCAACCAACGGAACGATGCGACGCAGCACTTTGACAGACTACATTGCATCCTGCCAGGAAGGCCTGACGCTGGTGGCACGCGGGCTGCGCTCTGCGGGCGAGCTGGTGCAAAGCTTCAAGCAGGTGGCCGTCGACCAGGCCACCGAGCAACGCCGTCCATTTGACCTGTTGCGCACCAGTCAGGAAGTCATTGCGACCTTGCAGCGCAACATCCACATGGCCGGTCACAGGCTGTTGGTTGAGGTGCCGTCTGACATCATTCTGGACGGCTACCCGGGGCCCTATGGCCAGGTTCTGACCAATTTAGTCAACAACGCCTTGTTGCATGCATTTGACTCTGGCCACGAGGGGACCATGCGGCTACACGCACACCGCTTGCGCAACACACAGGTGGAGATTCATTTCAGCGATGACGGCGCAGGCATTGCTGCAGAAAATCTGAAGCGGATTTTCGACCCCTTTTTCACGACAAAACTGGGGCAGGGCGGCAGCGGACTGGGCATGTCCATCTGCTACAACATCGTTACCAAGCTGTTCGGTGGAGAGTTCGAAGTCAGCAGCACGCCGGGACAGGGCAGCCGCTTTGTGCTGCGCTTGCCGCTGGTAGCTCCCCATCATGCAGGGACTGACCCACACATCCACACTCAACAGGAATCAGGTCTATCGCCCTGAGCCGAGCTGGACTTCTTCACTTGGCCAAAGCACTGGCACGCGCAGCAACCCGGTCGCGCCAGGCCTGCAGGGCAGGCAGGCCCTCTTTGCCAGGCTGGAACTTCATTAGTTTGGCGAATTCAATGGCGCAAAAAGCGGTAATGTCGGCAATGGTGAAACGCTCTCCGGCCATCCAGGGCTGGCGCTCCAGCACCTTGTCAAACCAGGCAGCGACCTCACGCACTTTTTGCGCTTGCGCGTGGCCAAAGTCGGGAAACTGTGGCTGCTCCAGCGGCGCAAGACCCGGGTGCGTGTGGCGTACCGTGTTGGCAATACCGGCCAGAAGATACAGCTCCGCGCGGCGATCGGCCATTTCAATGAATGCGCGCTCCTCAAAGCTCACACCCATCAAATTGGGCTCGGGGTACAGGCCCTCCAGATAGGTGCAGATGGCGCGCGTTTCGGTCAGCACGCGGCCGTCGTCCAGCTCCAGCGCGGGCACCTTGGCCAAGGGGCTCTTGGCCCGGTAGGCCTCGCCCTTGTGCTCCTGGGCATTGAGGTCCACATTCACCAGATCAATACCGGTGATGTTTTTCTCGACCATGAACATCATGACGCGCCGTGGGCTGGGGGCGCCGGGGGATACATACAGTTTCATTGGGTCAGACTCCTGCCTTGGTTGGCCGCCCCATATTAGCCCATGAAACCCATATTGGTCGGGTAGTCCGGGCGCCCCGCTGCGGTGCCAAAGTGGCGCAGATTGGGCAGGATGCCGGCCAGTTCGTTGTCGGCCACGCCAAACCAGCGGGCCAGCGTGGCCGCGTACTGGTCTACCGAGGTGGTTGGCAGGAGGCGGCCCTGGCCCACATGCCATTGGTCTTGCGCTGCCGCCGTGCTGCCTACGCTGACGGGCGGTGGCGTGCCGTAAAACGTTGCGCCCCTGACCGCGCCGCCCACCACGAAATGGTGGCTGCCCCAACCGTGGTCAGAGCCGTCGCCGTTGGATGCCAGCGTTCGGCCAAAGTCCGAGGCGGTGAAGGCGGTGACCTTGTTGGCCACACCCAGCTCCACGGTGGCGTTGTAGAAGGCCGCCATGGCATCGCTCACATTCCCCAGCAATCCCGGGTGCTTGGAGATCAGGTTGTCGTGCAGGTCAAAGCCGCCCAGGGACACCAGAAACACCTGCCGCTTGGCGCCCAGGCCATTGCGTGCCCCAATGAGGCGGGCCACCAACTTGAGTTGATCGGCGAGCGGGTTGTTGGCCGGAAAAGCGGTGCCCAGGGTCACGCCCGCAAGGCTGGAGGTGATTTGTGCCTCCGCCCCGATGGCGCGCGCGGTCACTTTGTTGTATTCGTTCTCCAGAATATGGGTCCGTGGCTGCTGGATCAGCCCTGTCAGCGCAGTTTTGACCGCAGCGGAACCATAGACGTTGTTCTTGACCGCATTGATAGCCACTGCACCGCCACTACTGACCTGGTAGGACAGCGCCCTGTCGCCCGACAAAAACACCGCATTACCGGTCACATTGATGCACGTAAATAGCGAGGTGGCGTTGCCCGACAGTGCCAGGTCGCCGATATTGCCGCCCCAGCCAATGGTGGAGCCTTCAGGAGATGACGACTGCCAGATGGACTGCTGGTCGTTGTGGGAAAAGAGCTTGGGTGGCACGGGAAAGTTGGCACGGTCCGAGCCACTGTACTGCGCCTTGGTCAGCGGCACTACCAGAGGTCCCACGTTGAGTTGCACGGCAGCCTTGCCGCTGTTGAACAGCTTGGCCAGCGCCGTCATGGACGGGTGCAGTGCATATTGGCGCCCAGCGGCCAACGCGGTGGTGGGATTGAGCAAGGTCGCTGCCAATTCCGCCTTGTCCAGTGCGATACCACCGCCCAACTGGCCCGCACCGGCGGCGCGAATGGTGCTGTACTGGTTGTAGCTGGCATCGTCATACGTGACCACGGTGTTGGCATAGTCGTTGCCACCGTACAGGAACACACAGACCAGCGCTTTGTAATCGGTTGCGTCAAAGGCCGCCGCTTCGCCCATGGCTGCCAGGTTGAGGGCAAACGGCAAAGCAGTGCCACTCAAGGCCAGCTGGGCACTGCGACGCAAAAAGGCGCGGCGGCTTTGGTTGTCAGGCTGGAGCAGGTGCATGGCAAGTCCCATTTCTCTATTTCTGGATCAGGTATTCGCTGGACGCCATCACCAGCAGCACGGCGGCGGCCACGCGGTCGCGTTTGGCGCTGTCGGTGCTAGTGGCCGTCAGCGCCGTGGCGTTGAGCGCCGTCACGATCAGGGTCTGATTGGCGGGCGACATTTGCCCGGCGCACAGCAGCAGGTTCAGGCGTTTGACCAGCGCAGCGGCATCCTGCACCAGGGCCAGTTCTGCCGTGTAGCTGGCGGTGATGTCAAAGCCATTGGTGCTGTTGCTGCCGTTTTGTGGCTGGTCGGGCGAATTGACAAAAATGCCGTTGCGAATGACCCCCTGCATAAAGTTCAAGTAGCCCCCGACACTGCTTTCGTTGACCAGCTGAAACTCGGGAGCGGGTGTCAGGGAAGCGCTCAGTGCGGTCGATGGTGGCACATAGCCCGGGCGAAAGTAGTTGAACACGCTGGGGGAGCGCAAAGGACTTTGTCCCAACTGGGTGGCCGGGTTGCTGTAGTCCCCCATCTTCCAGGAGCCTCGTGCCGAGTTGATGCCAAAGGTGCGGCCCCACTGCAGCATGCGCAGCATGGGTTCGCGCAGCTTGCCAAAGCCATTTTGGGTCAGGCCCGCCGGGTTGCGAGCTTCGTCGTCGAGCAGTACCGCAGCAACAACCGCCTGCAAGTCACCCCGCACACCCGCACCATTGTTGTTGAAGGCACTGGCCACGCGCGCGACATAGGCCGGGCTGGGGCTGCTGGTGACCAGCCGCTGGATCATCTGCCGGCCCAAAAACGGGCCGACATTGGGGTGGTTGAACAGGGTATCCAAAGCCATTTTCAATGCCGCTACGCCATCGGTATTGGCCGGCACGGTGGTCCCCAGAAACGTCGCCGCCAGCGTGGAGTGGTTGGCTGGCGTCAGGCGCATGGGGATGCGGGTAAAAATCGTATTCGGAATGTTGCGGTTCTTCACCGGCTCCACCGTGTTGACGTTTTGCGTCTGGTCGAAGTCCCACCCGGTGAAGATGCGCGCAATATTGGTGATGTCGCTCTGGGTGTAAGACTCCAGCCGGTTGCCACTGGCATCGCGCTTCTCGGAACCGTCGTCATTGAGTTGGTACAGCCCCACGGAAAACAATTGCATCACCTCGCGACCATAGTTTTCGTCCGGCGCGCGGCCGGTGGCGGTGTTCTCTTTCAGGTTGCCCTTGGTGTTGAGGTAAGACCCCATGGCCGGGTTAAGGGTCACATCTTCGAGCAGCTTGCGGTAGTTGCCAAAGGCATTGGACACCAGCATGTCCCACCAGGCAGCGGCGGCGTAGCTGCGCCAATGGAAATCGAGGCCGGTCAACGACACCACGAAAAACTCGGACAAGGCCAACGCCACACGCTTGCGCACCGCGTCACCAGAGGTCATGAGCTGGTTCCAGATCATGTGGTCGCCCGGATAGCTGCTGTTGTAAAACTCCGAGGCGTTGATCTCGGAGTAGCCGCGCGCGTTCAGCCATTCGAAGCCGGAGGTGGTGGCAGGCGCCACAAACTGCTCACGCAGCCACACCGAGTAGCCTTTGCTGCGCACAGCAGCCATCTCCGCATCCGACGCGGAAAACTGGGCCTGCAATAGAAAGCGGGCGGCCTCTTCATCGCTGGCCGGGCTGGTATAGCCGGTGCTACCGGGTGCGGGTGTAGTGGTACCGGGAGTTGTAGTGCCTGGAGTTGTCGTACCTGGAGTTGTGGTGCCCGGTGTTGTCGTCGCTGGCGGTGCGCTGGTGTTGTCTACGCCGCTACCACCGCCGCCGCACGCGGCCAGCAATCCCGAGACCGCCAGCGCAGCCGCCATTTTGGTTTCGATGGCATCGGCATGGCTGGATTCAACTGTGGGTGGGGGTTCCGTGGCGAGCATGTGTTTATCCCTGCATCAAGAATAGACGCAGCATACCCGCCACCGTGCGAAACGGAATCCGCAACGCTGTAAAACTGCGTATCGACTGTGTAAAGCCGTGTATCCGCTGTTACGGATTGCAACAGGCCGCAGCCAGCGCATCGCGGGTGCGCACTGCTTCCGCGCGTGATGCAGTTGCGAAGTCAGCGCCAGAGGCTGCGTACAAAATCGCACGTGACGAGTTCACCACAATCGGCGCCACGGTTTCGCCGCCCTGGCAGCGCCAGCCGGCTTTGACGGTGGCTGCCGCATCGCCCCCTTGTGCGCCCACACCAGGAATCAGCAACGGCACCGTAGGCGCCAGGGCCCGCACCCGCTCAATCTCGGCGGGGTAGGTAGCGCCCACCACCAGCCCGAGCTGGCCATTGAGGTTCCATGGCCCCTGCACCAGACGCGCAATGTGCTCGTACAGAAAGGGCTCGCCTTCCACCGATGCCAGGCGCTGCGACTGCAAGTCATTTCCACCGGGGTTGGAGGTGCGGCACAACAGAAACGCGCCCTTGTCGTGGTACTTCAAATACGGTGCGACGGAGTCAAAACCCATGAAGGGAGACAGCGTGACAGCGTCAGCGCCATAGCGCTCGAAGGCCTCGATGGCGTACTGTTCGGCCGTGCTGCCGATGTCACCGCGCTTGGCGTCCAGAATGACGGGTACGTTGGGCGCAATGTTGCGTATATGCGCCACCAACTGTTCCAACTGGCCTTCCGCACGGTGTGCGGCAAAGTAGGCAATCTGCGGCTTGAAGGCTATGACCAGATCAGCCGTCGCATCGACGATGGCCGCACAGAAATCGAATATGCGGCTGGCATTGCCCCGCATAGAGTCAGGAAACTTGGCCGGCTCGGGGTCCAGCCCCACACACAAAAGGGAGCCGTTTTGGCGCTCGGCAGTGCGCAACTGGTCAAGAAATTTCATGATTCGTATTGTAGGGAGGCCCTGCCGCAGGTGCGATTCAAAGAATGAAAGCGCTGTAACCCTATTGGATTCTCAATTGTCGGTGCCCGGAAACGAAAACCCTTGTGCATCCGGTGCGATTCCCATGCGCGCAAACCAGTCGGGTCCAAGTTCGTTCACGTCGGTGCTGTGGCAGGCCAGAGTTGCAAGGACTTTGCCATTGCGCTCCACCTGCACGCCGTAACGTTCTTCGGTTGCGCCATTTCTGCCCCAGCGCCCTACACCGCTGTACACCACGTACCCGTGGTTGCCTTGACTGAAGCGCAGCCACGCACCGCCGCCACCGGCAAATCCAGCCGAATCACCCGTTGCCGACCGGGCTGGGGGCGTGGCCGTGGCGGGCAGGGTCAATTCAGCTGCGCCACCCTTGGCTGGGCCGAACCGGTACTGCAACTGGCCATGTCGGGCCGTTGCGCCCTTGCTAGCGCAGACTGACACCCTTTTCCCTCGGGGGTGGCAGGTGAACAAGTTGGTTTCAGCGTCCGTGCACCATGAGCCGCGTGGAATAGGGGTCTGGCTGTCCACGCTGGGTGCCGTTGAAGCGACCGTGGCGCGGGTAATCAGCGCCACAGTGTCTTTCTGGGCGCAACGGGTGTTTCCCTGGCAGGCTGCTGACGGCACCGTGACAGTCGTGTAGGAGAGGGTGACTTGGCGATTCAGCAGCTTCTCTGGTTCCTCGCACAGGGCGAAGTCAGCCAATTCGTGGTGGACGCGGCCTTCGGTATCCGCCAGTTTGATGTGGCAGGCGGTGTCGCCGTTGTCCAATCCGATCACCCTTCCCTGGGCAAGCTTGCGTTGGGCGCCCTGGCTCACCTCCGCATTCACCGCGCGAGCCGGTGCCAGCGGAGCGGGCGGTAAGGCCCATGTGGGCATTGGCAACCAGCAAGCGACCAACGCGCTGAGCCAACCAGAACGACGAGCGTGTGCAGCTAATACAAAAAAGGCCATGTATAGGCTCCGTGACAGGATTCCAGACCCGCGAACGGGCCAAAGGATAGGAAATTCAACCGCATTCGGGCAAGTATGGCACGGGTTTTTGGTATCCCAACGCCTTCGCCCAGGGCAGTTTGAGCGGTCGCGGCGGCTTAAAGTGAGTCCGCTGGGTGAGAGCTGGATATGGATCTGACGCACACACAGCGGCTCCCCGTAGCTGTCGAAATCCCCGCTTCTCTGTCTCAACTATTGATGCGCAGATGCTCCGCAAAGTCCCGTGCAGGGTGTGTCGCCAAATGACAGTCTGCCGCGGAGCCGCCCCAAGGGGCTAGTGGCTCTCGGGGGGGGCGGCGCAGCAACGCGGGGGGGCTAAATTTTTGCTTCCAGCACGTCCATGGCCAGGCACAGGTCGGCCCAGGCCTTGGCCTTGTCGGCGCTGGCGCGCAGCAGCACATTGGGGTGGTAGGTCACGACGACAGGAATGCCCTGGTAACGGTATGCCGTACCGCGCTGCTTGCCCAGGGGCAGGGCGGCCTGCTCTGGGTGCTCCTGCAGCAGCAACTGGGTGGCAAAACGGCCCATGGCCAGAATCAGTTTGGGCCGTACCAGAGCGATTTCACGCTGCAGATACTGCGCGCATTGCTGCAATTCCGCGGCCTGGGGCAGACGCGTATTGGGCGGGCGGCATTTGACGACGTTGCTCACATAAGCACCCGCGCGGGACTCGCCACCCCGGCGGGCGCCAACGGCTTTGAGCATGTTGTCCAGCAGCGTGCCCGCCTGTTCGGCAAACGACTGACCCAGGCGGTCTTCGTCTTCGTCTGGCGGGTCGCCCAGCACCAGCCAGTCGCATTGAACCGGACTCGCAGGCGCCTGCAGGGTGGAGTTTTTGCGGCCCGCACACAAACCGCAAGCTCGGCAGTTTGCTGCCGCTTGGGCCAACGCAGGCCAATGCAGATCCTGCAAAGCCAGAGGCGCATCTGACGAATCCTCAACAGATGAAGACACCACAACCGGCGCTTTTTCTGCTGTGCGCCGCGGCGGCAAAACGTTCTGCTCCGTGTCCCCCGGCCTGCGGCCTCCTCCTTTTACCTGCGCAGAACGCTCTGCCACCACGGCTTCGTGCGCGTCGACCTGTGGCATCCAGACGTGCACACCCATCTCACGCAGCATGGCGCGTTGGCGGTCGTCTAGTACTAGTTCCATAGTCTCAATCAGTTGGGGATTCACAAACGCAATCCCATGACCACCGCATCTTCGCGCTGGCCACGTCCTGCCGGATAGTAATCCTTGCGCTGGCCGACCCGTTTGTAGCCATGGGCCTCGTAGACGCGCATGGCGCGCAGGTTGCCCACGCGCACCTCCAGCCAAACCCACTGCGACGACTGGCCGCGCGCCCACACGGTCAGCGCATCCAGCATGACACGTGCCCAGCCCTGGCCCTGGTACTCGGGCGCTACGGTGATGTTGAGCAAATGCACTTCGTCCACACCCGGCATGGCCACAAAATAACCTAGCAGCACATCGCCCGCCACCAGCAGTTGGGCCTGGTTGCCCGACTGCAGGGCGTCCAGAAAGTTGGTCCGGTTCCAGGGGTGGGCGTAGGCGCGCTGCTCGACGGCTACTACGGCGTCCAGTTGCTCGACCCGCATAGGCTCGAACTGCACTTCCACACCGGCCAGGGAGTCAACCATGCTCACGCCGCGGCCCCGGCCTCAGTCTTTTCAGCTGCTCGTTCGGCCGTGGTCTTGGCGACCTTGTCGCGGATATAGCTGGGCAGCGCCTCCTCTGCCGCCACCGCTTTGCCTGCAGCCAGCAGTTGCGGTGCCAGACGCAACATGGCCGAAGCAGTGGGTAAGGCTGACAGGCGCAGGGCCTGCACCCCCGCCGGGTCGCCTGACGCAACCCGCTCTGCGTAAATGCCAAATGCATTGCCCGCCATGACCCAAGGCGTAGCCGCCGCGCCACTGGTCATTGCAGGGAACTGCCGCAATTCTTCAGGCCGCACTAGCGCACTGCCCTGGAGTTCGGTCCACAGCCCATTCGCAAAGGTATAGGTGGCGGTGTACAGCTCGTCCATGCGCGCATCGAGCACCGCCGTCATAACGAAGCCTGGTCGTTCGCTCAGGCCCGTGTGGCGCGCGTCTTCGGCCACGGCCAGCAGGGAATCCACCGGCAACACGGGCACGCTGGCCCCGAAGGCCAGCCCCTGCGCTACCGAGCACGCCGTGCGCAGGCCGGTAAACGAGCCGGGGCCGGTGCCAAAGCAAATGGCCTGCAGATCCGCCAGGCGCAGATCCGCCTGGCGCAGCAGTTCGAGAATGGCGGGAATCAGATCGGTCGACGCCTTGGCGCCGCCAGCGGCGGTGTGCTGCCACAGCTGCACCTGGCCACCCACGGTACGCGCCACAGCGACGGACATGACATCGGTTCCGGTGTCAAAGGCCAGCAGGTTCATGGCTTCAGCCAACAAATTTGCATCAAATCAGCCTCCAGGCTTAGTATTCAGTGCGTGAGCAGCTATCGGTTTCATAGCAACTTGTGCCGTCCAGACGCCGAACACAATGCCCACCGTGACCAGGGTCAGCCCCGCAAGTACGTTCCAGCCCAGAGGCTCACCCAGAAAGACCACGGCCGCGATGGCTGACAGACCCGGCACCAGCGCCGTAATCATGGTGGAGCGCACCGGCCCGAAGTGCTGGATCATTTTGGTGAACGTCATTCCAGAAATCACGACCGACCCCACCCCCTGAAAGACCATCTGAAAAGCCACATCGCGCCATGGCGCTACCAACGCCTGGCCCGGAACCCATTGCGCCAACAGCAGCACGGTGTAAACCGGCACATAGGTCAGCAGTGCCAGCATGGTGATGGCAATGGTGGCGCGCACCGCGTTGAGGGCCCACTTGCGCACCAACACGCTGTAAGCGGACCACACCATGGCAGCCAGGATAAACAGCACGTCACCGCGCCAGACACCGCTGCCATCCAGCGCATGCAGCAGGCTGGTTCCACCCACCAGCAGGTCACCCACCACGATCAGCGCCAAACCGGTAGCACGGGCGGCCGTGATGCGTTCGCCCAGAAAGACCAGCGCGAGCAGGGCCGTCCACAGTGGCAGACTGCCCGGCATCAGCACTGAAGCATGGCCTGCGGGTGCAAAGACAAAGCCGCTATAGGCCAGCATGCCATATAGAAAACCGCCGAAAAACCCTGCAATCAGCGTCTGACGCAGTGGCAGCGGCGACAACCCCAGCAGCGAGCCCGCCCACGGCTGGGTCAACCGGTCGCGGCGCACCAGCCACCAGCCCCACGGCGCCAAAATCAGGCTGGCACCCACGATGCGCGCGTAGACGATGTCAAACGGATTGAGAACGCCGCCGCGCGCAGGGTCTGCGGAAGCGCGGGCGATCACGATGAACGAGGTCCAGATCACCACGGTCACAACCGCCGCAATCACGCCTACGGCTTTCGGCGACAGGGTGGCGAGCGGGTTTTTGAAGGAAGAGGGCATCGCATCGATTATCGGGGAACCAGAGTGTGCAGGCCCCCTGCGCCGATAATGAAGACCACCATGCAACTCTCCGACTGGGTCGGCTACGCCGCCGCCTTCCTGACCACCAGCAGCTTCGTGCCGCAGGCACTGCACACGTTCCGTACCAAAGACGTCACGGGCATTTCGCTGGGCATGTACAGCGCCTTCGTGGTGGGAATCAGCTTGTGGCTGGTCTACGGCTTGCTGCTCAGCGCCTGGCCCATCGTGATTGCCAATGTGATCACGCTGTCGCTGGCCAGTACCATCCTGTTCATGAAACTCCGGTACCGTTAGTTGTGCCCGGGAAGGCCCGGATTAAGGCTGTTCGCCCAAATCCGGTCAGTGTTTACCCCATAGCTTGCGCTGGTCTTCCAATTTATGATTTGTCGTTCAAAAACGAACGGTCGTTCTATTAACTGGAGAGAGCAATGAAACAATGGAAATGGGCAGCGGTCGCGGCAAGCTGCGCGGTGGTCTTGGCGGGTTGCGGCGGAGCAAGTGACGGGTCGAACACCACGCCAAAATCTGTCGTTTCATCAGTGAAAGTCTTTGGTGACAGCATCATGGACAGTGGCGCCTTTGGCTACAAGTTCACCATCCAGAGCGCCGATGCGGCCAACCCGTTCCTCATCTTCCCGGAAGTGGTAGCTGCCAACTTTGGCGTGCCCAAGCTGTGCGCATTTTTCAACTTCAACGGAACGACTTTTGTGCCAAAGACTGCCTGCAGCAGCTTTGCCGTCGGGGGTGGACGCATCAACAACCTGACCAATACTTCTGCTCCAGGAAACGACAACCCGTTCTCCATCACCTACCAGATGGCGGTCGGATCAGCCACGTTGGCTCCTACCGATCTGGTCATTGTTGACGGCGGCGGCAATGATCTGGCCGACCTGACGGGTGCGTATCTGGGTGCCACAACACCGGCGGGTATTGCAACCTACATGGGAATGTTGGGCACGCTTTTGCCTCCTGCAACTGTGTCCGCCATCATCGGCACACCCACCCCCGCCAGCTTGGGTACGGCAGCTGGTGCCTACGCGCAGGCCATTGGCGCATCCATGGCTGCGTCCATCAAGACCAATGTGGTGGCCAAAGGTGTTGCCAAAGTGGTGGTAGTCAACGCCACCGACATCACCACCACGCCGCGCTTCCAGGCTGTTCTGGCCGGAGTTGCAGCCGCCGGTGGAACGGCGCAGCGGGACGCAGTTCAGGGCGCGGTTCGCGCGTGGACCTTGGCGCTCAACGCCAAATTAGCGGCTGATCTGGCGGGCACCAACGTGCAGATCTTTGATCTGTATGCCGAGGGTGCACGAATCACGGCGACGCCCGTGCAATTTGCTCTCACCAACATCAGTACACCGGCCTGCCCCAAGGTGGCCAATGGTCTCGACACCGTGACAGGTCAGTCCAGCCTGAGCTTGCCGGCAACGGTTGCTGCCTGCAATTCAGCCAGCATGTCGGCCAGCATCCCGGTCGGTGAAACCTCGGCCAACTGGTGGAAGAGCTATGCGTTTTCTGACAATTTCCATCCCACCCCGGCGCTGCATCAGCTGATCGGCCAGGCCATCAATCTGCAACTCGCCAAAGCGGGCTGGCTGTAATACAAGGAGCAAACCATCATGAAAAACACAGCAAAACTCCTTTTGATTCCCGCCTTGTTGGCATGCGCGACCGCGGCACAGGCGCAATCTGGCGGCTCCCTGTTGGTTCGCGGCGGTGTGACCACCATCACACCCAATGTCTCCAGCGGTGACCTGACTCCACCTAGCCTGGCAGGCACCAAGTCCGCCATTGGCAGCTCTACCCGTCTGTCGGGCGGTGTCACTTACATGTACACCGATAACATCGCCTTTGACCTGCCGCTGGCAGTGCCGTTTGAGCACGACATCACGGGTGACGGCGCCATTGCCGGTGCAGGCAAGATCGGTACGGTCAAGGCCATGCCCGCAACCCTGTTGGCGCAGTGGCGTTTTATGGACTACAACTCCACCGTTCGTCCCTACGTCGGAGCGGGTCTGACCTACGCGGCGTTCTACGGCGCGCGCTCGACCTCGACGCTGACGGCCATTTCCGGTGGCACACCCTCCAACCCAACCACCCTGACAGTCGACTCCAAATGGGCGGCCACCGTCCAGTTGGGGGCCACCGTTCAAATGGGCAGCGGCTGGTTCCTGGATGCCTGTTACACCTACACGCCTTTGAGCTCCCAGACCAAGCTATCCACCGGCCAGACGCTGGATGCCAAGTTGGACCCCAGCTCGTTCACTCTGGCAGTGGGCATGAAGTTCTGACCGGTTTCCAAACCCGTGCAGAAAGGCAGCCTTCGGGCTGCCTTTTTTGTGGGATGCTTGGACCCCATGTACTCGCAGTATTTCGGTCTGAGTCAGGACCCTTTCTCCATAGCACCGGATCCGCGCTACCTCTTCATGAGCGAGCGCCACCGGGAAGCCCTGGCGCACCTGCTGTACGGTGTGAGTGGCCACGGCTCTTCGCCGTCCCATGGCGCGGGGGGTGGTTTTGTGCTGCTGACCGGCGACATCGGGGCTGGCAAAACCACTATTTGCCGCTGTTTTCTGGAGCAGGTGCCAGCGCTGTGCCACGTCGCCTACATCTTCAACCCCAAACTCACCGTCATCGAGCTGCTGCAAACGGTTTGCGAGGAGTTCCACATCGCGCTGGCGGGCACAGCGGGCGCGTCGCACACGCTGAAGAACCATATTGACGCTCTGAACACCTTTTTGTTGCGCAGCCATGCCGATGGCCGCAACTGCGTGCTGATCATTGACGAGGCGCAAAACCTGCAAGCCGATGTGTTGGAACAGTTGCGTCTGTTGACCAACCTGGAAACCAACGAGCGCAAGCTGCTGCAGATCGTGCTCATTGGACAGCCCGAATTGCGGGTCATGCTGGAACGCCCGGAGTTGGAGCAACTCGCACAGCGGGTGATTGCGCGTTTTCACCTGGATGCCCTGAGCGAAACCGAGTCCACCCACTATATTGAACATCGCATGTCGGTCGCAGGTCTTGTCGGCCCCATTCCGTTTGACCGTCAGGCGTTGCAGCGCATTCACCAACTGGCACGTGGCGTGCCACGCCGCATTAACCTGCTGTGCGGTCGCGCCCTGCTGGGTGCCTGGGCACATGGTCTGCGCCAAGTCAACTGTTCGGTCGTAAATCAGGCGGCGATGGAGGTCTTTGGAACAGGCTTGCAGACCGCATCGGGGACGAGGCTCTCCCCATTGACCACCCTGGCGTGGGGAATGTGCTTGCTGGTGGGCGCTGCATTGGCTTGGTGGAGTCTGCCGCCTGGGCAGTCAACGACGGAACCCACGGTAGCTCCCAACACCCACCCGGTTGCGGTGCCACCTGACACGCTCGACGCCATCGACACCTTGCTTGCGCAACTGCCGCAGGACATCAACATCGCCTGGAACACATTGGCACCCAGCTGGCGGCTGCCCAACAACACGCTTGACCCCTGCGTGGCAGCCGCTGCACAGCAGTGGCAGTGTTTTCGCACCAGCCGACTCTCATTGCCATTCCTGCGGCAACTGGGGCGGCCGGGCATAGTCGGGTTGCGCGCAGCGACTGGACCACCGGTCTACGCGGTGCTGACGGGTCTGGATGAGCATGCAGCGACCCTGCGCGTTGGAAGTAGCCTGCACCGGGTGCGGGTAACTGCGTTGGCGCGGCGGTGGAATGGCGACTTTGCCACCTACTGGCGTGCCCCGCCCGGCTACAGCCCCACAGCGCCCGGTAGCAGCGCACCGGCGATGTTTCACGAATTGGACCGGCAATTGGCGCAGCTCGACGGTGCCCCTGTGGCGGCGGTCAACACCACGGGGCTGGATGACGCGCTGAAGGAGCGGGTGCGCGACTTTCAGCGCGCCCATGGCCTGCAAGCCGATGGGCTGCCTGGCCCCATGACTTTCATGCAGATCGAAAGCGCCTTGGGCGGGACTGCACCACGTGCTCAAACCGTTCAGCCCTAGACCATGTCCTACATACTCGATGCCCTTCAACGTGCTGAAGCCGAACGCGACCGCGGTGCCGTGCCTGGTCTGCACTCTCACCCCGTACCGCCGCCCGTTGCACCCAAGGTGTGGCCTGCACGCCCGGGCGCAACACGGGTCGTGGCTGTTGTGGTCGCACTGGGTGCCGTGGCAGCCGGGTGGTGGTTGTGGCGTTCGTTGATTGCGGCGCCCTTCACACAAACGCCACTCCTGACGCCAACTGCACCCGTGGCAGCGACCATACCCTTCGTTGCGCCAACGAACATTGCGGTTTCCGCAGAACCTGTGGCTCGTGTGGCGGCACCCCGTACGCCGCCAGTGGCCCCAGACCTTGCCCAGGCTGTTGTGTCAGCCACTCCCGTTACAACCCCTGCCAAAACCCCAGAGGCGGGGCCGAACACACCGGCGAACGCGCCAGTTCTGGGCGAATTGCCAGAGGATATTCGTCGCCAGATACCTGCATTGGCCGTCACTGGCGCTGTGTACTCAGACAACCCGGCACAGCGATTGCTGTTGCTCAATGGTCAGGTTCTATCCCAAGGAAGCCTGGCTGCACCCGACGTGATACTGGTACACATTGGCACCAAGAGTTCGGAGTTTAATTTTCGGGGCACGCGGTTTCGGTTGGTGCATTGATCAGTCAGACCGCACTGGCGCGCTGCAAACGGTCGCGTACACCGTCCCACTCCAACGCATCGGGCGGGGTTTCCACCCAGATCAGCTTGACGCCGGTGTCATCCATGGCACGCAGCACGGCAAACAACTGGTGTGCCGTGGCGGCGGCATCGTCGGGCATGCGCCGCAGTGCAATCGACAGGGGTACCTTCTTCAGGGCGGCTCGCGCGTAGATGGCAATCGACGGCTGGGTGTCGGAGCCAGCCGGATACATCACGCCGCCCAGCAAATCCACTGCAGCTTGCAAAGCCTTGGCATCCATCAGCCGCACTTTGGCATTGGGCGCGTAATGGGACTCCAGAGTTCCGGATGCCCTTGGAGCCTCCAGCCCCCGCAGCTCTTGCGCAACCAGCTCTTCTTTTGATAGCAATTTGCGACCGCAGGCCTGCTCCACCTGCAGTCGGCTGATGGAGCCCGGGCGCAGCAAAACCGGTGCGCCGCGCGTGCAGTCGATGATGGTGGACTCGATGCCCAGGTCACAGGGCCCGCCGTCCAGAACCAGCAGGTCCGGTCCCAACTCGCTGTCCACATGGGCCGCCGTAGTCGGGCTGACGCGACCAAACCGGTTGGCACTGGGTGCGGCAATGCCCCACACCGGCGTCTGGCCGCCGGACGTGTCGCGCAAGGCGCGTAGTACCGCTTGTGCGGCCGGATGGGCCGGGCAACGCAGGCCAATGGAATTTTGACCACCCGCACTGGCAGCTCCCACGCCAGGGCGACGTGGCAGGATCAGCGTCAGCGGCCCCGGCCAGAAGGCCGACATCAGTTGCTGCGCGTACGGCGGCACCTGGGCTGCATAGTGGGCCACGCCGGACATGCCGCCATCATGGGACGCGATATGCACGATCAGCGGGTGATCCGTCGGGCGGCCCTTCGCGGCAAAAATTTTGGCCACCGCGGCGTCGTTGTCGGCATCGGCTCCCAGCCCATAAACGGTCTCGGTTGGCATGCCAAAAAGGCCTCCAGCCCTTATGGTTATTGCGCAAGCAGCTATGGATTCAGGAGCGGATGCAGGCAGAATCATGGCCGCTCAAAATGCGGCGATGCCGAGCCTGACGGCTGCCCGCAAGGCGCTTGCCCGCACCTGTTCGACTGTGTCGCCAGTCACCGTCAGATGCCCCATCTTGCGTCCCTTGCTGGCTTTGGCTTTGCCGTAGAGATGGAGGTGCGTGCCGGGCAGGGCCAACACGTCCGCCCAGGGCGGCGCGCCACCTTCAGGCCAGATATCGCCGAGCAGGTTGAGCATGATGGACGGGCTGTGCTGGCGCGGTTGCGTGAGCGGCAAACCGGCAAGGGTGCGCACCTGCAGCTCGAACTGCGACACGTCGCAGGCGTCCAGGCTGTAGTGGCCACTGTTGTGCGGGCGGGGTGCCATCTCATTCACCACCAGGCCACCCAACTCGATTGCTTCGTCCGAGCCCGGCTCCAACACGAAGAACTCCACACACAACACACCCACGTATTGCAAGCCGGTTGCGATGGATTTTGCGGCTGCTACCGCACGTTCCACCAGGGCTGGAGGCAGATTTCCTTCATAAACCTCGGTCACGGCCAGTATTCCGTCGCGGTGCAGGTTGCGCTGCACCGGCAGGTTGACGCAGACGCCGTCCCCACCACGGGCCACGATGACCGAGCACTCCAGTTGCAAGGGGAGCATCTTCTCCAGCACGCAGGGCACGTGCTTCAGACCGTCCCAGGCGGCAGCCAATTCTGCACGGGTTGTCACCCGAACCTGGCCCTTGCCGTCGTAGCCCATGCTGGCGGTTTTCAAAATGCCCGGCAACAAATCCTCTGACACAACGGCCAGTTGCACCGGGGTTTCGATCACTGCGTAGGGGGCTACCGGCACACCGCAGGACTCAAAGTGAGACTTCTCGCGCGCACGGTCCTGGGCGATGGCGACGCCGTTCGCTGCGGGCGACACGGTGCACGCTTTCGCCAGTTGCGCCAGCGCGAGGGCGGGCACATTCTCAAACTCGGTGGTGACCGCCACGCAGCGCTCAGACAGCTGCTGCAGACCCGCCGGGTCGGTATACGCGGTCTGGATGTGGTGATGGCTGACGCGCCCGGCCGGGCTCAGCGGGTCCGGGTCCAGCACAGCGGTGAAGTAGCCCATGCGCTGGGCGGCGTGCACGAACATGCGGCCCAACTGGCCGCCACCCATCACACCCAGCGTGATCTCTTTCATAAGACCTGCCGCCGGGCCGCCCCAAGGCAGGTCAGCCCCCTCGGGGGGCAGCGACCCGTGCAACGGTGGAGCGTGGGGGCTCATAAGACAGGTGGCACGGTCATGTTGCGGGCCATTTCGGTCTGGTGGGCTCGGAATTCATCCAGCTTCTGGCGCAATGTGGGATGGTCTGCCGCCAGCATGGCCACGGCAAACAGGGCGGCATTGGCTGCACCTGCGGCGCCAATGGCAAAGGTGGCCACGGGTATGCCCTTGGGCATTTGCACGATACTGTGCAGCGAATCCACGCCCGACAGGTGCTTGCTGGCCACCGGCACGCCCAGCACCGGCACCGTGGTTTTGGCTGCCAGCATGCCCGGCAGGTGGGCGGCACCGCCCGCACCGGCGATGATGGCGCGCAGGCCACGACCTACTGCTGCTTCAGCGTACGCAAACATGTCATCTGGCATGCGGTGCGCCGAAACGACTTTTGCTTCATGGCTGACACCAAACTGTTGGAGAATCTGGACTGCGTGCTGCATGGTGTCCCAGTCGGAGCTGGAGCCCATGACGACGCCGATTTGAATATTGGTCATAAACTTGAATGGTTGAGGACAGAGCTAAAGGTCTGTCCCGCAATGTTTCACAATTTTACTTTTTCCCCCCGAGCCTGCCTTCATGATTAACGTTACCGTAGAAAACTTCGATGCCGAAGTCGTTGCCGCTTCCAGCCATGTGCCTGTTCTGGTCGATTTCTGGGCGCCGTGGTGCGGCCCCTGCAAGGTCATTGGGCCTATCCTTGAGAAGGTCGAAACCGACTACGCGGGCCGATTCAAGCTGGTCAAGATCGACTCTGACGCGCAGCAGGAGCTCAGCCAGGCGTTTGGCATCCGCTCCATCCCCACCTGCGTGCTGATGGTGGGCGGCAAGCCGGTGGATGGCTTTATGGGCGCCAAACCCGAGAGCGAAATCAAGGCCTTTCTGGACAAGCATGTTCCGTCACCCGAGGTACTGGAAGCACAGTCCGATGCCGAAGACGCGCAGGCTTTGATAGCTGCCGGCGACCCGCAAGCGGCCCTGCACAAGCTGCACGAGGCGCTGACCATCAATCCCGGCAACGACGATGCGCGCTACGACTATGTGAAGCTGCTGATCGAAAACGACCTGTTCGACGACGCCGAAGCGGCGCTGGCCCCGGCGCTGGCTGAAATTCCACGCCAGTTGCGCTTTGAAGCGCTGGGCCAATTCCTGGCCTCGATCCAGTTCGTTGTGGGCGACCCGCGCGGCAACTGGACGGCCGAACAGTTTGACCTTTTGATTGCCAGCAACAAGCGCGACTTTGATACCCGCCTGGCCAAGGCCCGAGTGCTGATGGTCAGCGGTGACTGGACTGCTGCGATGGATGAGCTGCTGGAAATCATCATGCGCGACAAGACCTGGAATGATGCCCTGCCGCGCAAGACCTATGTCGCCATTCTGGAGCTGCTGACACCGCCCAAGCCCAAGGTGGACCCGTTGGCAGCGGGCAAGACTGCGGGTGGCATCGAAATTGCCGGCAAGGCCGCCGCCCTGCAGGACCCGCAGGCTCAGCTGGTGGCCACCTACCGGCGCAAGCTCAGCATGGCGCTGAACTGAAGTCGGCCAACCGCGCGCGCCACTCCAGTCTGAAATGACTGCGTCAAAACTCCTGTCCCGGTTGCTGTGCAGTGTCGCCATGGCGTCGGTGCTGGCGGGCATGTCGGCCCTGGCGGGGCACGCGCAGCCAGGTGCCGCCAAAACATCGCTCACCCAATACAAGGTCGACGTCTGGCAGACCGAGCAGGGGCTACCGCTGAACACGGTGCAATCCCTGTTTCAGACCCGAGATGGCTACCTCTGGGTGGGTACGGCGGGCGGAATTTCGCGTTTCGACGGCGTGCGTTTCACCACCTTTGACTCCACCCGCGCGCCGGAAATGGCCCTGCAGCCCATTTTTGGTTTCATGGAGGACGCACAGGGCAAGTTGTGGGTCGGACACACCAAGGGCGCTGCGGTATACAGCGACGGCGTCTTCAAGACCGCCATTTCGGCCGAGGTGACCAATGGCCGCAGGGTCTGGAGCTTTGCCCAGGCGCAGGACGGCGCTGTGTGGGCCGCTACCGAGAACGGTCTGGTGCGGTGGGACAAGGGCGTGACCAAGCTCTACCAACAGGCCCAGGGGCTGCCCACCAATCGCCTGCGCTCGCTGGCGTTCGACACGGAGGGCACGCTCTGGATCGGCACTTCCGGGGGCGGACTCGTATCCTTTGCCGGTGAGAAATTTCGGGTGTACAACCCGGGCAACGGATTTCCGCACCTGGAGGTGCGCTCGGTGCTGGCCGATCCGGATGGTGGCGTCTGGGCGGCAACGGCCGGGGGTGGATTGGCCCACGTACAGCGCGGCAATATCAAGACCTACACGGTGGCAGACGGGCTACCCACCGACCAGCTCACCACCCTGGCGCGCGACGCGCAAGGCGCGCTCTGGATTGGCACCTGGGGCGCCGGCGTGAGCCGCTTGAGCGAGGGGCGGTTCACCTCGATCTCGACCGCTGGTGGCCTTGCCGGAGAACACATCTGGTCGCTGCAGATAGACCGGGAGGGTAGCGTCTGGGTCGGTACCTGGGTGGGCGGCCTGAACCGGCTCCGCAATCGACCTTTCGTGGTGCTGGGAACGCCCGAGGGGCTATCGGGCGACAACACGCGCTCGGTGCTACATGCCCGCAATGGTGTGACATGGATCGGCACCGCCGGTGGCGGGCTCAGCCGCATCGAAGGCGATCAGGTCAAGACCCTGCGCAAAAAAGACGGGCTGCCCTCGGACGACATCTCCAGTCTGATGGAGGACCAGGACGGTTCAATCTGGATAGGCACCTACACAGCCGGTGTGGCGCGACTGAACAAGACAGGGCGCATCGCGTCTTTTGGTACCGCCCAAGGCCTGCCCCACTCCGAAGTGCGTGTGCTCTACCAGGACGGCAAAGGGGTGGTTTGGGCCGGCACGCGCGCGGGGTTGGCGCGGTTCCATGCAAATGCGTTCGGCGCCGTGCGCGTGGCGGGGGCGCCCGTCGAAGGCGTGACCACGGTACTGGAGGACCGCAGCGGGACCTTGTGGTTTGGAACGCCCGGGCAAGGGCTGTACCGCTTGCGTGAAGGCAACTTCACTACACTGACTACCACGGACGGCTTGGTGTCGAACTGGATCATGTCACTGCATGAAGATGCAGCGTCCAGCCTGTGGATCGGCACCAGTGGAATGGGGTTAAATCGCCTGCGCGATGGCAAGCTGGGCTCCGTTCGCCCCACTGACGGCCTGTGGGACGGCAGTGCTTTGACCATTCTGGAGGACCGTACCGGACACTTCTGGATGACCTGCAACCGCGGCTTCTACAGCGTGCCGCGCGCCGAGCTGGACGCCTTTTTGGAGGGCCGACTTGCCAAAGTCACCTCGACCGGTTATGGCCCGGGCGACGCCTTGCGCAGCACCTCCTTTGCCGGCGGCCTGCAGCCCGCCGGAGGCATGGATGCCAGCGGGCACCTGTGGCTGCCATCGGCCAACGGGCTGGTCGTCGTGGACCCGTTGCACCTGCCCGGCACGGGTGAGCCGCCTGCCGTTTCCATCGAAAACGTTTTGGTCGACGGAGTCAGTCAACCCACCGCGGCGGACGTCACCCTTCCACCCGGTTCAGCGCCATTGGCCATCCGTTACACCGCCATGACTTTACTCAACGCGGACCGGGTTCGTTTTCGGTACCAGGTAGAAGGCCTCACGCGCGATTGGGTCGATGCCGGGCGCAGCCGCGAGGCGGCATTCCCTGCCCTGCCGCACGGCACATACCGCTTGCGCGTCGGAGCCACTATCGACGGCCGGCGTTGGAGTGAACTGAAAGACGGGTTTGCCATCACCGTGCGCCCCTACCTCTACCAGACCACCTGGTTCCAGGCGCTGGCCGCTCTGGCAACCATGGGCGGCATCGTCGCCTTGTTCCACCTGCGTACGCGCAGCCTTCGCCGCAGGCAGATGGAGATGGAGCGGCTGGTGGCGCAACGGACTGAAGAGTTGCGACTGGCCAACGAACACCTGTTGCGCCTGTCGTTCAGCGACGCCACTACCGGGCTGGCCAACCGCAGACGTTTTGACGAAGCCCTGGAACAGGAGTGGCGCCGCGCCGCCCGCACACAAACGCCGCTTGCCATTGTGATGGCCGACATTGACAGCTTCAAGCAATACAACGACACGCTAGGGCATCCCCAAGGAGACAAGTGCCTGGCGGCAGTCGCGGATGTTTTCCTGCAGGCAGTGGGTCGGGCCGGTGACCTGGCAGCACGCTATGGTGGGGAGGAGTTCGTCGTCCTGATCCCGGGCACGGACCATGCTGGCGCCCTGTCTATCGCCGAAGCGTTGCGGTCCGCCTGCGAGGCGCGTGCCATTGCACACCCGAACTCGCCGACAGGCCCGGTGGTGACCATCAGCCTGGGTGTGGCATCTTGCATTCCAGCGGACGACCTATCACCAACTTTCCTGGTCTCAGAAGCCGACACGGCGCTGTACCGAGCGAAGCTCGAAGGGCGAAACCGGGTGCGATAAATCTGATAAAACGCTATCAATTTTATAGCTGGTTGCGCATATTTAACGAGGGCTGGAGCCCGATTCGCCTAAAAAATCAGTCGCGCAGCATCCCGCGCGGCAACGCGGCCTTCGTCGGTGGGCACGACCCACACTTCAACTGTGCTCTGCGGCAGGTGTACCGGCATGACCGCATCACCCACCGCTGCTGCGTTGAGGACCGGGTCAATGTGCACACCCAGATATCCCAGCTGTGTGCAGACATCGGCGCGCAGTACGGCGTCATGTTCGCCAATGCCACCGCTGAAGGCCAGTACATCCAGGCCGCCCAGACAGGCAACCAGGGCGCCGCTTTCGCGCACCACCCGGTGGGTGAACATGGCGATGGCCTTTTGCGCAGCAGGGTTGGACTCGGCCCGCAGGCGGCGCATGTCAGCCGAAATGCCGGACACGCCTAGCAAGCCACTTTGCTTGTAGAGCAGGTTTTGCAGGCGTTTGTGGTCCCAGCCCTGCTCCAGCAGGTAGAGGATGACGCCGGGGTCCAGTGCGCCGGTGCGGGTGCCCATCATCAGCCCATCGACCGCCGAGAAACCCATGGTGGTGGCGCAACTTTTGCCATCACGCGCGGCGCACAGACTGGCGCCATTGCCCAAATGGGCCATCAGCACGCGGCCACGGGCGCGCGGGCTGCGCTCCAGCAGCGTGTCCATGATGAACTGATACGACAAACCATGGAAGCCGTAGCGGCGCACGCCCTCGTCGGCCAGCGCTTGGGGCAAAGCAAATGCATAGTCCACTTCGGCCAGCGTGGCGTGAAAGGCCGTGTCAAAACAGGCGATCTGCGGTAATTCGGGAAAGGCCTGCTGGAAGGCGCGCACGCCTTCCAGGTTGTGCGGCTGGTGCAAGGGTGCCAGCGAGTTCAGTTGCGTGAGGTGTGCCAACACCTCAGGCGTGACGATGACACTGGCCGAGTAGTCCGCCCCACCATGCACCACGCGGTGCGCCACGACTTCGATGGCAGGCACGCCGGGTTCGGTCGCCAGTA
Organism: uncultured beta proteobacterium; assembly: GCA_903945325.1. Taxonomy (GTDB): domain Bacteria; phylum Pseudomonadota; class Gammaproteobacteria; order Burkholderiales; family Burkholderiaceae_C; genus Allorhodoferax. The sequence goes on along the minus strand of CAJAVE010000131.1, from coordinate 56,628 downwards.
GCGTGCGCAGCGCGACGAGTGCGCGTGCAAAGGGGCTGCCCTCGCCTGCAGCCAGCGTTTGCTTGTGCGACACACCATTGAACGACCAACCCATCTCGGGCGAGCCACCAGGCTCCAGACCCTGGATATTGCCACTCAGCACGCTGGGCAACGCCTGCGCGCCGTGGCGTGGATGAAGGGAGAATTTGAGGGTCGATGAACCGGCGTTGACAGCGAGGATGGCCATGATGATTCCCGGTCTTTACTCTTTGTCTTTCCAGACCTTGCGCGCATGGGTGCGTCGCGCATTGTGTGCAGCCAGCAGCGCTAGCAGGGCGGAGGAAACGCGGTTGGTGGGGCCGTCGGCCCGGCTGGTCAACGCGATGGGAATGCGGGCGCCCAGCACCAGTCCTGAACCGGAGGCACCGGCCAGGTACTCCAGCTGTTTGGCCAGCATATTGCCGCTTTCCAGGTCTGGCACGGCCATGATGTCAGCATTGCCTGCGACGACGGAGTGGATGTGCTTGATCTCTGCGGCTTCGCTGGAGATGGCATTGTCAAAGGCCAGCGGGCCGTCCAGGATACCGCCAGTGATCTGGCCGCGGTCTGCCATCTTGCAAAGCGCCGCTGCATCGATGGTGGAGGGAATACCGGGGTTGACGGTTTCCACGGCCGACAAAATCGCGACCTTGGGTTCATCGACACCCATGATGCGGGCGAAGTCGATGGCGTTCTGGATGATGTCCACCTTCTCGGCCAGCGTGGGGTGGATGTTGAGCGCTGCGTCGGTAATAAGTAGCGGTTTGCTGTACAGCGGGATGTCGAACCGGAACACATGGGACATGCGTCGCCCGGTGCGCAGCGTGGGCTGCTTGAGCACAGCGAGAATGAGCTCGTCGGTGTGCAGACTGCCTTTCATGATGACTTCGACGTCACCCTTGGCGGCCAGAGTGGCGGCCATCTCTGCCGCAGCGTGGCTGTGCTCCACGGAGATGATTTCAACCCCGGTGAGGTCAATGCCACCTTCGGCAGCCAGGTGGCGGATACGCACTTCGGGGCCAATCAGCACCGGGATGATCAGGCCATACCGTGCTGAATCGATGGCGCCGCTGAGCGAGCCAATATCGCAAGGGTGCACCACGGCGCAGCGCACAGCTTCCAGGCCATTGCCCAGGGCCAGCAGGTCCTTGAACCGGGCCTCGGGGTCAAACAATTGAATCTGCGGGCGGCTGACTTTGGGCAGGCGCACTTTCTTGGTGGGTGCCAGTACGCGGGCAACACCATGCAACACGCGCTCACCCCGCTGGTTGACCAGTTGGCAATCCATTTCAACGGACTTCTTGGCGTCGTCCTTGCTCAACACCGTCACGGTGACCGCCAGGGTATCGCCCACGCGCACGGCTTTGACAAAGTGCAACACCTGTTCCAGGTAAATGGTGCCCGCACCGGGGAACTGCGTACCCAGCAAAGCCGAGATCAGCGTGCCGCCCCACATGCCGTGCGCCACCACGCCATGCAACAAACTGTCCTTGGCGTATTCAGGGTCGAGATGAGCGGGGTTGGTGTCGCCCGATACGGCTGCAAAGGCCTGAATGTCCGCCAAGGTCAGGGTGCGCAGCATGCGCGCGCTGCGCCCGACCTTCAACTCGTCGTAGGTGACGTTTTCAATGAATTCTTCACTTGGGATCATGTTCATGGCAAAAATATCCAGTCAATGGGTGCTGCATCGCAGCAATAAGCCGATTGTGCCAAATAACGCGGGTAAACCCTAGGCTAAAGACTCAAGAAGACGGGTTGTACATCCACATTTTGATGCAAGTCAAGTTTTTCAGCTGATCATCGCCTCCAATCCGTCGGTCAACTCCTTCAAAGGCGGCATTCCATCCTCCAGCGGGCAAGTTGCGTCGCCACCGTGCACCGGCGCCCAATCGGGCGACAGCTTCAATCGCTTGGCGACATCCGTGGGGTAACTGGCCAATGCATCTTCCGCGGCAGTCTTTAACACCTCGGTACGCGCCAACCACGCACCCATGTGCACCCAGGCCGCTGGTTCGTAAAAATCGCTTGCAGCCAGCGGAATGGGAACACTTTGCAAGGCCAAAATGATGGGTTCAGGGAAATTCCATATCTTGGCCAGCGACCCCGACACATCGCCGAAGTGAAAGCCCAGCGTCTCTTGCTCCAGCGCGGCACGGCCCGCGTCCAGCACATTGAGCTTTTTGTCGATGGGCGCCATGGCTTCGGGAATGGCGGCGTGCATGTGCAACTGACCAATGCCGTGCATCAGGCCCACAGTGAACACCAGGTCGGCGTTGACGCCATCGCGCCCGGCCAGCCAGCGCGATGCGCAAGCCGTGTACAGGTTGTAGCGCCAGAACTGTTGCAGGTCCATGCCCTTGGTGTTGCGAAAGGCTGCGGTCATGCTGTTGCCCAGCACCAGATTGCGCACCATGACAAAGCCCAGCATGCGCAAAGCGTCGTCCACGGTACCAATGGTGCGCGAGAGGTGAAAGTAAGCCGAGTTCGCCAGGCGCAGCAGTTTGGCACTGAGGGCGGGGTCGGCGGAGAGTTGCCGCGAGATGTCGTCGATAGACACATCGTCATTGCTGAAGCTGGCAATCAATTGCTGGGCAACCTTGGGAATAGTGGGTAGCTTGTTGGTTTGTTCGAGCAGGCTTTTAAGTTCCATGGCGGTGTCTTTCCCTGGTGCAATTGATTGATGCATTGAGTTTGCCACTGAACACTGCCAATAGCCATGCTGCAATGACAGGCTTGCATGAAACGATGACCCAGCGCAAACAATGCACTTTGCAAAGGTTCACAATTCTTCTACCGGACAGTGCCGACGATCAGGCATTTTTAAAGGACACGACCGTGACCGAGCGAAAAACCAAAAATCAAAAACCCACCCCATCAACCGGCCCCGCGACAGCCGTTGACTTGGGCGACTACTGGACCGATGCCGCCCAGCGGACCGTGCTGTTCCTGGACACGCTGCTCAACCGGGGCAACTCCTACATCGAGAACCTGGAAAAAGGCACGCCTTCGCTTTTGAAGTTCAACTCCGAAGTGGTGCTGGACGGTCGAGAGCTGGCACAGCCGTGCAACTACGCGTTGCTGCATCTGCTGCCACCCGACAGCATGCCGGTGAACCCCAAGCTGCGCCCCGTCGTTGTCGTGGATCCGCGTGCAGGCCATGGCCCCGGCATTGGTGGTTTTAAATTCGACTCTGAAGTGGGCGTGGCCATGCGCGCCGGCCATGCCGTGTATTTCATCGCCTTCCGTCCGCAACCCGAAGAAGGCCAGACGCTATTCACCGTGATGCACGCTGAAGGCAGGTTTATGGAAGAAGTCATTGCCCGCCATCCGGCCTGCAAGGCACGCCCCGTTGTCATCGGCAACTGCCAGGCCGGTTGGGCCATGATGGCGCTCAACGCCACGCGTCCCGACCTGTTTGGCCCCTTGATGATCGTAGGTGCACCGCTGTCCTACTGGGCGGGCAGTTCCACCCTGAACCCCATGCGCTACTCGGGCGCAGCATTGGGCGGCTCGTGGCTGGCATCCATGACCGCAGATATGGGCGCAGACCGCTTTGATGGTGCGCACCTGGTGGAGAATTTCGAAAAGCTCAACCCGGCCAATACGTTGTGGAATCGCTATTACAAACTGTGGTCCAACATCGACACTGAGGCCAAGCGCTTTCTGGAATTTGAAAAATGGTGGGGTGGTTTCTTCCGCATGACGGGTGCCGAGATTGAGGCCATTGTCGAAAATCTGTTCGTCGGCAACCGCCTCGCCCGCGGTACCGTGATGGATGGCGACAAGGCCATTGACCTGCGTGCCATCACCGCCCCCGTGGTGGTGTTCGCTTCCCACGGCGACAACATCACGCCCGTGCCACAGGCACTGGACTGGATCATTGACACCTGGGGTGACGAGCGCGCTATTGCTGCGGCCGGGCGCACCATCATTTACGTGCTGCACGAGAGCGTGGGTCACCTGGGCATTTTTGTGGGCGGCGACATTGCACGCAAGGAGCATGACCAGTTGGTCACGTCGCTGGACGTCATCGAGAGTCTGCCGCCCGGTTTGTACGAGATGAAGCTTGAAGCCAAAGATGGACTGGAGTCCTTGCGTTGGGAGCAACTGGAACCCGGCGACTACACGGTGCACTACGAGCACCGCACCATGAAAGACATACTGGCCTTGAACCCCGAGGGACGTGAAGAAGAAGCCCTGTTTTCCACCATCAGCAAGGTGTCCGAACTCAACGCAACACTCTACAAATCACTGGTGCGTCCCTGGATCAAGATGATGGCCACCCGCCCCATGGCCGATGCCATGACCAAAATGCACCCCTTGCGCATGCAGCGCCAGATGTTTTCGGATACGTTCCCCTTTGCATCCATCATTCACGAAGAAGCCAACAAGGCGCGCGCCAACCGGGTCACGGTGTCTGATGAAAACCCACTGCGCAAAATGGAAAAAAAGCTGGACGCGCAAATCAGCGAGGCGCTGAACAAGTACCGTGATGACCGCGATGCTTCAGCCGTGAAGCTGGCCCGCACCCTGTATGGGCCAAAGATGTTAGGCGCACTGTTCAAGCCGGACGCACCTGACGCTGAAGTGGCCCATGCACGCGCGCTGCATGAAATAGAAGCCGCCCGCGCGGCCGTTCTGCCCCACCTCGCCGAAGGCGGTTTTGCCGAAGCGGTCTGCCGCATCGTGCTGGCCGGCATGGTGTCGATTGGCTCGTTTGAGCGGCGCAGTTTCAGACTGGCCAGGTTGCTCGCCAAACTGCCCGCCGACACGCTGGGCAACGCCGGCGCTCAAACCAATTGGCTGACACTGCTCAAGGCGCAGGCCCGCATCACGGCAGTGGCGCCGGTTGAAGCCCTCAACGCCCTGGAGCAACTGCTACCCACCACGGTGAGCCGCGAGCGCGCACTAGCCGTGTCAGCAGCAGTAATGATGATTGAACCTACGCTGGCCAACCCGCGCTCGGAAATCATCGAATTCCTGATGGGCACACTGGGCGTCGACCCGGAACGGGTTATCGCGATGGCACGCCAGCTGACCGAGTCTTTTGAAGAGCCGCCCACTGCCCAACAGTCTGCGACAGCGGTGAAACCCGCGGCCAAGGCAGCTCAAAAGAAGGTAGTTGTCGCTAAAAAAGTGGCGCCCGTAAAGAAAGTTGCGAAGGCCGCAAAAAGAACGTCAAGCCGTTAGTCGATCCAATGCTTCCTGGTATTTGGCTGCTGTCTTGGCAATAACCGCATCGGGCACACGCGGTGCGGGTGGTGTCTTGCTCCAGGGCTTGCCATCCACCAGTGCCTGCTCCAGCCAGTCGCGCACAAACTGCTTGTCATAGCTGGGTGGGTTGGTGCCTTCCTGGTAACTCTCCACGGGCCAGTAGCGTGAGGAATCGGGGGTTAGCACTTCGTCCATCAGGGTCAGTGTGCCATCGGCATCCAGTCCGAATTCAAACTTGGTATCGGCAATGATGATGCCCTTGGTCAGAGCGAATTCTGCGGCGGCTTTGTAGATGGCGATGCTGGTGTCGCGGATACGGGTTGCCAGGTCCAAACCAATCATCTCCACCGTTTTCTCGAACGTGATGTTTTCGTCGTGGTCTCCCACTGCCGCCTTGGCTGCGGGTGTGTAAATGGGCACAGGCAACTTCGACGCATTTTTTAGACCGGCTGGCAATGCCACGCCACACACCGCGCTGCTCTCCTGGTATTCCTTCCAGCCGCTGCCTGCCAGATAGCCGCGCACCACGGCCTCCACCGGCAGTGGCTTGAGACGCTTTACCAGCATGGAGCGGCCTTCGACCTGAGCCACTTCGTCCAGCTGAACCACGCTTTCAGGGACATCACCCGTGAGGTGAATGGGGCAAAGATTCAGCCCTGTGGGGCCGAGCTTGTCAAACCAGAACAGCGCCATCTGCGTGAGCAGCTTGCCCTTGCCCGGAATGGCCTCTCCCATGATGACGTCAAACGCGCTAAGGCGGTCGCTGGCCACCATCAGGATGCGGTCGTCGCCCACGGCGTAGTTGTCGCGCACTTTGCCGCGGGCAAGCAGTGGCAGGGAGTGCAGGGCGGAAGTGTGTACGGTAACAGTCATGATTTCAATTGAAAAAGGCCCGCTGAACAGTCAACGGGCCTGAAACTATTCCTGTGGATTATCGCAAGGAACGGAGAGCATGAGCGCGGCGCAGTTCCGCCGCCGGGCCGCCCCAAGGCGCAATGTGGGCGCTCTATCTCTACTGAACGGTCTGCGCCAGTTCGCCGCGTGCGTATTGGCCCGCCACCACTTGCAGGCTGTTGCCTTTGATTTTGGCACCCTGACCTTCGCAGCCAAACTCTATATAGCGCTGCTTGCAGATGCTCTTGGCAGCTTCACGAGCAGGTTTGAGCCAGTCGCGGGCGTCGAATTTTTCGGGGTTCTCAAACATGAACTTACGCACTGCGGCGGTCATGGCCAGGCGGATGTCGGTATCGATGTTGATCTTGCGTACGCCGAACTTGATCGCCTTCTGAATCTCCTCCACCGGCACGCCGTAAGTCTCTTTCATCTTGCCGCCATACTGGTTGATGATGGCCAGCAAATCCTGGGGTACGCTGCTCGAACCATGCATCACCAGATGGGTATTGGGCAGGCGCTTGTTGATCTCGATGACACGGTCAATGGCCAGAATGTCGCCTGTGGGCTTGCGGGTGAATTTGTAAGCCCCGTGGCTGGTGCCGATGGCGATAGCCAAGGCGTCGAGCTGCGTACGCTTGACAAAGTCTGCGGCCTGTTCGGGGTTGGTCAGCATTTGTTCGCGGGTCATGGTGGCGTCGGTGCCGTGGCCGTCTTCCTTGTCACCCTTCATGGTTTCCAGCGATCCCAGGCAACCTAGTTCGCCCTCCACCGTAACGCCCGTAGCGTGGGCCATTTGCACCACTTTGCGGGTGACTTCCACGTTGTATTCAAAGCTGGCAATGGTCTTGCCGTCGCCTTCCAGACTGCCGTCCATCATGACGGAACTGAAGCCCAGGTTGATGGCGCCCTGGCAGATTTCGGGGCTTTGGCCGTGGTCCTGGTGCATAACCAAGGGAATGTTTGGATAGGCTTCAATGGCGGCTTGAATCAGGTGCTTGATGAAGGCTTCACCCGCGTATTTGCGGGCACCGGCGCTGGCTTGCAGGATGACGGGAGCGCCCACTTCTTTGGCAGCCTCCATGACGGCCTGAACCTGCTCCAGGTTGTTGACATTAAAGGCCGGGATGCCGTAGCCATTGGCGGCGGCGTGGTCCAGCAGTTCGCGCATTGAAACGAGTGCCATGGGATTTTCCTTGTGATGTTGAAAACCGTTTTGGCTACCGAGTGCGGTAACCACGTGGTAACTAGTACCCTGGAACGATTTTAGCCCCGCAGGTCGAATCGATTGGGGCAACCGTAGGGCACAAGTTGATAAGGATCAAGGTCCGGCCTTCAAGGATGGCTACAGGTGGCATTCTCACTACTCGACCTGGCAAATTTTGAGCATATTGGTACCCCCTGCCGAATTCATGGGTTCGCCGCAGGTAATAGCGTACACATCGCCTTTTTGCACAATGCCACGTGCCTTGAGGTGATTTTCGGCTTCTCGCAGCGCGGTATCGCGGTCAGCGCTGGTGTCAATGAACAAGGGTCGTACATTGCGATACAACGCCATCTTGCGCTGAGTGGTCACTTTGGAGGTGAGGGCATAGATCGGAACGCGAATCAGGTGGCGGCTCATCCACAGTGCCGTGGAGCCACTGTCCGTCATAGCCACGATGGCTTTGGCGCCCAAGTGGTGGGCTGTAAACAGCGCACCCATTGCAATGGTCTGGTCAATGCGCTGGAAGGTCTTGCCGGTGAAGTCCGCTTCCAACTCAAAGTCTTCATGGCCTTCGGCGGCGTGGCAAATTTTGGCCATTTCGACGATGGTTTCCAGCGGGTACTTGCCAGCGGCGGTCTCGGCCGACAACATGACCGCGTCGGTGCCGTCCAGCACGGCGTTGGCCACGTCGCTGACCTCGGCACGCGTGGGTACCGGGTTGGTGATCATGGATTCCATCATCTGCGTGGCGGTGATGACTACGCGGTCATGCTCGCGGGCCAGTTTGATCATGCGTTTCTGCAGACCCGGCACAATGGCGTTGCCTACCTCGACGGCCAAGTCGCCACGCGCCACCATGATGCCGTCGCTGGCCAACAAAATTTCGAGTAATTTGGGAATGGCTTCTGCCCGCTCGATTTTGGCGATCAACCCGGGCTTGTGGTTGTACTCAGCCGCTGCCACGTTGCATAACTGGCGCGCCATTTCCATGTCAGTCGCGTTCTTGGGAAAGCTTACCGCCACATAGTCCGCTTGAAAGCTCATGGCCGTGCGGATGTCCTCCATGTCTTTGCCGGTCAGAGCGGGCGCCGTCAGGCCACCACCCTGTTTGTTGATGCCCTTGTTGTTGGAGAGTTCCCCTCCGAGCTTGACCGTTGTGTGCACCGCCTCGCCTTTGACTGCGTCCACGGTGATCACGATCAGGCCGTCGTTGAGCAGCAGTACGTCACCGGCCTTTACTTCGCGCGGCAAAGCCTTGTAGTCCAGCCCCACGGCGTCAATATCACCCAGTTCGGCGCGGGCGGCGTCCAAGATGAACTTTTGCCCCGGCTCCAGAAAGACTTTGCCCTCAGCAAACTTTCCGACACGGATTTTGGGGCCTTGCAGGTCGGCCATGATGGCCACTTCGCGACCTGCGCGCTGGGCGGCCTCGCGCACCAGTCTGGCGCGGTCGATATGGTCCTGCGCCTTGCCGTGGCTGAAATTCAGTCGCACCACGTTGACACCGGCACGAATCATTTGTTCCAGCAATGCGGGATCGCTGGATGCGGGGCCCAGGGTGGCAACAATCTTGGTAGCGCGACGTGGCATGAAACAGTCTCCTCTATTGATGCGGCCATTTTCACACGGATACCCCAAACAGCCGTTACAGCACAACGTCAACTTGCGGGAATCACCTGCTTGACACGCGCCACAGCGCCCAGTGCAACGGTCCATCCCGGGTAAAACCTTGTTTTACCCATGCGCAAGGTGTGGTTCAATTGGACAACTTGATTTGAAAACTGAGCTAAGCCCAACCCATGACCACACTTGATACACCAATGGACGTGCTGCTGGACGGCTCCCATGGCAAACCCAAGTTGCTGGTGGTGGATGACCAGCACATCAACATCCAGGTGATGCACCAGATTTTTGGCGGCGACTACCAGGTTTTCATGGCCACCTGTGGCACACAGGCCCTGGCCATTTGCCAAAACAATCCGCCCGATTTGGTACTCCTTGACATCGTCATGCCCGGAATGGACGGATTCGAAGTCTGCACCCACCTCAAGATGAATGACGCGACCTGCAATATCCCCGTCATTTTTGTCACCGCTCACACCGATCCTGTCCAGGAAACCCATGGCCTTAGCCTGGGTGCGGTCGATTTTATTGCCAAGCCGGTCAATCCGGCGGTGGTGCGCGCACGGGTTAAAACCCACCTGACCTTGAAATTTCAGTCAGATTTGCTGCGTAAGCTGGTCTTTCTCGACGGCCTTTCCGGCGTATTCAATCGCCGTTATTTCGACCAGCAACTGGGCGTGGAATGGGCACGCTCAACGCGCAGCAGTTCTCCGCTGTCTGCCATCATGATTGACGTAGACCACTTCAAACTTTTCAATGATCACTACGGTCATCAGGCGGGCGACGACTGTCTGCATCAGATCGCAGTCACGCTCAAAACTTGCCTGAAACGGCCGGGCGATTTGGTGGCACGCTACGGTGGTGAGGAATTCGCCTGCATCCTGCCCGAAACGTCATTCAATGACGCGATGTCCTTGGCCAACGAGTTGGAGCGCAAGGTTCGCGCGCTGTCAATTCCCCATGCGCATTCCAGCGTTACCGGTGTTATCACGGTCAGTGTTGGAGTGGCCACACGAAACATTGATTCCAATGAAGACGCAGCAGCCTTGATTGGATTGGCTGATACCCAACTTTACGATGCCAAACAAAGCGGGCGGGGGCGTGTGTGCGGGGCGCAGTTGGGTGCTGCGCGAGCCGCATGACCGTTGGCGTTGACCGACAATGAATATTTATGCAGCGAATCGGCGGGATAACACCTCAAAAGCCGGCAGCGTCTTGCCTTCAAGCACTTCCAGAAAAGCGCCGCCACCGGTACTGATGTAACCCACCTGCGCCTCGATCCCGTACTTGGCAATGGCGGCCAGCGTGTCGCCACCACCCGCGATGGAAAACGCGCTGGATGCGGCAATAGCCTGTGCGATCACTTTGGTGCCATTCTCGAAGGCGGCAAACTCGAACACGCCAACCGGGCCGTTCCAGACAATGGTTCCCGCCTTCATCAGTTGATCCGCCAGGACCTGGGCGGTTTGTGGGCCGATGTCCAGAATCAAATCATCGTCCTGTACGTCGGTCGCGGCCTTGATTGTGGCCGGTGCGTCGGCTGCAAATGTCTTGGCGGTGACCACATCAGTGGGGATGGGTACGGCCGCGCCACGGGCTTTCATGGCTTCAATCACGGCCACCGCCTCGGCCAGCAGATCGGGCTCTGCCAGGCTCTTGCCGATCTTCAGACCGGCGGCGAGCATGAAGGTGTTGGCAATGCCACCCCCCACAATGAGCTGATCCACATTGGCGGCCAGGCTCTTCAAAATAGTGAGCTTGGTTGACACTTTGGAACCCGCAACGATGGCCACCAGCGGACGCTTGGGTGCCAGCAAGGCTTTGGAGATGGCATCCATTTCAGCCGCCAGCAGCGGGCCGGCGCACGCTATGGGCGCGAATTGGGCGATGCCATAGGTCGACGCCTCGGCACGGTGTGCGGTACCAAAGGCGTCGTGCACAAAGATGTCGCACAGGGCCGCCATCTTCTTGCTGAGTTCTTCGTTGTTCTTTTTCTCGCCCTTGTTGACACGGCAATTCTCCAGCATGACCAGCTCACCCGCCTGCACCTGTACGCCGTCAACCCAGTTGGCCACTACCGGAATATTGCGCCCCATCAAGTCACCCATGCGCGCGGCCACGGGTGCCAGGGAGTCGTCAGGCTTGAAGTCGCCCTCGGTGGGACGACCCAGGTGCGAGGTCACCATCACCGCAGCGCCAGCGTCCAGCGCCATCTGGATGCACGGCACGCTGGCCCGAATGCGGGTGTCTTCGGTGATGTTGCCCGCGTCGTCTTGCGGCACGTTCAGGTCGGCACGGATGAAGACGCGCTTGCCATTGACTTTGCCGCTGGCGCACAGATCAGAGAAACGGATGAAGTTCACGGTGAGACCTCCGGGTAGTTTGGAACAGGTGTGGGCCGCGCATCGTGCGCATAGCCTGACTGCCCGGATTGTAGAAGGCCACGACTCGCCGCCGGGCCGCTCGAGTTACACCTTTACCAGCCCAAGCCGATGTGCAGCGGCAGGTAAACGACCATGCCAGTGACAATGGTGCCCAGCACCGCCTGACCCTGCCCCTTGCGGGCGAAGAAATAAGCCGCTCCGGCAATCGTGGCAAACACGCGTGCATCCAGCCAGGTGGTAATCAACTGCCCTTGCGTCATCACGACTTCGGGCAAGACAACGGCCGACAGCGCGGCGATAGGAGCGTACTGCAAGCCGCGCTGTGCCCAGTGCGGCAACTGCCAGGGCTGGCTGCTGAGAAAAAAGAAACAGCGTGTGACCAGGGTAACCAGCGCCAGCCCCAGGATCACACCCAGAGTCCACCCATCAGTCAGGTTCATGGCCATAGGATTCATGCCGGACCTTTGCCAGGCGGGGCCTGACGTGTGGGCGGCAAGTGCTCCAGCATCAAACACAAAGCGACAGCCGCCGCAATGGCCACGACGATATTGAGTTTGAAGGGCAGCGCAAAAGCAGCGACCGCTGCCATGGCGGCAACTCCGGCCGATACCCGGCGCAAGGTCGTGCTGGCCAGAGAGCATCCCACGCCCAACAGCGCCAGAATCCCGGCGAACCCCAAACCCCATTCAGTCGGTATGGAATGGGCCAGCGCAATTCCCAGCAAACTGGCAGCCTGCCAACTGCTCCAATTGAACAAGCTGCCTCCACCCAGATAAGCCAGCTGATTGCGCTGCCCTATCGCATCGGTAGCGGGGTGTGGGAAACGTTTGGTGAACATTACGTAGCTGAGGTCCGCAGTCAGGTAGCCGTTGAACAAGCGCCAGCGCAAGGGCAGGTGCATGAAAAATGGCCTCATGTGCGCGCTGAACACCACAAACCGAAGGTTCACGCAAAAAGCCGTGGCCCAGATCACCCAGACCGGCGCACCTGCTGCAATCAGGGGAATGGCAGCCAGTTGCGAACTACCCGCAAACACCAGCAAGCTCATGGCCACCGCTTCCAGTGGGCTCATGCCTGACTTGACCATGGCCACACCCGTCATCAGACCCCATGCGGCCAGGCCGGGGGACACTGCGGCCATTTCACGCAAGCCGAGCTGAAACTCCGGGTGGCGCCACCAAGCCAGCCAGCGCACCATCACGCAAGGACCTGACCGACTTGCAGGGGAAAGCCGCGCAAAAAGTCCGCAACCGCCAGCCGCTTGCCCCCGGGTCGCTGTAGCTCGGTCAATATTGCTATTGAATTCATAGCTGTCACCACAATACCCTCAGGGGCTACTGCCAAAATAGTTCCTGGCAAAGGGCTTGGAGCGAGGTCAGTTGTCAAATCAGCTGGGCGAACCTGCGCGGCTTGCGCCGACCATACCTTGATCACTTCGCCTTGATGTACCACAGTCGCGACCGGAAAGGGGTTGAAGGCCCGCACCCGGCGCACGATGGTTTGCGCATCCAACATCCAGTCAATCGCCGCTTCATGCTTCTCGATCTTGTGGGCGTAGGTGACACCTTCGACTGGCTGACGTATGGGCTTCAGGTGCCCTCCAGCCGCCTGGTCCAGCGCCAGCACGATCAGTTTTCCGCCTAGGTCGGCCATGCGGTCATGCAGCGTTGCGGTCGTGTCCGTCGGCTCAATCGCCATCGTGTGCATCAACAGCATGTCACCGGTGTCCAGCCCCGCATCCATTTGCATGATGGTGACGCCCGTCTCGGGGTCGCCCAGTTCGATGGCCCGGTGGATCGGTGCCGCGCCGCGCCAGCGTGGCAGCAGTGAGCCGTGGATATTCAAACAGCCGAATTTGGCCCTCGGGGGTGCCATAGCGTCCAGCACCCATTGCGGCAGGATCAATCCATAGGCTGCAACGACCATGACATCGGCCTGCGCATCAGCGATAGCCTGTCGTGCGCTGGCAGCATCTTCCGGAAATTTGCCATCGAGTTTGAGGCTGCGCGGTTGGGCCACTGGGATACCGTGCTCCAGCGCAAACTGCTTGACGCTGGAGGACTGCAACTTCAGGCCTCGGCCAGCCGGGCGGTCGGGCTGAGTCAGCACCAGCGCAATGGTGTGGCCGCTTGCGTGCAGGCGCTCCAGCGCCACACGCGCAAATTCAGGGGTTCCAGCAAAAATGACTTTCACAACTGCGCTCCCGCCAGGGGTGCGCTCACTGGGCGTCCTCCCGCTGCGCTTTGAGCATTTTCTTCTTGATGCGGTTGCGTTTGAGGGGTGAAAGGTATTCCACAAACACCTTGCCCATCAGGTGATCCATCTCGTGCTGAACACACACTGCCAACAGCTCGTCAGCTTCAATGACGCGGGCCTGTCCCTGCAAATCCAGTGCCCGCACATGAACGGCATCGAACCGCTGGACACCGTCGTAAATGCCCGGCACAGACAGACACCCTTCTTCATTGAGATGGGTCTCAGCACTGGTCCACACCAACTCGGGGTTGATCAACACCAAGGGATCGTTGTGTTCCTCGGACACGTCAATCACGATCACCCGCTCATGCGCGTCAATCTGGGTAGCCGCCAGACCGATGCCCTTGGCGGCATACATCGTTTCCAGCATATTGGCGACCAGGGTTTGTATGCGGGAGTCCACGACAGCCACCGGCTTGGCAACGCGGTGGAGCTTGGGATCGGGGTAGCAAAGGATAGGAAGTAGGGCCATAGTGAACCAGATACGGGCCGATCTCGACCCGGCGGATTTCGAAAATGTGGCTATTTTCGCCACTTTTAGACGGTGGCGCACAGGCAGACGGCTAAAAACGTTGCCGAATCAAGGGCTTGAGCGCAAAATCGTGCGTAACTTATCAAGTTACTTTCTGGAACTGCAACACGATATGACGATACACCTGATGGCCAAATCCACCGTGGCAATGGCCAAGCTGGCTGCGCTGACCGCCTTGGCGAGTGCTTTCGTGACAGCTCCGGCCTGGGCGCAAAATTTTCCCATTTCGGCAGCCCAGAAGCAAACCGCGAACGAAGTGGCGCAAAAAGGCGTGCCCCTGAGTGAGCTGGCCAACGACGCGCCGGACCGGTATACGATCAAATCGGGTGACACGCTGTGGGATATATCGGGGATATTTCTCAAACGCGCTTGGCGCTGGCCCGAGTTGTGGGGCATGAACCTGAACGATATCAAGAACCCGCACCGCATTTATCCCGGTCAGATCTTGGTGCTTGAGCGTAAAAATGGCCTGGCCAGCCTGCGCCTGTTGGGCGAGCAAAGCGACCCGCCAACCGTCAAAGTATCTCCACGCACACGATACGAAGCGCTGTCCGATTCAGCATTGCCGACCCTTCGCTCCAGCGCCATCGAAGCTTTCCTGGCAGAACCGATCGTCGTGGATGAGGCTGAATTGCGCGCAGCACCCCGCATCGTGTCGGCCCTTGAAAGCAGGGTATTGATAGCCAAGGGTGACCGTGCGTATGCCCGCGGGCCTGAGGGTACCCCCATGGCGGACGACCAGCCACGCGAAAAGCAGTTTCGTGTCTTTCGCAATGCCACACCTTTGAAGCACCCAATAACCGGCGAAGTACTGGGCTTCGAAGCGCAATACGTGGGCAAGGCAATATTGGTGCGCGGAGAAGGAGCGACCGAGGTACAAAGCCGCGATGGCAGCAAGAACAACGCCGTGGTCCCAGCCACCATTGACATTACAGGCGCCAAGGAAGAAATGCGCGTGGGCGATCGCCTGTTGCCCGAGCCACCCCGTCAGATTCAAACCTACACCCCCCGGGCACCTGTTGGAAAAGTAGACGGGCGCATTGTCTCTGTCTACGGTAGCGCTGTGGTCAATGCCGCACAAAACCAGGTTGTCGCCATCAGCCGAGGCAGCGCGGACGGTATGGAGCCGGGCGTCGTATTGGCCATTTTGAAAGATGGTGCCAGCATGGTTGACCGCTCAGATGACAATCGCCCCTTGATGAAGTTGCCTGACGAGCGCAATGGTCTTCTCATGGTGTTTCGAACCTTTGAACGCGTCTCCTACGCCTTGATTCTTGAGATAACCGACGGCGTGCGCGTGGGTGATCGCCTGATCAACCCGCGTCACTAGTGTTACCAGCATTGGTCTACTACGGACAGGCTTTGTGGCGACATCGGACTGGTCCATAGACCGCGAGGAGCTTTCCGCCTGGTTGCGTCTGGAGCTGACTCCCGGCGTTGGCAACTCCACGGCGCGGCAACTGTTGACTGCCTTTGGTTTGCCACAGCAGATCTTTGCAGCGTCGTCACTTTCGCTGGAACAAGTCGTCAGTTCGCGTCTCAGAGCGGCACTTCACCAAGAACCCGCGCTGCTGCCATCCTTGCTGGAAACCACTTGGCAATGGCTTCAGAAGAATCCCGAGCAACACCGTGTATTGACACTGGGCGACCGGGCGTATCCGCAGTCACTGTTGAATATGGATGATCCGCCATTGCTCTTATATGGCAAAGGCGCGGCTGAAATCTGGAGCAACGAGGGGTTGAGAGCCACCATATCGCGGTGTATCTCCGTGGTGGGAAGTCGCAATCCGACTCCGCAAGGGATCGTCAATGCGCGACAGTTCTCTCAAGCACTGGCCCAGGCCGGGCTGACCATCGTGTCGGGTATGGCGTTAGGGGTTGACGGGGCTGCCCATGAGGGTGCACTGGACGGTTCACTGGATGGCCAGTTGGCGACCATAGCAGTCGTTGGTACCGGCTTGGACCGCGTGTACCCGAGCCAGCACCGGGATCTGGCCCACCGCATTGTCCAGCGTGGCGTTTTGCTAAGTGAGTACCCGCTGGGTACACCCCCAATTTCTGCCAATTTCCCCAAACGCAACCGAATCATTGCAGGGTTATCCCGGGGCACTCTGGTGGTCGAGGCAGCTCTGAAGTCGGGTTCCCTGATTACCGCACGCTCGGCGTCCGAACAGGGCAAGGATGTATTCGCCATACCCGGCTCTATCCACTCCACGCAAGCGCGCGGCTGCCATGCATTGATCAAGCAAGGCGCAAAACTCGTAGAAAGTGCAGAGGACATTCTTGAAGAATTGGGAGCGGATATGAGCACCTCCTCTGAGGCAGCCGACTCCGGTGATGCGGAAACCGGTGACCAACCGGACAGCGGCGATGCATTGCTTGACGCGCTGGGGTTTGGTCCCCTCGGGCTCGATGCCTTACAGGCGCGTACCGGCCTGGATACTGCGACTTTGCAGGCAAGGTTGATGGAACTTGAAATTCATGACCAACTCTCTCGACTGCCGGGCGGTTTGTTCCAACGCCTGGTCCGCGCATAAGTCCCGATTTCGACGGCCCCAGGGGCGGCAAAACGAGAAATAGAGGGGAAAGTCGGACGCCCCTTGGGATGCCTGATTTTCTGCGCTATATTGGCGACATGTTTGAAGTACTTGTCTTCGTTTACGAAAACTACTACGCCGGTGACAGTTGCCCGGAACCCGCCCACTTGGAGCGCAAACTCAACGCCGTTGGTTTTGATTCCGAAGAAATTGAGGACGCGTTGAATTGGCTTACCGGTCTCAATACCGCCGCCAGAGGCTCCAATGGTTTTGCAGGCACCTCACAACTTGTGCCGCCAGAGCCATGGCTGCGTGAGCCTTGTCCAACCAGTGTCCGCATCTATCCACTGGGAGAGCAAAACCATCTTGGGCAAGAGTGCATGGGGTTCATCAGCTTTCTGGAATCTGCCGGGGTGTTGCCTGCGTCGATGCGGGAAGTGATTATCGAGCGAGCCATGGCTGCGCCTGGCGAACCCGTTTCTCTGGATGACTTGAAGATCATCATCCTGATGGTTTATTGGAGTTTTGGTCAAGAACCCGATGCACTGGTTCTGGATGAACTCTGCGACGACAACTTGGAGCGCGTCGCACATTAAGACCACCACAAAGGGGTCAGTTCATCAAACGTTCTGGATTGGCTTCGATCTTGGACAAAGCGTCGCGGGTGGCGCGCACTGTCAGCGTCTCTTCCTCTTGTGGCAAAAGCAGGCCCGCCTGCAGGTATGCCGCCAGACGCCCACCTTGTATCAAATAGCTCTTACCTGAACTCGACGCAAACAAATTCAAGTGTTTGCGGTCACTGCGCCAGGCAAACTGCACCTGGGTAATCTGATTGTTGTGGTCCAGCGTAAACCAGGACCCCAGCTGCAATTCTTGCGCCCAAGCAGTCATGGCTGCGGTCGGCTTGGAGCCACCATTGCCAACCACTTCAATGGCTGAGGCATCAATTCCAAGCATCATTTCAATACTCTCGGCATCCAGCGGCAAATCGCCCATGCCATCCTCTGATACAAAATCCTCCAGGTTGCCCAAGCGCTGCGCCATGGCATCAATCTTGGCCTGGGGAATCGCCTGTGTTTTGGACAGAAAAGCATCCGCCAGCGTATCGCTGACCGTCTTGATGTGTGCGTCTTGCTCAGACGGTGCCATCGCCAGGAGCGTCATGCCAGAACGCAGACGCAAAAGCAGATTGGGTAAATCCTGAATGACGCGCGCGCGATCTGCGCGATTGGGTTTCGCGCTCGCTGCCCAAACCAAGTCGGTTGCAGATTTCTTCAATGTCAGTGTGTCTTTGTTCTGTGGGCCTTTGCGCACGGCTGCAACCGCCAGCACTTCAGCCCAGACCTTGAAAAGAAACTCACGAATCTCATCGCGTACCGGCATGTCTTTGAGCATGTTGCGCATTTCAATGGTGTACTGAATGGCAAGCGTTTCCTTTTGCTCAACCTGCTGCGCAACACTGACGACTTTTTGGGTGGAGCCTTTTTCAGTCAGAAATTTGGACAGGAACTTCTGGAATTCCTCGTAAACAACCTGATAAACCTTCTTACCAGTTTCTGGGTATTGCTCGATTACTTGCACAATGCGTTTGACCTCCAGCTCCATGGCATTGCCCTGGATACCGGAGGAGTCAAAGCCCATCACGCAAGACCCCATTCGATCAATCAGCAAACGGGCTGGATGCGTCGTGGTTCCGAGAAAATCAGAATCCTCCAGCGCCATGCGAAGCACGGGCATCTGCAAGCGGGCAAACCACACCCGAATGCCTGGAGGAATACGCTCCTCAGCCAAAATGGCCTGAAACATGAGAGCAACGATTTCAATCGTTGCCTTTTCACCCTTGGTCTCGGCCTTCTTTTTTAGTGCTGCAGTTTTCTCACGCAAATCCCCCGCCACACGGGCAACCCCCGCAGGACTGTAATCTTCATAGAGCGTGCCACCACTGGCGTACGCAGGCGACTGGCCGGGTGACGGCGGGGCCATGGCTGCCGCCAACGCGGGTGAGGGGTGGTGCCCGCTATCGCCAAAGTCACCTCCAACATGGCTGACAAACAACCGTCGAATCTGGCCAATCACACCTTGTGCCCTACTGCGAGCCCGCGCCATCGGCGTCGCTGCAGTCATCATCCGTGTTTCTTCAGATGCAAAGTTACCTTGGCTTCCGCCATTTTGCATTCCGGAGGATTGCTTCCAGAAAGGGGTAGCAGAAGAAGACGAGCCGCTACTCTGGCCAGAAGCTGGCTCCGGTGCACCGACAGCGCCTTGAGGCTCCTGTTGTTTGGAACCCCAACCCAGGCGACCACCAAAAAAACCACCCGTCGGTCGTTGTGCCGAGCCATTGTCCACTGAATCGAATGTCTGAGAACCCTGTGCTTGACCCGCATTACTCCGACCCACATCACCGTACCCGGATTGACCGCTTTCTGCCGCTGGCGATTGGTTGTGTGTGATCGGTGCGTGACGCGGCCGAGCGGGAGAAGCCGTACTTCGAGCAGGGCTCTTGACTCTGTCCTTGAGCTCAATCGTGGGCATGACACCCTTATTGATCATCACGTCATTGGCATTGGCATAAGCGGTCCTGAGGCGTTCGATCAAAAGCTTTTGCACTACCTCATTGACCGTCGCCCATGAATCGCCCGGCATTCCCGAGTTGGCCCATTGCTCAACCAGCAGCAGGACGAGTACTTCAGGGCGCAACAAATCATGTCCTGCAAGCTCTTCAGTACCTTCCAGGAACTGCATGCGCAGCCTCAGGTCTTCAAACTGGCTGTTCACTTTGTCCATCACCGCCATCACCATCCGGGATGCCAGAATCTTGTTCTCAACGACTTCCGTACCCACCAGTTGAAGGCCTGCGACCTCGAGGCTGGCATGTTTCTTGACCTTGGGCGGATCAAGGCATTCGCGCCACGCCGTTTTAGTGCCCTCCACCCACAAAGGACGGCACTTTTTGTAGGCCATCCAAACATCGCGACGCTCCTGGCTTTCGCGTGCATTGCTGGGTTCATCCATCAATGTGGTGACCTGTTCATGCACTGCGCCACTGATTTCAATCATCGCCTGTACCGCCTCAGCCAGAAAGCGCTCGCGCACCGCACGGGCAAATTGCTGCCGTGGAGTGAGAGTGGATGAACCGGGTGTTGTGGCCATAAATCAGGAAAGAATCAGACAGAAGCGCCAGCATTGGGGTCCGTCGGGTCCCCTTCTTTTTTGAGCGGGCCTTTGATCAGGTCTTCACGCTGGATACCCAGCCACATGGCGATGGCAGCCGCGACAAACACGGACGAATAAATGCCAAACAAAATGCCAATCGTCAACGCCAGCGCAAAGTAGTGCAAGGTCGCGCCACCAAACAGCAGCATGGACAACACCATGAGTTGGGTGCAGCCGTGGGTAATGATGGTGCGGCTGATGGTGGATGTGATGGCGTTATCGATGATCTGCACCGTATTCATCTTGCGGTAGCGACGAAAATTTTCACGTATTCGGTCAAAGATAACGACCGATTCGTTCACCGAATAGCCTAGAACCGCCAGCACTGCCGCCAGCACCGGCAACGAGAACTCCCACTGAAAAAAAGCAAAAAATCCGAGAATAATAATCACATCATGCAAATTTGCGATGATGGCTGCCACGGCGAATTTCCACTCAAAGCGTATCGCCAAGTACAGCATGATGCCAACAATCACGCTTGCCAAGGCCTTGAGGCCATCTACAGCCAATTCATCACCGACTTGCGGTCCGACGAACTCGGTGCGCCTTAGGGTGGCGCTGGCGTCACCTGCTTTCAGGGTCGCCATAACCCGCTCACTTTGAGCGCCTGATGTACTTCCCTTTTGTACGGGCATACGGATAAGCACATCCTGTGCCGTGCCAAAGTTCTGCACCTGTACATCATTGATGCCCAGGGCTGCCACGCTGTTGCGAATGGTGTTGAGATCGGCAGGCTGTGAGTAGCTAACCTCCATCAATGTCCCGCCAGTGAACTCCACCGACAGATGCAATCCGCGCGAAAACAGGAAAAATACGGCCGCCAGAAATGTCAGCAGCGATACCAAGTTGAACACCAATGCATGCCGCATGAACGGAATGTCACGGTGGATTTTGAAGAATTCCATGCCTGATTCCTTTAGTTTGTCGTGACCTGACTGTCAGAATCAGGCCGCCAAACCGTTCCAATGGACACGCTCTTAAGCTTCTTCTGGCGACCGTACCACAAATTGACCACGCCACGCGAGAAGAAAACACCGGAGAACATGCTGGTCAAAATACCCAGGCAGTGAACCACCGCAAATCCCCTCACCGGACCTGAGCCAAATGCAAGCAGAGCCAGGCCCGCAATCAAAGTTGTCACATTTGAGTCAATGATGGTGGCCCAGGCGCGGTCATAACCTGCGTGAATGGCGGCCTGCGGTGAAGCGCCTCCGCGCAGTTCCTCGCGTATCCGCTCGTTAATCAGCACGTTGGCGTCAATCGCCATACCCAAGACCAACGCCATGGCAGCCATACCTGGCAAGGTCAGTGTGGCTTGCAGCATGGACAGCACCGCCACAAGCAGCAACAGGTTGAATGCGAGCGCAATGCTGGAAATCACGCCGAACAACATGTAATAAACGCACATGAAGAGGGCCACTGCGAGAAACCCCCAGGTCACACTGTTGAAGCCTTTTGCGATGTTTTCAGCTCCAAGACTGGGGCCAATGGTGCGCTCTTCAATGATTTCCATCGGGGCAGCCAGAGAACCAGCACGCAATAGCAGGGCCAAGTCGCTCGCTTCAGAGACGGTCATGGAGCCCGAAATCTGAAAACGGTTTCCCAGTTCACCCTGGATGACCGGAGCCGTCAAGACTTCGCCCTTTCCCTTTTCGAACAAAAGTATCGCCATGCGCTTCTTAAGGTTCTCACGACTGACATCCCGCATGATGCGGCCGCCCTTGGCATCTACAGTGAGGTCCACTTTCGGCTGCTGAGTCTGGGAGTCAAACCCTGGCTGTGCATCTGTCAAGCTGTCTCCAGTAATAACAACCTGCTTCTTGACAATCACGGCCTGGCCATTGCGTTCCAGAAAGCGTTCGGACCCAAATGGAACTGGCCCTGTTCCCATTTCCGCTGAACGCGCTTCTGTACCTTCATCCACCATACGCAACTCCAGAGTTGCGGTGCGGCCCAAAATATCCTTCGCCTTGGCCGTGTCCTGCACGCCAGGTAATTGCACCACGATGCGGTCCAGACCCTGCTGTTGAATGACGGGCTCGGCCACACCGAGTTCGTTGATACGGTTGTGCAGTGTTGTGATGTTTTGCTTGAGCGCCTGATCCTGAATGGTGCGGGCTGAGACTGGTTTGATTGAAGCAACCATCTTGACATCGGCGCCCTCCGGCGTCTCGACCGTGGTCAACTCGGCAAATTGTTCCTGAATGATGCGTCGCGCCGACTCGGCGGTTGCTGCATCACGGAACCGGATATCTATGGTTTGCCCGACGCGACTGATGCCGCTATGACGCACATTCTTTTCGCGCAATGTGGTACGGATATCACCCGCCAATGATTCCGCCCGCTTGGACAACGCCGCCTGCATGTCTACCTGTAGCATGAAGTGCACGCCACCACGCAAATCCAGCCCCAAGTACATGGGTGAAGCATGCAGCCCAGTGAGCCAAGCTGGTGATCGCGACAACAGATTCAGGGCTACAACATAGGACGGATTTGCAGCATCAGGATTGAGCGCCTTTTGTATTGCGTCCTTGGCTTTCAGTTGTACGTCAGTGCTACCAAACCGGGCGCGGATAGACGTTCCCTCCATCGAGACGGCATCTGCAGCAATACCAGCCACCTTGAGTGCGTCCTCCACGCGGGCCAACGTCGCAGCCTCCAGCTTCAAGCTGGCTTTCGCAACGGAAACTTGAACCGCTGGGGATTCACCAAAAAGATTGGGCAAAGCGTACAAGCTGCCTACCACCAGCGCGATCAGAATAATCGCGTATTTCCACACCGGGTAACGGTTCATGTTCGCACTTCAGACTGGTAAAAGCAATGACTTACTTGTAAGTGCCCTTTGGCAAAACCTGCACCACGGCGCTGCGCTGGATCTGGATTTCAACGCCATTGGCCACTTCCAGGCCGACATAGCTGTCACCGATCTTGCTGACCTTGCCCAGCACCCCACCGGCGGTCACCACCTCGTCGCCCTTGGCAATCGCATCAATCATGGCTTTGTGCTCCTTCTGTTTTTTCATCTGAGGGCGGATCATGACAAAGTAAAGGACCACGAACATCAAAACCAGCGGCAGCATGCTCATCAGGGACGACTGCATGTCGCCTCCGGCTGCTGCTGCGGGGGCGGTTTGGGCAAAAGCGGAAGAAATAAACACGAAGGGAACTCCACAAAACAAAGGACACAAAACCGCTCACCGCCCAAAGACAGGCAGCGTAGCCACAAATGGTTAACCCGCGATTGTAATGGGCCGCGCCAACTGCTGTCCGTTTGGACAACCTGTTACCTTTTTCACTCCGAAACGCCCGCAATGCACCATGGCGCGTATTGCTACCCGCCGTTATGAAACTGCTTCACCAACTCCGTCCATTGCAGGCGCGCAGCCGTCAAATGGCGCGCCTTGACGTGGCCAAAGCCGCGGATTTGCTCCGGCAATCGGGCAAAAGCCACTGCGGCATCCCGGTTGGCAGTCGTCAACTTGGGCAACATGGCCTCGATGGCGGCGCGGTACTCAGACGCCAACGCGCGCTCGTGACGGCGTTCATCTGAGTACCCGAACACGTCCAGCACACCACCGCGCAACACTTTAAACGGCGCCAGCAGGCGAAATGCCGTCTGCATCCAGGGGCCATAAGCGTGTTTCTGCAACTCGCCCACCGTGTTGCGTTCTGCCAGCAGCGGTGGTGCCAACTGGTAGTGGAGTTTGAAGTTACCTTCGAACTGGGTGCCAATTTTGGCCAGGAAGGCGGCATCAGTGTGCAGGCGAGCCACCTCGTATTCATCCTTGTAGGCCATCAGCTTGAACAGGTAGCGCGCCACGGCCTGGGTTAGTGGCAGGGTTGCCGGTTTGGCATCGCCCGTAGCGGCAGGACTGGCAACACGCTCTTCTGCACCGCGCACCAGCGCCACAAAACTAACATATTGGGCCGCGTAGGCAGCATTCTGGTAGCCGGTCAAAAACTCGACGCGCTTGGCAACCATGTCGTCCACCGACTGCGTGGTGCGCGGCGTGAAAGTCACTACCTGACCCGGGTTCAGCAGTTGTTGCACGGCGGGCCAGTCCAAGGCGGCCTTGCGGCCCCAGGCGAAGGCGGTCTTGTTGTTCTCCACCGCCACGGCATTGAGCTCGATGGCGCGAATCAGAGAGGCCAGTTGCAGCGGAATCCAGCCTTTTTGCCAAGCATAGCCCAGCATGATGGGGTTGGTGTAAATACTGTCGCCCAGGAACTGGGTGGCAATGGCATCGGCGTCAAACCAGCCGACACCCTCTTCACCCACCACGCGGACAATTTCGGCCAGGCATTCCTTGCCCGGGTTGGTCCAGTTGGGCTGGGAGACGAAAGCGGCCGTGGGCGCACTATGGGAATTGAGCGCCACATGGGTACGGCCCTCGCGCATGCGCAACACCGTCTCCTTGCCCGCCACCACAATCGGGTCGCAGCCAATCACCAGATCGGCCGAGGCCATACTGACGCGGGTGGTTCGAATGTCGGCCTGTTCGGCAGCAATCAGCACATGACTCCAGGTAGCGCCGCCCTTTTGCGCCAGACCGCCAGCATCTTGCGTGACCACGCCTTTGCCTTCCAGATGTGCCGCGACACCCAGTAACTGGCCAATGGTGATGACGCCGGTGCCACCCACTCCCGCGACGATGATGCCCCAGGCACCGGATCGGGACTGATCTGCCAGAGCCTGCGCGGCGCTGGTCAACCGGGGAATGGAAGGCTCAGGCAAATGACCTGGATCGGGCGATGACGACGTCTGTGCCTTGGCCTTCTTGCGCAGTTGCCCGCCCTCTACCGTCACAAAGCTGGGGCAAAAGCCCTTCACACAACTGAAATCCTTGTTACAGGTGCTCTGGTTGATCTGGCGTTTGCGACCAAATTCGGTTTCCAGCGGCTCAACGCTGACACAATTGCTCTGCACACCGCAGTCGCCACACCCCTCGCACACCAACTCGTTGATGACCACGCGCCTGGCCGGGTCCACCAGGGTGCCGCGCTTGCGGCGGCGGCGCTTTTCGGTCGCACAGGTCTGGTCATAGATGATGACCGTAGTACCCTTGATAGTGCGAAACTCTTTCTGGATGGTGTCGAGATCGTCGCGGTGGTGCACCGTCACGCCTTCGGCCAAGGCCATCTGCTCGTACTTTTGAGGTTCGTCCGTCACCACCACAATCCTGACTGCACCCTCGGCGCGCATGCTTTGCGCGATTTGCATCACTGAATGACCCTCGGGGCGCTCCCCAATTTGCTGGCCACCGGTCATGGCCACCGCATCGTTGTACAGGATTTTGTAGGTGATGTTGACGCCCGCCGCGATGCTCTGGCGCACCGCCAGCAGGCCGCTGTGGAAGTAGGTGCCGTCTCCCAGGTTGGCAAACATGTGCTGGTCGTTGCTGAAGGGCTGCTGCCCCACCCAGGGCACTCCCTCGCCACCCATTTGCGTGAAACCAACAGTGGAGCGATTCATCCACACCGTCATAAAGTGGCAACCGATGCCGGCCATGGCGCGTGAGCCTTCGGGCACCTTGGTACTGGTGTTGTGCGGGCAACCCGAGCAGAACCACGGTTGACGATCCCCCAGCTTGATCTCGGCCTTGGCCCGGTTCACTTCCAGCACCTGCATGGCGCTTTCCTTGGCGTTCAGGATGGCCAGTTGGGCGTCGATGCGCGCTGCGATATCGCTGTCCACACCCATCAGCGTGATGCGCTTGGCAATGGCACGCGCGATGATGGCGGGCGACAAATCGGCATTGGCACGGAGCAGGGTGTTGGCATGCGGATTGGCCATGCCCCACTCGCCACCGCTGCCAAAGCCCGACGCATCGGACTCGGCCTCGTTGAACTTGCCCAGCACGCGGGGGCGCACGTCGGCGCGCCAGTTGTACAGGCCTTCCTTCAACTGGTATTCAATGACCTGGCGCTTTTCTTCCACCACCAAAATCTCTTGCAGGCCGGTGGCAAATTCACGGGTCAACTGGGCTTCCAGCGGCCACACCACGCCGACTTTGTGCAGCCGGATGCCGACGCGCCGGCAAGTGGCATCGTCCAGACCCAGGTCCAGCAGGGCCTGGCGCGTGTCGTTGTAGGCCTTGCCACTGGCGATCAGTCCCAGGCGGTCATTCGGACCCTCGATGACGTTGTAGTTCAAGCGGTTGGCGCGGATGTAGGCCAGTGCGGCATACCACTTGTAGTCAAACAAGCGGGCTTCCTGCTCCAGCGCGGCGTCGGGCCAGCGGATGTGCAGCCCACCGGGTGGCATCACGAAGTCGGTGGGGATCTGGATCTGCACCCGGTCCGGATCGATCATGGCGGTGGCGCTGCTTTCCACGATCTCCTGGATCGTCTTCATGCCGGTCCAGACGCCCGAGAAGCGGCTCATGGCAAAAGCGTGGATGCCCAGGTCCAGAATCTCCTGCACGTTGGCCGGGAAGAACACCGGCGTGCCGCAGGCCTTGAAGATGTGGTCGCTCTGGTGGGCTGCAGTGGAACTCTTGGAAATGTGGTCATCCCCCGCCACTGCAACCACGCCACCCCAGGGCGTGGTACCGGCCATGTTGGCGTGTTTGAACACGTCGGAGCAGCGGTCCACGCCCGGACCCTTGCCGTACCAGATGCCGAACACGCCATCGTATTTATTGGAGCCCGGTGGCGCGAAGCCCAGTTGCTGCGTGCCCCAGATAGCTGTGGCGGCCAGTTCCTCATTGACGCCAGGCTGGAACACGACGTGGTGGGCCTTGAGGTATTTCTCGGCCTTTTGCAACGACTGGTCGTACGTACCCAATGGCGATCCGCGGTAGCCGCTGATGAAGCCCGCCGTGTTCTTGCCGGCACGCTGGTCTCGCAGGCGCTGCAGCATGGGCAACTTGACCAGCGCCTGCACGCCACTCATGAAGGCGTGGCCGTAGTCCAGCGCGTATTTGTCGTCCAGCGTGACGGTTTGAAGCGCCTTGAGGATGTGATCAGGCAGGGGTGCATTCATGGGCGTGACTCCGGTGCCAATTCTTGAAGGAAGACTTAGCTATGATTATTATAGCTAGCTGCGCACATTTCACGGGGGCTGCAGCCCGATTTAACACCTTACCGCGACAGGACCTGGCGAATGGTGGCACCCAGCTCTTCGGCCACGAACTTGGCGATATAGGCGTCCGCGCCCACGCTCTTCACATGGCCTTCGTTGGCGGTGCCGGTGAGCGAGGAGTGGATGATGACCGGAATGCCCTTGAAGCGGCCGTCCTGCTTGATATTGCGGGTCAGGGTAAAACCGTCCATCACCGGCATTTCCAGGTCGGTCAGCACAAGAGCCACCTTGTCCTGCACAGTTTTGCCTTCCGCCTCGGCCTTGACACGGATCGACTCCAGCATGTTCCAGGCTTCCTGACCGGTTTTGGTCATGACGTAGGGAACGCCCATGGCTTTGAGGCCCTGCTCGATCATCATGCGGGCCACCGGAGAGTCATCAGCCGCCAGCACCACTGTGCCGGGGGGTATCTTGACGGCACCGATCTTGGTTTCGTCGATGTCCGATTTGTGTTCATTGGGCATCACGTCCCGCAGAATCTGCTCCACGTCCAGCACCTGGGCAAGGCGGGTGTTTTCGGCGCTGCCATCCAGCCTGGCGATGCTAGTCACCAAGCCACCACCACTGTGCTCAGCCGACAGCACGTGCTTCCACTCCAGTCGCACAATTTCGTTGACCTCTTCCACCGCAAACGCCTGGGTGGTGCGGGCAAATTCGGTCACCAGCAAAATGCCGAGTCCTTGCTTCGGTGTGCAACCCACCACGGCGGGCAGGTTGATCACGGTGATCATCTGACCACGAATATTGGCCACACCCATGACGGTGGGTGGCATATTGACCATGGCGGTGATCTCGGGCATGACCAGAATCTCACGCACCTTGAACACGTTGATGCCAAACAGCTCGCGCCGCGTTGTGCCGGGCGCTTCGCCCAAGCGGAACAGCAGCAATTCAAACATGCTGTTGGCAGCCAGGTTGGTGCGTTCGTCAATGTCCCGCATGGATGTGTTCATGGCTAGTTCCGCGAAAAATGGGTTGAACCGAATATACCGAACATAGTAACGTTATCTGGCCTGCTTTGG
Source organism: uncultured beta proteobacterium (assembly GCA_903945325.1). Classification (GTDB taxonomy): domain Bacteria; phylum Pseudomonadota; class Gammaproteobacteria; order Burkholderiales; family Burkholderiaceae_C; genus Allorhodoferax. The sequence continues at coordinate 28,647 of CAJAVE010000131.1, read as the reverse complement.
CCACAAAACCCACATCTGCAGCGGTTGGCGCAGGCGCCCGGCCAACTCACCCGCCTCTGGCCCGCCGCCCACAAAGTAGTCCGCCCGCACCGCACCGGTAATGGCGCTGCCGGTGTCCTGCGCCAACACCAATTTTTGCAGACTGGTTTTGGGGCCACTGGAAGCCAGCCAGACCGGTGTGCCGTATGGAATATTGACTGGGTCTACTGCGATGGAGCGCCCCGGCGTCAGTGCCACGCCCTGGGCGCCGCGCGGCCCCTCGGATATGTCGCGCTCGGCGATGTCTTCTTCGCGGAAAAATGTCACCCTGGGGTTACTCCACAGCAGTTCCTGCTGGCGCTGGGGATTTTGCGCCAGCCAGGCCTTGATGCCAGACCAGGAGGCATCCTTGACCAACCCCTGGTCGAGTAACCAGCGCCCCACGCTGCGGTAAGGTTGGTCGTTGGTGCCGCCGTACGACAGGCGAACCCAGCGCTGGCTGCCGTCGCTCTGAATGATGCGCACGCGCCCCGAGCCCTGGATCTGTAGGCTGAGCGCGTCAATCGGGTCAGCCAAATACGCAATGGCGCGGCCCCGCAGCGCTGCCTGCGCCTCGGGCAGGGTGTCCATTTCCTGCCGGGTAAACCAGGGCTTACGCCGGGCCAATCCCACGGGCTGCTGGTAGAGCGGGATGGAAAACCCCGCTGCGGGCAGGCGACTGGCCTCCAGAACCGGCTCAAAATAAGCGGTCAACAAACCAATGGCCTCGCCCTGCGCCGACTCCACCCGGAAGGGTTGCAACCGATCCTGCATCCAGGTGCGCTGCTCCTCTGCACTGCCAATGCTCAGGCGACGAATATCCGGGCACAGGGGCGCAAAAGTGCCGACCGGGCGCTCGCAGCTTTTAAGCCAGGCGTTCCAGGCCTCAAACAAATTGTCGGCCGCAAAGCCCGGCAGATCGGCCCATGGCGCGCTCACCCATCGCCCTTTGCCTGGGCTCACCGATCCCGCGATGTCGGTTGCGGGCGGCATGGGCCCAGCAGCGGGTGCACCCGGCTGCCGCGCTACATCAGAGCGCGGCAGGCTGACCCGAGGCGCACTGCCGCAGGCAACCAGGTTTCCTACAATCACCCCAAGCCACCCCAACAACAGGAGACGACGGATGACCTTGCTATTGCTGGAAGCCCTTGGTGCAGGGCTGATTCTCGTAGGGATCATTTGGTGGACCATGTTTTCAGGCCGCAAGCATGGCGAGATAGTGGAAGCCGATCCTGCGCTGGATGCCCCCAAAACTGCATCCACCGGGGAAATTGCTGACGAAAATACCCCCTAGACCCCGTCAAATGTGCGTAACAAGCTCTCATTTTCATAGCAAATTGAGTCAAATCCCTGCCAACCTACAGCACCCGGTGAAGCAAAGCAGGCAATTGGGAGCGTCGCTGATTCAGGCTGGCGGCATGCAGCTCGGCACACACCACACCCGGCTCCTGCGCCCGCTGAGCCATCACCTCGCCCCAAGGGTCAATCAGCAGCGACTGGCCCCAGGTGCGCCGGCCATTGGGGTGCACACCACCTTGAGCAGCAGCGACCACAAAGCTCAGGTTTTCGATGGCACGGGCGCGCAGCAGCACCTCCCAATGTGCCTGTCCCGTGGTGTGGGTAAATGCGCTGGGCACCAGAATCAGGTCCACACCTTCTTGGGCATAGGCACGGTACAGCTCGGGAAAGCGCAAGTCGTAGCACACGCTCAAACCAATCTGCCACACATGTCCGTCTTTGGAGGGCAACGCAAAGCGCTGGGGATGGCCGCCCCGGTCCAGCACGCGGGATTCGTCGTAGGCCTCGGTGCCATTGTCGAAACGGAACAGATGGATCTTGTCGTAACGCGCTACGCAGTCGCCCAGCGGGTTGAACACCAGGGAGCTGTTGTAAACCCGGTCAGGGCTGGTGCCCGACAATGGCAGGGTGCCACCTACCAGCCACAGACCCAGTGCACGCGCCGCGCCAGAGAGAAATTGCTGGACCGGGCCGCTGCCGAATGATTCCTGAATGGCGAGTTTGTCGGCGTCGTGCTGGCCGATCAGACAAAAGTATTCTGGCAACACCGCCACCTCAGCGCCCTCCTGCGCTGCCTGTTCCAGCAACGTACGCGCTTGCAGCAGGTTGTCCGACAACACCCCCGTCGAAACCATCTGGATGGCGGCAACTTTCATGGCGTTTCCTTTGGTTTTTCCGGATCTGGAGCAGTGCCCGACCTGTGTGCCACCTCGGTCACGCGCGGATCGACCCAGGTGCCATCGACCAGAAACTCTTTGGTTACTGCGTCCAGCAACGGGCGACGCAGGATCAGCTGCGCCAAAAAACTGCCGATTCCCCACACCGGGTTGATGTAGGACGCCAGTAGCGAGGCGCTACCCGCATTGATTTCAGGCACCACGACCACCTTGATGTTTTGGGTTTCCTTGGCAATGTCGGCCTCGCCTTCCATCAACGCTGCCGCATTGACACCCTTCATCTGCAGGTTACTGGTGCGGGCAATGCCCTGTGTAATGGTTACATCACCCCGGAGAAAGTCAAACGCAAAGCCTTCGCTGAATACATCCCGGAAGTCCAGTAGCAGGCGTCGCGGTAGCGATTGCAGGCTCAATACCCCCAGCAGTTTGGCGAGACCCGGGTCTGCCTTCAAAAACTGACCGGTCTCCACGTTGACATTGAAGCTGCCGCCCAGGCTGGGGTAGTCCAGCGTGATGGGTGAGCCCATCCAGGTGACTTGGCCTTCGACCTTGCCATGGCCCTTGCGAACCACATCTTTCATACCAAAGCGGGTTAACAGCTGACCGGCGTCGGCAATGTCGAGTTTGAAATTCATCTCCGTGCGCCGACGCTCTTTGATGCTGCTGCCACTTGCCGGCGGGGTCGCCCCCGCAATGTTGAGCCAGTTGCCATTGGCCGTCAATACCGCCTCGGGCGTAGTGATATTGAACCGGTTGAGGCGCCACTCGCGAGGCGCATCGCGCGCCGCGACCGAGGCAGACGCACCCAGGTTCACTGCATCAATTTCAATGCGACCGAGTTTTTTGCCCCGCAACTCCAGGTCCTCCACCACGATGTCCAGTGCGGGAATGCTGGCGGGTTGCTCATCGAGCACGCTTTCAACGTCTTGCGCCGCGCTGGGTGCCACATTCAGACGGGCCAGACGCGCAAACACGCGGCCACCCACGGAGCCTGATGGCTGGCGATACTCGACATAGCCGTTGAGTTCGGATGCATCCAGGTTGGCGCGCCACAGCAGGCCGTCGCGCCCGCCGCCGATGACCACGTTGTGCAGCTTGCGCCCACTGACCAGAATCTCGCGCGAGCGCACTGCAAGGCTGGTGGGCAAATAGCCCATTCCCGCTGACGCCGCCGCGCCAGGGGATAAATCAGTCGCCGCCGCGTGGGACAACACATCAGACCATGCATCCACATCGATATGGGACATGCTGACGTTGGCTTGCACACCGTCGGCAGACAAAGGAGCGGTCTCGTCAGGCGCCAGCCCGACCGCAATAGAGCCGCGCACGACGCGCGCATCGGGGCCTGAGACGTCACGCACGTACGCAATACTGACCGCTTTGCCTACTTCAAACTGCAACTGGTCCTGGGCATGCACCACTCCATCGCTCCCGGCCAGCAGCGATGCCCGTATGGCGGCAGTTTCCAGACGAAGTGGTAAGGGCGCGTCTGCTGCCTTGGCAAAGGGCGCGGGTAGCGTCAGCGCCATGCCCACCAGATTGCTACTGACCGCCAGCTCAGGCACGCCGCCGCGAACACCCAACGTTGCGCTATAGGCAGTTGATCCGTTGGCATACTGGGCCAGTCTGGCCGCAAAACCGAGTTCCCGCGCCTGACGCAAGCCCTCTGCTGTGGCGGTTCCTTGCAAACGCAGAACCTGGGGTGCAGCCACCTTAGCCGCAACCGGTTGACCCGAGGACGCAGACGTCAGACCACCATCGATGCGAACATCTCCGCCCAGTGAGCGCGCCTGTACGCCAGCGACCGAAAACCCGGTTTCCGAAAAGTTGATGATTCCTCGCGTGCGCGAAAGACGGGGCGTATCGGGTGTTACCTGCAAATCATTTCCAGCCAGGGTGATGGAGCCGCGCACGGTGGCACGGTCCACGGCGGCAATCGGAAGCGCCAGTTTGAAGCGGTAGTCCGCCGACCCGGTTGCGCTGGCGCGGTCCAGTACCTTCCCCATCATGGGGCCCAATGGAGAGCCATTGACAACGTCCAATAAGTCGGTCAACGGACCTTGTGCCTCGGCGGTGACTGCCACGGTGGCCCCGGAATACAGGTTGTCAATCACCGCGTTGGCCTTGGCAATGCGCAGGCCCGGCATGGCGACTACGGTGGCCCGAGCACCCTTGACCTGCAACACTGCGTGGTCAATCACCAGCTCACCGGCAACCTGCGTCAGCGAAGGCCACTGCGGGCTGTCCTTAGGCAACAGGCTGGAGGGCGCGTAGGCGTAGGTGACGTTGTTCAAGTCCGCTGAAATGCGAAAGTCCCCTTGTTTGGCAGTGTTGAACGGAAAGTCGTTCAGATTGCCTTTGACCTTGAATTTGACATTGGTGGCAGCCCCAGCCACAACTGCATCCCGCACATAGTCACGCACCTCCTTATGCATGCCCAGCGGGAGGTAGCGGTGCACCCGTGCTCCATCGACCCGGCTGAGAACACCCTGCGCGTCCAGCAAGCCGGGGAGGCCACTTGCACTTGCACTTTGCGCCACATTGCTGCTGGCAGTGGGTGCAGCAGTTTGCCATTTGATCTGGGCCTCACCTTGTGCATCGGCGTTGGCGAAACGCAGATTGGGCAGCGCGATGCTGATGTGGACACCATTGGATTTCCATTGCACATCGGTGCTCAACTGGTCCACTGAAACCCGTGCATCATCAAGAATGCCGGGCAAGTCAATGGAACCGGTTTTCATAGCCAAGTTGGCTTGACCGCCCGACTGGTTGAAATCAAAGTCAATATCTGCACCCCTGAACCCGGGGCGGGCGCCATCCTGTGCCGCACGGGCTGCAATCTCCAGCTCCCGGCCACGACCCTTGACTGTATATCGACCTGGCTTCTCTACCGGTCCTTCCCAGGACGCCTGTACCTGTTCGATCAGCCCTTTTGGGGCCAACTGCGCCAGAGTTTTGCGCAATGCATCATCCAGCGGCAGGCGCCCGGCAATTTGCGCCATCGCCTCCAGGTCCAGCCTATCCCCCGCAAACTCACCGTGGGTCACTTTGCGGGCGTCGCCATCAAACACCGCGACGCGCACATTTCCACCGGGCCAGCGCAGGCCATCCAGTGTTTCAAATTGCAGGGCCTGGGTAGAAAACTCCACTCCCCTTTCCAGTCTCTTTGCGCCCAGACGTCCGGTGACACCCCGCAGGGCAAGCGCGTCCAGCTTGGGGTTGAGGGTGAGCTTGACGTTGTCCAGAGCGAGGTCCGCTACAGACCCAGTGGCCTGGCCATAGGCGACATCAACCCAAGCCCGCACCGAGCCCGAACCCTGCGCCAAATCCACACCCAAATCCGCGTAGCGCCGCAGTTCGGCCAGATCGACCTGGGCAAAATTTGCGTACAGCTGGCCCTGCCACTCGCGCCAGAGACTGGCGCGTCGCGACAGCAACGGCTGCTTGAAAATGCCCGACACGCTCAGGCGCGCACCCCAGTGCTCGGGCGGATTCGCGTCCAGCCGCATGGAATGGGTGCGGTGCTGGTTGCGCAGAACCCAGTCCACTCCGGTCAGGGCCAACGGGGGCTCCGCCCGCATTTCATCGGTCCACGTCACCTTGCCGTGACGAATCACCAGTTCAGGCTGGCTGAAAACCCAGTCTGCACCGGAGCTGTCGGTACTGTCCGTCGCGGGCAGAGGTAAACCCGCAATCCAGATTCGGCCATCCTTTGAGCGGCGAACGTCAAGTTCTGGCCGGTCAATCGTCAGTTGCTCCAATCCCAGACTCAGGATGGAGCGTGCAGAGAGTGCGGCCAACACCGAAGGCAACTTCAGCGCTTCACGACCCTGGGTATCCAGCAGGCGCACATTGTCGAGCTCCAGCGACGGTATCAGACCATTGGACCGTGCCACGATGGCACCGATACGCACCGTGACACCCACCAGCCGCGAGACCTGTTGCTCCAACTCCGGACGGAACTCTTCGATTCGCGGCACAATGATGAAATGCAGCGCACCCCAGACCATGATCAACGCCAACCAGGCTGACGCCACCAGCCAAAAGGCGGCACGAATGGCAAATGCACCCGCCCGTCGTATAGGGGAAGAGTTTGGGGTCAGGTCAGTCATCGTTATCGGAGCACCATGTCAGGAATTATGACCCGCAACGGACACCCGGACCTGGCCGGGGGTTCACGGTTTGGTCAGCGCATTCGCAGGCGCTATGCCCAGCAGCTGAACTGGCTGGCGCCAGACGCACCCACCGGGCAATCCATGCAACGTCTTTATGACACCTTGCGCACCAGCGGTCTGGATACTGGCAGCGCGTTGCGCACGGTGCGCCAACTGGTGATAGAGCGCCTGCTGTGCCTGGACTGCAACGAGGCCGCCAATCTGACCACCGTTACGGGTGCCATGACCGAACTGGCCGAATTCGCCCTCGATACGGCCTGTGTGGAAGCCGCAAAAACCCTTGACCTGATTCACGGCGCTCCGCTTACGCCGCAGGGCTTACGGGCCGAGCTTTGCATTGTGGGTATGGGAAAGCTGGGCGCCCGCGAGTTGAATGTTTCCAGCGATATTGACCTGATCTACATCTATGACCATGATGGCGACACAACAGGCGACGCTAATGGCCGGGCAAAGATTTCCAACCAGGAATATTTCGGCAAGATGGTGCGAGCCATTTTTGCCTTGGTAGGCGACTCCACCGAGCACGGTTTTGTGTTTCGTGTCGATCTGGCCTTGCGCCCCAACGGCAATTCAGGGCCGCCGGTGGTGTCGTTGGGTGCGTTGGAAGAATATTTTCATGTCCAGGGCCGCGAATGGGAACGCTTTGCCTGGCTCAAGAGCCGTGTAGTCGCGCCCGCACACGCACTCGGTTCCGCCTGCGCGCAAAGTCTGCGCGGGGTAGTGGTGCCGTTCGTGTTTCGACGCTATCTGGACTACAACGTCTTTGACTCGCTGCGCGTTCTGCACCGCCAGATTCGTGACCATGCCACCAAGCGCAGCGCTGGCAAACCCGAGCGCGCCAACGATGTCAAGTTGTCGCGTGGCGGCATTCGCGAAATTGAATTCACGGTGCAGTTGCTGCAGGTGGTGCGAGGCGGCCAATTCCCCGAGTTGCGCACCCGCCCCACGCAAAGCGCGCTGCAAAAGCTGGCGGTTGCCGGGTTGATGCCAAAGGCCACGGCCGATGCATTGTCCAAAGCCTATGTTTTCTTGCGCCAGGTCGAGCACCGCATTCAATACCTGGACGACCAGCAAACCCACATTTTGCCAACTGCGGATGCCGACCTGGAGTGGATCGCAAGAACCATGGGGTTTGACGGCATCTGCCCATTCCTGAGCGAACTCGATAGCCAGCGGGAACTGGTGGCACAAGAATTTGATGCCCTTCTGGGCGGTGAACAAAAGGAATGCAAGGGCTGCGCAGGGGCTGCATCCACGCCGCGCGTCAATGATTTTGATGAGATGCTGGGACAGTTGAGCGGGCAATTCCGTGAACGTGTGGCGAGCTGGCGTGAGCACCCTCGCGTGCTGGCCTTGCGCGAGGAATCGCGGTCACGCCTGGTGCGTCTGGTATTGCGCACCGCCCAATGGGTCAACGAAGGCAAAGTCAGCGTAGAAGCGGCCGTGCGAATTGCCGACTGGATAGAACCCCTGTTGCGCCGCGAAAGCTATCTGGCACTGCTGTTGGAGCGACCCAGTGTGCATGAACGCTTGCTGCACATGCTTGGTGCGGCGCGCTGGCCCGCACGCTACTTGCTCAAGCACCCCGGTGTGATTGACGAGTTGGCTGGCGGAACCCTGTTCGACGAGCGCTTTGATCCGGCGGATTTTGAACAGGAGCTGGAACGCCGTCGTGAAGCCCTCAAGAACAGCGGCGAGGACGATGACGAATCTCTGCTCAATCTGCTGCGCCGCGCACATCATGCCGAAGTGTTCCGGACCCTTGCGCGCGACATTGAGGGCCACTTGACGGTGGAGCAGGTGGCGGACGACCTGAGTGCACTGGCCGAAGTGGTACTTCGCATCACGACCCGCTGGTGCTGGGACCGCCTGAAGAATCGCCACCGGCCGGACTGCCACTTCGGTGTCGTCGCCTACGGAAAGCTCGGCGGCAAGGAACTAGGCTACGGCAGTGACCTTGACATTGTGTTCGTCTACGACGATGACGACGAGCGCGCGGGCGAGGTTTATGGTGCATTGGTGCGCAAACTCATCAACTGGCTCACCATAAAAACTGGCGAGGGTGATTTGTACGAGATCGACACTGCCTTGCGTCCCAACGGCAATTCTGGAATGCTGGTTACCAGCTTCACAGCCTACTCCAATTACCAGCAGCAGCGTGGTAGCAACACCGCATGGACTTGGGAGCACCAGGCCATGACGCGTGCTCGGTGCGTACTGGGTGATGCTGCTTTACACGCCCGCTTTGATGCCGTGCGGGAAGCCGTGATCAGCGCAGAGCGGGACTGCGCGGGCCTGCGCGACGAGATCGGCAGCATGCGGGAAAAGGTTCGAGCAGCCCACTCGGTGCGGGGCGATCAGTTTGACGTCAAGCACAGCCCCGGCGGCATGGTGGATGTGGAGTTTGCAGTGCAGTTTCTGGTGCTGTCGCAAGGCTCACGGCATCCCGAACTGCTGGCCAATGCAGGCAATATTGCTTTGTTGCAGCGCGCACAGGTCTGCGGCTTGTTGCCTGCCCCGGTGGGCGACAACGCGGCGCAGGCTTACCGCACGCTGCGCCAGATCCAGCACCGGGCGCGACTGAACGAAGAACCAACGCAGGTCGATCAGTCGGTCGTTGAAGCAGAGCGCACCGCAGGTTTGGCCCTTTGGGCTTGGGTATTCAAACCGGTTGTTGTTCCCGAATCTTCTTGAGCAGTGCCGTGGTGGAGTAGCCTTGCACAAACGACAGTGCCACCGCGTGGCCGCCCCATGACTCCACCAACGCCGTTTCCGGCAATGTGGACATGTCATAGTCCCCTCCCTTGACCAGTATGTCGGGACGGAATTCGGAAATCAGCTGAACCGGTGTATCTTCGTCAAACCACGTCACCAAATCCACCGATTGCTGGCTGGCCATGACGATGGCGCGGTCCATTTCCTGGTTCAGCGGCCTGTCGTCCCCCTTGCCCAGGCGGCGCACGGAGGCGTCGGTGTTCAACGCCACGATCAAGCTGCCACCCAATTCACGCGCCTGCGCCAGGTACACGACATGGCCACGGTGCAACACGTCGAATACGCCATTGGTAAACACCCAGGGTTTTGGCAATTCCGCCAACCTCCGGGGTACCTCAGAGCGGTTGCACATCTTGTCCAAAAAAGTGGGGGGCTTGTCATTGGTTTGCATGCTTGCAATCCTAGCAGCACGAATGACCTGCTCAAGAGTGTCCCAAAGGTGTCGATCTCACCATGCATAATCGTTTACCCATGCACCTTGTTCCCATTAGCGGCGAGTCCATTCGCCTTCATCAGCCTCTTCCTTTTCCATTGATGGACAAGAACGGTGTCCTGCTGGCCAAAAGGTCGTTTGTCATTGACTCCCGTGAAGACCTGGCAGCCATGGAGCAGCGTGGCGAAGGCTTGTTTATTGACGTCGCTGACTCGGAAGCACACCATCGTGCCTACGTTGAGCGTTTGCATGGACTGGTGCGCGACGGCAAATCGCTGGGGGAAATTGCCAGCGCCAAGATCACTGGCGATTTAATGGGTGGACGTGGCGTGCAGGACGATGAGCGCCCGGACTGGCTGGACCTACAGGTCCAGGCCAACGCCATATTGCGGGATGCCCATGCCGTCCAGTTTATGGAGCGCCTGGATCGGTTGACCAACCAGTTGGACAAGTTTTCGCGCCGCAACCCCGACGGCACGCTGTTCGCTCTGGTCCACCTATCGGCGACGGAGGTGCAGATGTACAGCGCGACACACGCCATGTTGGTGAGCGTGATGTGTGGATTGGCCGCGCGCGAGGTGCTGAAATGGCCACAAGAGCAGGAGCGGCGATTGAGCATGGCGGCATTGACCATGAACCTTGGCATGACAGCATTGCAGGACCAATTGACCAAACAAGTTGAAGCCCCAACGTCAGCACAGCGCAAAGCCATCGACGTGCACCCAGAACGGTCAGCAGAGATGCTGATTGGGTTGGGTGTTTCCGATAACGACTGGCTAGACGCGGTGCGCGAACACCACACCCAAACCCCCGGCCCACTGCAAACCCGGACCCCGGCGCAACAAATTGCCAGACTGATTCAACGGGCCGACATGTTTGCAGCCCGTCTGGCACCCCGCGCTGGACGGTTACCCATTTCGCCTGCCGCGGCCATGCAGGCCTGTTACTTCGATGAGAACAAACAGGTCGACGAAACGGGTGCGGCCCTCATCAAGGCCGTCGGTATTTACCAGCCTGGCTCTTTTGTGCGTCTGGCAACCGATGAAGTGGCCATCGTCATCAAGCGGGGCTTTAACACCAGCACCCCCCGAGTGGCTGTGCTGATCAGCCGAAGCGGTATGCCGATCATGGAGCCCACTATCCGCGACACAAGCACCAGGGATTACCGTGTCATTGCCAGTGTTCCGCACCGGGAAGTCAAGGTTCAGGTCAATCTGGAGCGCCTGTTGCCGCTGACGGCGACACCCGCGTCTGATCGCCCCTGGTGAGGCGTATCGGTACTTCACTTGTTGAAAGCTGTGCTGGATAACCCTATCAAATATGGGGTTTAAAACTTACTGAGTTGATAAATTACTAAACAGTCGCAAAATTACCGACTGGTTTAATCTATCAACTCAGAACTTGAAAACATTCTTCGACTTTCGGCCCCTCACAACTGGCATGGGAACAGGCCTGCCTGCGGGAGACCAGCCATGAAAATTGCCATCATTGGATCCGGCATTTCTGGTCTGGGCGCCGCCCACGCTTTGCGCGGCCATGCAGACATCACTTTGTTTGAAGCCGGCGACTATTTCGGCGGTCACACCCACACGGTGGATCTGACGCTGCCGGGGCCAACGGGTTCGATCACCCACGGTGTGGACACCGGTTTTCTGGTCTTCAATGAGCGCACCTACCCTCAGCTCATCCAATTGTTTGATGACCTGCAGGTTTCGACTGAACGCTCGGACATGTCTTTCTCTGTTCAGGTGCCCGCTATTCAGGGGCAAGCGGCACTGGAGTGGAGCGGCTCATCCCTCAACACCGTGTTCGCCCAGAGGCGCAACCTGATCAACCCGCGATTTCTGCGCATGCTGCGCGATGTGACCCGCTTCAATCAGCTGGCTACCGACATTGCCAAGCGCGGTGCCGAGGCTGAGCTGATGCAGCCGCTGGCTGGATTCCTGGACGAGCATCGTCTGTCCGCCGAGTTCAGAGACTGGTATTTCCTGCCCATGCTGGGCTGCATCTGGAGTTGCCCGACTGACCAGATGCTGCAATTCCCGGTGGCCACCATGATCCGCTTCTGCCATAACCATGGCCTGCTGCAAATCACCGACCGGCCGCAGTGGTGGACGGTCGCCGGTGGTGCGCGCCACTATGTGGACAAGATCACGGCATCCATCGCCGACAAGCGCCTGAACACCTCCGTCACGCAGGTCACCCGCAATGCCCAGGGGGTGAGCGTTCACGCGCAGGGCCAATCGGAGTCCTTTGACAAGGTGGTTTTTGCCACCCACTCGGACCAGTCGCTGGCGATGCTGGGTGACGCCAGCGGCCTGGAGCGCGACACGCTGGGCGCTATCCGCTACCAGGCCAACCGTGCCGTGCTGCACACCGACACCTCGGTGCTGCCGCGCAAAAGGCGCGCCTGGGCCGCGTGGAATTACCAGCGCTCGGCCAACGCGCGTCAGGACGCGGCCCAAGTCTGCCTGCACTATCTCATCAACATGCTGCAGCCCGTTCCTTTTGCACAGCCTGTGGTGGTGTCACTCAACCCGGTCGTGGAAATTGCACCGTCGCACGTACACGCCAGTTTCGACTACGCGCACCCGGTCTTTGACGTGGCTGCTATTCGCGCCCAGCGCCAGGTAGTGGCGCTGCAGGGTCATAACAACACCTACTTTTGCGGCGCATGGACCGGCTATGGATTCCATGAAGACGGACTGAAGTCCGGTCTGGCCGTGGCCAAACGCCTGCTGGCCGAAATCGGTACACCGCGCTGAGCCATTTCCGCACTTTCACACCATCATGCCAGCACCCGAATTCACCCGCGTAAACCCGCTCGGCCCCTTGATCGGGTTCGGGCAAGTGCGGCACACACGGCTTGCACCGGTGCGCAACGCGTTCGCCTACGGTAACTACTTCCTGATGCTGCCCATGCGCCGGTTGCGCACCCACGGATCCGGAGCGCTGGCCTTTAACCGCTTTGCGCCTTTGAGCTTTTATGACATCGACCATGGCGACGGGCGCGGCCCGGAGCGCGGTGGCGCGCTGGCCTGGCTGGATAATTTGCTGGCCGATGAAGGTATTGGGACCGTGGCCAACGGGCGGTACGCGGACCCGGCCAACGGCGAGGTCTGGCTGCACTGTTACCCCCGCGTGCTGGGCCACACCTTCAAGCCTGTCAGTTTCTGGTATTGCCACCGCAAGGACGGTTCGCTGCGTGCCATTGTGGTGGAAGTGAACAACACCTTTGGCGAACGCCATTGCTACCTGCTGGACCAACCGCAGTTTGGCGTGGAGCAGCGTGCGGCAAAAGTATTCCATGTATCGCCCTTCGCGCCGGTGGAGGGTGGCTACCGCTTTCGCTTCATGGTGACGCCTGAGCGCGACCGCACGGTGGCGCGAATTGACTTTGACGATGCCAGTGGCCCCCTGATTCAAACCAGTGTCAGTGGCACGCTGGAGCCCATCACGCCGCAGGCGATTCGCCGGGCTTTGTGGCAGTACCCGGCCATGACGCTGGGCGTGGTGCTGCGCATCCACTGGCAGGCCCTCAAGCTATTCATTAAAAAGACCCCCTTCTTTGTCAAACCGGTACCGCCCGGCACCTTTACCACCCGCTAAACGATGGAGCCCTCCATGAACAGCACCACCGCACCCACCACGTTTACCCTTCCACCCGGCACACCTGCGGCAGCCCGCAGCGTGATGCGCCTGTTGCAAAACTTGCGCCATGGCAGCCTGACTCTGCAACTGCCAGACGGCAGCATGCAGCGCTTCGGTCAGGGAGCCCTGCCGCACGCGACACTGAGCTTGCACAACTGGAGCGTGTTTTCTGCTGCGCTCAAGTCGGGTGATATCGGCTTTGCCGAGACCTATATTGCCGGTGACTGGAGCACCCCGAATCTGGTGGAACTGCTGCGCGTACTCGTGAAAAACCGCGCCGAAGTGGACAGCGTCATCTTCGGTTCCTGGGCCGGACGGCTGCTCTACCGCATCAAGCACCTGCTCAACCGCAATACGCGCGCCAACAGCCAGAAGAACATCCACGCCCACTACGACCTGGGGAATGCGTTTTACCGCCTGTGGCTGGATGAGACCATGAACTACTCCAGCGCCTGGTTCAATGGAGACCGGAGCCAGCCCATGCCGCAGGCGCAAAAGGCCAAGGTCCGCCGCGCCCTGGAACAAGCCCGTGTACAACCGGGTGACCGCGTGCTGGAAATCGGCTGCGGCTGGGGCGCACTGGCCGAGATGGCGACGGTGGACATGGCCGCGCATGTGACCGGTGTGACACTGAGCACCGAGCAGCTGGCGTTTGCCCAGGAGCGCATGCAGCGTCTGGGTACCACCGAGCGTGCTGACCTGCGTCTGCAGGACTACCGCGACATCAGCGATGCACCGTTTGACGCCATCTGCTCCATTGAAATGGTGGAAGCGGTTGGGCGCGAATACTGGCCCACCTACTTTGCCACCGTAGCCCGGCTGCTCAAGCCTGGAGGCCACGCCTGTGTGCAGAGCATCGTCATTGATGACGCCCTGTTTGAGCGCTATGTGGGCTCGACTGACTTTATCCAGCAGTACATCTTCCCCGGTGGCTGCTTGCCCTGCCCCAGCGAATTCCGCCGTCAGGCCCGAGCCGCCGGGCTGGAGGTGGTGGAAGAACTGGCCTTTGGGCACGACTATGCCGAGACACTCCGGCGCTGGCGCGAGGCGTTTCTGGCACGGCGTGCAGAGGTGCTTCAAACCGGATTCGATGAGCGCTTCATCCACATCTGGGAGTTTTACCTGGCGTATTGCGAAGCCGCTTTCGATGAAAGCAATATCGACGTGGTGCAGTACACCCTGCGCAAGCCGGGCGGTTGAAGCCGCAAACGGACTGTCCATGAATACCCTCAAGATGCCTGCACGACGCATGCTGCTCACCGCCGGTGCCGCCGCGGCGCTGGGCGGCGCGACCCTGGGCTTGGTGCGCCCGGCAGCGGCACAGGAGTCGGTAACGGCACCGCCATCGAAACCGCGCACGCCACCGCTTCCAACCTACCTCACAACCGAATTGCCCGATGCGCAATGGAGCGGCTCCGCCCGCATGCGTTTTTTTGCCTTTGAAGTGTATGACGCGGCTCTGTGGGTGGCACCGGGTTTTCGTTCCAGCCGCTACGCCCAATCGGCGCTGGCACTGGAACTGAGCTATTTGCGCAGCCTCAAGGGGCAGTCCATTGCCGAGCGTTCGATGGATGAGATGCGCCGTGGCGCAAGCATTTCGGCGGTGCAAGAAAGGAATTGGTTGACTGCGATGCGAGCGGCATTCCCCGATGTCCAGACCGGTGATCGCATCACGGGCGTCCACCAGCCCACCGCAGGCGCACAGTTCTGGTTCAATGGCCAGCTGCGTGCCAATGTACCCGACGCCGAGTTCAGCCGCCTGTTCTTTGGCATCTGGCTGGCTGAGACCACCAGCGAGCCCCGTCTGCGCAGCGCCCTGCTGGCCGGGGCCGCCGCATGAGTGCACACACTGCATCAGTCACCGCCTTCGACTGGCAACAGGGTTGGCGCTACGGCCTGATGGGCTTGCCGCTCGCCTTTGTGGCGTTGCCACTCTACGTGCTGCTGCCCAACCACTATGCGCGCGAGTTTGGCATGCCCTTGGCGACGCTGGGTGCGGTGCTGCTGGGCGCGCGTCTGTTTGATGCATTCATCGACCCGCTGCTGGGCCGCTGGAGCGACCGTTTGTTTGGTCGATCACCTTTTTCTGTGCTGCGTTGGGGCGCAGTGGCAGCGCTAGCCCTGGGCATAGGCTTCGCACTTTTGTTTTTCCCGCTGGTCAGCGCCAGCAGCGATTTGATGGTCTGGCTGGTGATCGCGCTGGCATGGACCTACGCGGCCTACAGTGCCTTGTCGGTGTTGCACCAGTCCTGGGGCGCGCGGCTGGGCGGTGATGAGGTGCAGCGCAGCCGGGTAGTGGCGTGGCGCGAGGGCTTGGGCCTGCTCGGCGTTATTTTGGCATCCGTTAGCCCACTAGCCTTTGGATTGCCTGCATCGGTAGCTCTTTTTTTTATAGCGCTTCTTGTGGGTTGGTTGGCCTGGAGTCGTGCCATGTTGCCGCCGCCCGCGCGGCAGACCCAACTCGCTTCAGGTGGCGCGCTGGGTGTCCCGGATTCGGGCATTGCGGGTATTCCGCCTGTCAGTCTGACTTTGCCATTTGCCCGCCCCGCCTTTCGTGCATTGCTGGCGGTGTTCATGGTCAACGGTATTGCCAGCGCCGTACCTGCAACCTTGCTGCTGTTTTTTGTGCAGGACCGGCTCCAAGTCGCACCGAGCTGGGAGCCGTTGTTTCTGGGTAGCTATTTCCTGAGTGCGGCGCTGGCCATTCCCTTGTGGCTGCGCTTGGTCCCTCTTCTTGGCCTGGCCCGCACATGGGGCGTTGGCATGCTGCTGTCGGTGGCGGTTTTTGTTTTTGCGGCCAGCCTGGGTGCCGGTGACAGTGTCGCGTTTCTGGTGGTCTGTGCCCTGTCGGGCGCGGCGCTTGGAACCGACCTGGCCCTGCCCGGCGCACTGCTGGCCGGCACCATTGCCGACAGTGGTGACCGGGGTACAGCCGAAGGCGCCTACTTTGGCTGGTGGAATTTCGCTACCAAGCTGAATCTGGCCCTGGCCGCCGGGGTCGCACTGCCACTGCTGGCTGCCCTGGGATACGTGCCCGGCACACGCGACCCGCAGGCGCTGCAGACCCTGAGCCTGGCGTATTGCGTGCTGCCCTGCGCGCTCA
Source organism: uncultured beta proteobacterium (assembly GCA_903945325.1). Taxonomy (GTDB): domain Bacteria; phylum Pseudomonadota; class Gammaproteobacteria; order Burkholderiales; family Burkholderiaceae_C; genus Allorhodoferax. Next base: position 12,297 of record CAJAVE010000131.1, on the reverse strand, counting down.
AGTTGCTGGCAGCCTTTCTTTTGTATTCCCTCATCTTGCGTAAAACACCATGAAAAGACGACTCCTCCTGGCCAGTACGGCCGCGGCCTCTACGCTGGCGGCCATGGGCTGCGCCTCGCCCGGCATCGCCCTCTATGCCAATGAAAAACCCGTGCTTGATTTGCAGCAGTACTTCAACGGCACGCTTGACGCCTATGGCGTTTTCACCGACCGATCGGGTGCCGTGGTCAAACGCTTTACCGTGGTGATGGTGTGCACGTGGACCGGCGACGAGGGTGTGCTGGACGAAGATTTCTTGTACTCCGACGGCACCCGGCAAAAGCGCATCTGGCGGCTGCGCAAGACCGGCGAGGGCCGCTTTGTCGGTCGCGCTGACGATGTGGTGGGCGAAGCCTTGGGAGAAAGCAGTGGCAACGCTTTCCACTGGACCTACACGCTGAGCCTGCCAGTGGATGGCAGGGTCATTGAGGTGCAGTTTGATGACTGGATGTACCTGATGAGCGACAAGGTGATGCTGAACAAGGCCGCGATGTCCAAGTTTGGCGTGCGCCTGGGCGAGGTCACCTTGTCGTTCAGCAAGCGTTGAACGGCCTGTTTTTAAATGAAATTGGCCTTTAGCCCCCGTGAATACTGCGTAAGCAGCTATAAAAACAATAGCATATTTAGCCATGCCCCTGCTTAGCGCCCTGTTGCCACCCCTGAACCCTCCACAGACGGACTGGCGGGGCAAGACCGTGTGGATCGTCGGCGCTTCCAGCGGCATTGGCCACGCTACGGCGTCCGCATTGCACGGTCTGGGCGCGCGGGTCGTGGTGTCGGCGCGGCAGGACGCCCTGCTCACCGCATTCGTGGCGCAACACCCGGGCAGCCAGGCGCTGGTGCTCGATGCCACCGATCAACAGGCGGTGCTTGCCGCCGCCCACCAGCTTCTGGAGCAGGCACCCCTGGATTGCGTGGTGTACTGCGCCGGGCACTACCGGGCCATGCGTGCCGATGCGATGGACGTGCCCGACATGAAGCGCCATGTCACTATCAATTACCTGGGCGCTCTCTACCTGCTCGACGCCGTGCTACCGGCCCTGCTGGCGCGCGGCGCTGGCCACATCAGCCTGGTGGGCAGCGTGGCTGGCTACCGCGGCTTGCCCAACAGCCTGGCCTATGGCCCCACCAAGGCGGCATTGATCAACCTGGCCGAAACGCTGTACCTGGACCTGCACGGCAAAGGCATCGGAGTGTCGATCATCAACCCCGGGTTTGTGCAGACGCCCCTGACTGCCAACAACGACTTTGCCATGCCCGCCCTGTTGACACCGCAGCAGGCGGCCACGGCCATCCTGAAGGGCTGGGCGCGGGGCAACTTCGAGATCCACTTCCCGAAACGCTTCACCCTGTGGCTCAAAGCCCTGCGCATTCTGCCGAACCGGGTATTCTTTCAACTGGTTCGCCGCGTGGCACTCTGAAAGCTCTTTATGCAACCGCCAAACCTGACCGCGCTCATCGCCTTTTTTGAAAACCTGACGCCCGAGAGCGCGGCCAGGATGGGGGTTCATTACGACGCACAGGCGCGGTTTGTGGACCCGTTCAACGATGTACAGGGCCTGGCCGCCATTGAGCACATCTTTGCGCATATGTTTGTGGCGCTGGATGAACCCCGCTTTGTTGTCACTACCCAGGTTTTACAGGGGCAGCAATGCTTTTTAACCTGGGACTTCCATTTCCGATTCAAGCGCTTTCAAACGGCCACACCGCAGACGATACGTGGTGCTACGCATCTGGTGTTTTCGGACACTGGGCTGGTGACATTGCACCGGGACTATTGGGATGCAGCACAGGAACTGTATGAAAAGCTACCCGTTGTGGGTGGCTTGATGCGCTGGCTCAAGCGCCGAGCCAATAGCTAAGCACCCTAACAGGGCCAGGCAACTATCCGGGAAAGCTGCCAGGGTCAAAAACCCGGTGTGCGGCGCATACCGTCAGGCAGGAATGGTTCCCGAAAAACTGGCTCGCTGCATCAGTTTGTCATGGAGACGAACCAGGTTGGGGTTGTCGGTGCGCCAGTCAATTTGAGGAAACCGGAAATCCAGATAACCCAAGGCACACCCGACAGCCACGTCCGCCAGACTGAACTGGATTCCGCCGCAAAAAGGCTTGTCGCCCAAACCGCTGTTCATGGCTTTCACGGTTGCATTCACTTTACCCAGTTGACGATCAATCCAGGCCTGGCTGCGCTGCGCTTTGGTGCGCCCGCCCCAGGTAGCCTCCAATCGCGCCAGAATGGCTGCATCCATCAGGCCATCGGCCAGGGCTTCCCAGGTTTTGATCTCGGCCCGCTCGCGCCCGATGGACGGAATCAGTTTGCCCACCGGGGACAACGTGTCCAGATACTCCACAATGACGCGGGAGTCAAACAGGGCCTCAGCCCCTTCCATGATCAGACAAGGCACCTTTCCCAGCGGGTTGGACTCCGAAATAGTGGTGTCTGTACCCCACACGTCCTCGGTCTCAAAGATGAAGTCCAGTTTTTTCTCGGCCATGACGACACGCACTTTGCGGACATAGGGGCTGGAGGTGGATCCGAGTAATTTCATGGGCGCTCAACTGTTACAGGAATCTTCATTCTATCCATTGGGTGGGCGGTGGAGCTCCATTGCGGGACGCTTGGGGGTCAATGGTGGCGTACAACCTACAATTCACCCATGACTTTTTCATCCATTTCAGCCCTTTCCCCACTGGACGGCCGCTATGCCGCCAAGCTGGCTCCCCTGCGTCCCCTGATGAGCGAGCAGGGCTACATGCACCGCCGTGTTCAGGTGGAAGTCGCCTGGTTCATTGCCCTCAGCGATGCTGGCTTCGACGAATTCAAGTCTCTCACTGCGGGAGCACGCGCGTACTTACTGGGTTTGGTGAAGCATTTTTCCGAGGCTGACGGCGAGGCCATCAAGGCCATCGAGAAGACCACCAACCACGACGTCAAGGCCGTGGAGTACTGGATCAAGTCCAAATTCGACGCCCGGCCCGAGTTGCTGGCCGCGCAGGAATTTGTGCACTTTGCCTGCACCAGCGAGGACATCAACAACACCAGCCACGCCCTGCAGCTCCAAGGTGCACGCGACCTGGTGTTGTTGCCCGCACTGGACGCGGTGATTGCCAAGCTGCGCAGCATGGCGCACGGCTTTGCTGACGTACCCATGCTCAGTCGCACCCACGGCCAGACCGCCAGCCCCACAACCGTGGGCAAGGAAGTGGCCAACGTGGTGGTGCGCCTGGCGGCGGCCCGCGAGAAGATTGCGTCCGTCAAGATCATGGCCAAGATGAATGGCGCCGTGGGCAACTACAACGCCCACCTGTCGGCCTGGCCCGATTTCGACTGGGAAGCCTTCAGCCGCAAGGTGGTGGAGACACCCGAGCCGCTGGGCCTGGGCCTGACCTTTCAGCCCTACAGCATCCAGATCGAGCCGCACGACTACATGGCCGAAGTGTTTGACGCCATTGCGCGCACCGACACCATCCTGATCGACTGGTCCCGTGACGTCTGGGGCTATGTGAGCCTGGGCTACTTCAAGCAAAAGCTCAAGGACGGCGAAGTGGGCTCCAGCACCATGCCGCACAAGGTCAACCCCATCGATTTCGAAAACGCCGAGGGCAACCTGGGCCTGGCCAACGCCCTGCTCAAACACTTGAGCGAGAAGCTGCCCATCAGCCGCTGGCAGCGTGACCTGACCGACAGCACCGTGCTGCGCAACATGGGCGTGGCGGTGGGCTACGCGGTGCTGGCTTACCAGTCGCTGCTGACCGGGCTAAACAAGCTGGAGATCAACGAAGCAGCCATCGCGGCCGACCTGGACGCCTCCTGGGAAGTGCTGGCCGAACCGATCCAGACCGTGATGCGCCGCTTTGGCCTGCCGCAACCCTATGAACAGCTTAAAAAGTTCACCCGGGGTGAGCCCATGACGCGCGAGCTGATGCAGGGGTTTATCACCAATCTGGAGATTCCCGAGGCCGAGAAGCAGCGCCTTCTGGCCATGACGCCGGGCAGCTATACCGGCATGGCGGTCGAGTTGGCGAAACGCGTCTGATGGCCCTCAAATCCACGATCTTCAAGGTCAATCTGCAGATTGCGGACATTGACCATGGCTACTATGCCGACCACGCCCTCACGCTGGCGCGCCACCCCAGCGAGACCGACGAGCGCATGATGATCCGCTTGGCAGCGTTGGCGTTCAACGCCTACAAGTTGCAAAGCGAATGCAACGGCGACGGCGTCCTGGCCTTTGGCGCAGGCTTGTCCGATGTGGAAGACCCGGATGTGTCGTTGACAGACTTCACCGGGCATAAGCGCCTGTGGATTGAGGTGGGCCAGCCCGAGGACAAACCCATCAGCAAGGCTTGCAACAAGGCCGATGCAGTGCTGCTGTACTGCTTTGCCCATTCCGCCGACATCTGGTGGAAGGGCATTGCAACCAAGCTGACCCGGCTGGACCGCCTGCAAGTGTGGCGGGTGCCCACCGAGGCGTCGCAAGCGCTGGCCAAACTGGCGCAGCGCAGCATGCAACTGCAGGCGACGATCCAGGAAAACACGCTGACTCTGGGCGACGACAAAACCACAGTGGACATCGAGCCTGTTCGTTGGAAATAGTCTCTACCTTTCAGCGGCGCGCTCGGCGTATTTGTTAAAGCGCCAGGCGGAACCCTCCATGGTGATGCGCCGCCAGATGGCCCGCTTTTCCACCGGGTGCATTTCTGTCCACAACTGCACCTCCTGAAACGTCCGGCCACAGCCCTTGCAGAGTTCATCGCCCTGGCTGGTGGAGCAAATGGCGATGCAGGGCGTGTCAGGCGTCGTGGCATACCAGTCCAGCCAGGCCACCCTGGCAGCGGGCGACATATGTGATGGGTCAACCTGCCCGGATCGGGCATAAACCATTTGCGCATACACCTCGGCCAGTGCGCGCGTGGGCTCGGGCAAGGCCAGCCCGTCGGGCGAAGGCTGGCGCTCACGCCAGTAGTTGATGGCGGCCTCGATGTCGGTGATGTGGATGCTTGCCAAAGTGTGTTGCCCGGGTTGCTCCATATAGGAAGGAGGGGCATCATAGTCCCGCACCATCCGGCACAGTGCTATTCTTCCCTCATGAAACTTATCACCAAATGGTTACTCAGTGCCGCGGCCCTGCTGGCGGTCGCCTACCTGTACAGCGGGGTAGAGATCAAAAGTTTCCCAGCCGCCTTGATTGCAGCGTTCATCATCGGCCTTTTCAACACGATTCTGCGCCCCATACTCGTGATTTTGACCCTGCCGGTGACCGTGGTCACGCTGGGCCTGTTTCTGTTTGTGATCAACGCCTTGATGTTCTGGTCGGCTGCCGGATTGCTCGAAGGTTTCAACGTCACCGGCTTTGGTGCCGCGCTGATCGGCTCGCTGATTTACTCGGCGCTGGGCATCGTCATCGACTCAGCGCTCCAGCGCCTGTTCCCGAACCAGTAGTTCAACCTGGCGGGTGCGGGTGTCGACAATCGACGCCTCAAAGTGGTCGGTGCCCGCGCCATCCCTGCGCGCCCACTCCTGTGCCGCCTTGAAACGGCTGAGAGCCGCCGGGTAATCCAGATGGGCCATATTGATTTCCGCCTGGGCCCGGATCGAACTCAGTGTTCGCCCCTGCGCGGCATAGGCATTCGATAGCAATTGCCAGGCTTGCGCGTCGCGCGGATGCTCGGCTACCCAAACGCGCAAATCCTGGGTGACGGTGTCCAAGCCATTGTTGGTGGCCAATCTGGCCTGCGCTGCCAGGAACAGCTCGGCCCGGTTTGACTTGGCCTGCATGCCCGCACCACTGCCAAGCAACTGAAGGGCCTGCACATTGTCACCCTTGGCCAGCATCAACTCAACGCCCAAGAGTCGCGCCAACCGCTCTGCGGCCCTGTCACCCCGCACCTGCTCACCCAGACGCGCCCACTGGACCTGCGCCTCGGTGAAATCGCGCAATTTGACAGCGGCCAGGGTGGCACCGTAAAGGGATGCTGCCTGCTGCACCGGCGACTGGCGCTTGCGGTGGTCGGCATCCACCTCGCGCGACCAGGTCCGTAAGGCGTCCACCGTTGCGTTGGACAGTACGCGGGCACGTGCCGAAATCATGGCGTGGTCCACTTCCGGGACGTTTTTACGCCCGGCAGTTGGCGCTGGAGAACCGCCATCCGGCAAGTCAATACGAGACTGCATGTCGGCCATGCGCTCGGTGCTCAGTGGGTGGCTGCGCAAATAGGGAAAGTTACCCGAATCATTCAGGCGTGACGCTTGTTGCAACTTGCCAAACATGGAAACAAAACCCTGTGGCGCAAAGCCGGCCTGGGTAGACACACCAAAGCCCACGCGGTCGGCCTCGCGCTCCATATCGCGGGAGAAATTGAGCTGACTTTGCGCGCCCGCTGCCTGGCCACCGACGATCATGGCGTTGGCCGCGTCCGGGCTTTTGCTGGCTGCCAACACCCCCAGAATCATCGCGCCGATCATCCATGGCGCCTGCTGGCTCTGCTGGGTCATCCTGCGGGCGATGTGGCGCTGCGTGACATGGCTGAGTTCGTGCGCCAGAACAGAGGCGAGTTCATCGCGGCTGGTCACCACGCCCACCAGTCCCAAGTGCAGACCCAGATAGGCGCCGGGCAGGGCAAAGGCATTGACGGTGCGGTCGCGGCCCAGCAAAACCTCCCACGCATAGGCCTCATCCAGTTCCGGTGTCAGGTCACCGCGCTGGCGGGCTGCCGCCAGCAAGGGCTGCCAGATGCCCTGCACATACTCGGTGAGGATGGCGTCGTCCACGTAGTCGGGGTCGCGGTACAACTCGCGAGCGATGCGGTCGCCCAGCCTGCGTTCGGAACTCGGAGTCATGTCCGTGCCGTCGCCCAGGTTGGGCAAGGTGGCATTGGCGGTGTTCACACCCTCGACCGATGCCTGGGCGGTGGCACCGGACGCAGCACAAGTTGCTATTATTAATATAGCTGCTTGCGCAATAACCGAGAGGGCTAGAGCACTTTTTTGTTTGAAAAATGGGGTCAAAACGGGTCCAGTGCAGGGGAGGCTGTGCAAGCGTAACCGAATCGGGTTTGTCAAAACATGAACGTCAGGTAAAGTTGTGCAGTTCGCCCGCTACGGGCGATTTTTACCACTTCACTACCGCACCATGCAAGCCCTCACCCATTTTGACGCACAAGGCCAAGCCCACATGGTCGATGTGGCCGCCAAAGCCGCCACACACCGCATCGCAGTAGCCAGCGGACGCATTGAAATGCTCCCGGCCACGCTGGAGCTGATTGAGTCCGGCAACGCCAAAAAAGGCGATGTGCTGGGAATAGCGCGCATTGCTGGCATACAAGGTGCCAAGAGGACCAGTGACCTGATCCCGCTGTGCCACCCCATCGCCCTGACCCGCGTGGCGATGGAATTCGCCACCGTGCAGGCCAGCGCATCGCAAGCTGCGCATGTGTGGTGCTCGGCAACCGCTGAGACCGTGGGTCCGACGGGGGTGGAAATGGAAGCGTTGACCGCCGTTCAGGTGGCCCTGCTCACCATCTACGACATGTGCAAGGCCGCGGACCGTGGCATGACCATGACCGACGTGAAGTTGATGGAGAAGCACGGAGGCAAGTCCGGAAGCTTTGTGGCTGGCTAAGCGGCGGCTGCCTCTGGACTTCATGCAGCGAAGCGCCGCAGACGCTACACCACCAGCGGCTCTTCCTGCATCGCCTCCACCTGTTCCTCCAGCATCTGCACCTGCCCCTGCCAGTAGTCGCTGGAGCCAAACCACGGAAAGTTGACCGGGAAGGTGGGGTCGTCCCAGCGCCGGGCCAGCCAGGCGCTGTAGTGGATCAGGCGCAGCGTGCGCAGGGGTTCAATCAGCACCAGCTCGGCGCGGTCAAAGTCGCGAAACTGTTCGTAGCCGTCGATCAGCATGCCGAGCTGGCGGGTGCGCTGGCTGCGGTCGCCGCTGAGCAGCATCCACAGGTCCTGCACGGCGGGGCCGGACCGTGCGTCGTCCAGGTCCACAAAGTGCGGGCCGGGTCCGGCAGCTGCTGCCGCGTTTGCCGGGGTCCACAAAATATTGCCGGGGTGGCAGTCGCCATGCAGGCGCAGAATGCGGATGCCGGAATTTTCAGGGTCTTTTTGGCTTCTAGACCCCGTCAATACTGCGTAACCAGCTACCAGATCAATAGCACTTGTGCAGACCCTGGTCCAGCTTGACTGCACATCCAGCGGCACCTTGTCATGCTCCAGTAGCCATTGCATGGACTCCACGCCAAAGCTCTGCACGTCCAGGCGCGGGCGGCTGGCAAATGGCTTCTTGGCACCCACGGTGTGGATGCGCGCCAGAAAGCGGCCAATCCACTCCAGCACTTCGCCATCGTCCAGCTCGGGCGCGCGGCCACCCCGGCGCGGGCTGACGCTGAAGGTGAAGCCGCCGAAGTGGTGCAAAGTGGCCCCCAGTAGTTGAAGCGGCCCGACGGCAGGCACCTCGGCGGCCATCAGCTCGGCGGCAAAGTCGTGCTCCTCCTGAATCTGCAGGTCGCTCCAGCGGTCTGGCCGGTAAAACTTGGCCACCACGGCGCTGCCGTCTTCCAGTTGAACCTGGTAGACGCGGTTCTCATACGACGACAGGGCGGTCAGGCGGCCGTCGCCGCGCAGACCCACACTGTCCAGTGCGTCAAGTACAACGTCCGGAGTGAGCGACTCAAAGGCGTGGGCCATTCAGTCCTTTTTCTTCTGGTTGCCCGGTGTAAACAGCAGGGACACCCCCACTGCAATCAGGATCACCGGCCACCAGGTCTTCAGCAGTTCAGCCAGGCTGATGCTGATGAGCCCCAGGTTGGTCAGCAAAAAGAAAACCCCGAACACGATCAGCACGATGGCTGCCACATTGCCCTTCATGGTGAAACCTTCTCTCGAAATTGAATGAAGGGGCATTGTCGCAAGGTTTGCGGTGCCCGCGGGCGCGGCTAGAACGGGACGTCGTTGTCGGCGTAGGGTTTTCTGACCCGCACGGTTTCGGAGCCGGAGTCCGAATAGCCACCCCCTTGGGATGCGTTCCCGGTTGCGCCGGCCGGTTCGTCGTCCGACTCACCATCGCCCAGCAGTTCGAATGGCAGCGACTGCTTGACCAGAATGATGGTGCACGGCGCGTCCATGGCGACCTTGATGGGCACGGTGGCCACAAAGCGCTGGGTTTTCAGGCCGTGGGTGGCCGCACCCATGACGATGACGCTGACGTGGTTGCCCCGCGCATAGTCCAGCAGGCCCTGCGCCACGTCGCCGGTTTCCAGCACGTGGAACGAGGTCTGGTGCCCGGGATGGTCCAGCGGCTGGGCCCACTGGCGCAGCATGGTCAGGTAGCGCCGGTGCACATTGGACTCGCTCTTGGCTTCTTCAGACGAACTGGTCAGCCCGGACGAGATCACGGTTACGCAGGCCAGGCGTGCGCCGGGGCGGGTTCCCAGTGAGCGGGCCACCGCCTGGCGCAGTGAATAGAGTGTGGCATCGGTCACGTCGACATGGGGCACAGCCACCATCACGATGGGCACCTCGTCAATCTGTTGCGAGGCCATGGGGCTGGGCTTGTAATGCATGCCCGCCGCCTTGAGCCAGCGCTTGAAGTGGGTGCGAAATTTGGTGCCGGTGACGTTGTTGCCGCGCTCGGTGACAGTCACTTGCTCGGGGTGTGACAAGTCAAACGCCAGGTGCGCGGCTGACGGATAGCGGTGCGCTGCTTCCGGCTCCAGGCAGCGCATCACCACCTCCTGCAGCCAGGCCGGCAGCTCAGGCTTGGTCTTGCGTGGCGGGATGGGGTCGACCCACAGGCGCTGGCGCAGGCCGGCGGCGGTTTGCGGCGCACCAAATGGCAGGTGACCGGTGCACAGCTGGTACAGCATCACGCCGACGGCAAAAATGTCGCTGCGCGGGTCACCGCGTACGCCCACCACCTGCTCGGGCGCAATCCAGGCGGGCGAACCCACGGCCTTGCGCAACTGCTCAGCCAGCAGGTCGGGGTAGTGCGCGTGGCACGACAGGCCAAAGTCCAGCAGCATGGCGGTACCGTCTCCCCTGAACAGCACGTTGGCGGGTTTGAGGTCCAGGTGCACCGTATTTTGCTGGTGCAGTGCGTGCAGGGCGCGAGCCATGGCGGTGCCCAGCCAGGTGATCTGCTCGACGCTGGCGGGCGTGTCGGCATCCAGCCAATGCTCCAGCGTTTCACCGGTGACATACTCCATGACCAGGTAGGGCACCCGGTCCAGGTCGCCGGCCGCCACAAAACGCGGTACATGGCGGCCTTGCAGCACCTGCATGATCTGGCATTCAATCTCGAAGCTGACGATGTTTTCCGCGCCGTCGCCTGCCGTCATGCGCGGAATCTTCATCGCCATGGCAAAGCCGGGGTTGCGCTGGCCGTCCGAGTAGTGCACGCGGTAGATATGGGCCATGCCGCCAGAGTGGATGCATTCTTCGATGGTGAAGCCGTCAAGTTCGGCTCCGGGTTCCAGCAGTTTCATCGTCCCTTCTCCAGGCGGTCAGCAAAATATTCGGGCAGGCCGGCGCTGCGGATGGCGCTTGCGGCCGCGAAGGTGTCATAGGCTACGCGGTGAAACGTCAGCTGCGAGCGGTCGGTGTCAAAGATGCAGTACATGGCCTGGGTGTTGCCATCACGCGGTTGACCCACCGAGCCCACGGTACCCAGCCATTGGCGGTGCTTGGGTACCGGTACTGCGATACCGGGCTGGGGCGTGAACGCCATCAGTCCGTCGCCTGCGCCACGGTAGTACAGCGTTTGCATGTGCACATGGCCACCAAAAACGTAGCGCACGTCGGGCCACTTTGAGGCTGCATCCAGGCTGGCTTTTGCGGCGCGCTGGTCGTACACGTAGCGCCACAGGTGGGGCTCGTTCACGCTGGCATGCACGAACAGGATGTTGTCGAGTTGCAGTGTCAATGGCAAGGCGCCAATCCAGGCGCGTTGCTCGTCACTGAGCTGTTTGTGGGTCCAGCCCGCCGTGGTGTCGCCCAAGGTTTTGACCTCGCCGGGTGGCGCAATGGCCATGGCGTCGTGGTTGCCCTGCAGGACCACAGCGCCTTCTTCGGTGAGCAGCTGGATGCGCTGGACCACAGGGACGGGGTCGGCACCGTAGCCCACCATATCACCCAGAAAAATGAAGCGCTGCGCCTTTTGCGCGCGCGCATGGGCCAGGCAGGCGTCCAGCGCCTGAATGTTGGCGTGGATGTCGGACAGCAGGGCAAGGCGCATGGAGTCTCCTGAATTTATTTTTATGCGGGCCGCCCCCTATCATGCCGCACCAGCCTGACGGCAACTTTGCAACTCCGGAATTCGCCGCCGGGCCGCCCCAAGGCGAAGGAGCCCCCCGGGGGGGCAGCGACCCGCGCAGCGGTGGAGCGTGGGGGCCTAAAGCGACAGGATGTGCCCCAGCCGCGGGTCGCCCTTGCCGCCCAGAACCTGTTGGTAGGCACTTTGCACGGCCTCGGCCCCGGTGTGGCGTTCCACCTGTAACCAGGGTTTTTGTGGCTTGCATACCGTGGCCACAAAGGCCTGCCACGACTGCACCAGCCGCTGGCCCAAACCCTGCGCGCCCCACTCGGTGCTGCGTTTTTTGATTTGTGTGGGCGCAAAGAACAGCATGGGCTTCGGACCGGGCAGGTCTTTGCCGCCACCCATGTCCGACACGTGGGTGGCGCCAATCGAACTGCTGTATTTCAGGCCCCTGCAATGCGTGTGCACCGCCTTGCGAAAGGCCGCGTTACCCGCAAAGTCCACGTAGATGGCGGGTGCATCCGCACCGATCTGGTCGAGCTGGTCGTAGGTCAGCACGCGGTTATAACAGCCCAGGCTTTCGCAAAACGCCACATTGCCGGGCGAGGTGAGCCCCACGACTTCAATCCCCTTGCGCTGGGCCAGCTGGAACGCCGTGCCATAGGCTGTTTTGCTGGATGCGCTGGACAGCAGCATGAGGCCTGGTCGCGCGGGGTCGCTGGCGGCACCAAAGAAGTCGTTGTCGGCCAGAAAGTCGTCAATCAGCCACGAGGTGATGAACAGCGGGCGCAACAGGGCCTGCACGTCTTCCGAGTCGGCGGTGTAGAACGGGTCAGCCGCGCAACGCGTGTACTGGTTGTAGACGCTGTGCAGTTGCGCACGGTGCGGAGCGCCATCAAAGAATGAACCGGCCGAGACCTTGGCGGGCGTCAGGTCCACGGAGTTGGCCATGGGAAAGTAGCCATACAGGCGCTCGCCCACGTTCACGTCAGGGTGG
>CAJAVE010000130.1 GCA_903945325.1 uncultured beta proteobacterium | reverse complement strand
TTGGCCTGGCGCCAAACGGTTTCCGACTGGGGTTGCACACCACCCACCGCACAATACACCATACACGCGCCATCCAGCACACGCATGGAACGCTCAACTTCAATCGTGAAGTCGACGTGTCCAGGGGTATCAATGATGTTGATGCGGTGCTCGGGCAAGGACTTGTCCATGCCCTTCCAGAAGCAGGTGGTCGCAGCGGAGGTAATCGTGATGCCACGCTCCTGCTCTTGCTCCATCCAGTCCATGGTGGCAGCTCCGTCGTGCACTTCACCAATTTTGTGGTTCACGCCGGTATAAAAAAGTACGCGCTCGGTAGTTGTAGTTTTACCAGCGTCAATGTGAGCAGAGATACCGATGTTGCGATAGCGCTCAATGGGGGTATGGCGAGCCATGATGGATCCTTGGTTGATCAATAGTTATCAAACCGCGCGCCACGAGGACTTTTGGCCCTCGCGGCGTTGCGAGCGGTTTTCAGACTAGGCGCAGCCCCGAAGGCAGTGCTAACAGCACAACAGGGGGCTGCAACGACGAATGAAAGCCGCGCAGTAGCCGCAATTTAGAAGCGGAAGTGAGAGAAGGCCTTGTTCGCTTCAGCCATGCGGTGCACTTCGTCACGCTTCTTCATGGCGCCGCCACGGCCTTCAGTAGCCTCCAGCAACTCGTTGGCCAGACGCTGGGCCATGGACTTCTCGCCACGCTTGCGTGCAGCCTCTTTAATCCAGCGCATGGACAGCGCCAGGCGACGAACCGGACGCACCTCAACAGGCACCTGGTAGTTGGCGCCACCGACACGGCGGGACTTCACTTCGACCATGGGCTTCACATTGTTGATAGCAACCGTGAACGCTTCCAGCGGGTCTTTATCCGGATGCTTCTTCTCGATCAGTTCGAGTGCGCCATAAATGATGCGCTCTGCAACTGCTTTCTTGCCGCCTTCCATGATCACGTTCATGAATTTGGACAGCTCTACGTTGCCGAACTTGGGATCCGGCAGAATTTCACGTTTAGGGACTTCGCGACGACGTGGCATTTTTTCACCTCTTTGCTTCAGTTGGCGCTCTTGCGAACACCTTGAGAGTTATTCAATAAGACTCTCACTTACTCGACCCGAACAGTGGGTCACTTCGCTCATTCACTGCGCCACGCAGCAAACAAACACCTTTAATCTAAAAAGCGCTAACTTATTTGGCCTTGGGCTTCTTCGCACCATACTTGGAACGCGACTGCTTGCGGTCTTTCACGCCTTGCAAGTCCAACGAACCGCGGACGATGTGGTAACGCACACCAGGCAAATCCTTGACACGACCACCGCGAACCAGCACCACGCTGTGCTCCTGCAGGTTGTGGCCTTCACCGCCGATGTAGGAAATGACCTCAAAACCGTTGGTCAAGCGCACTTTGGCAACTTTACGCAGAGCGGAGTTAGGCTTTTTAGGCGTTGTGGTGTACACACGGGTGCATACGCCACGGCGCTGCGGAGAGTTCTGCATCGCAGGGCTCTTCGACTTGATGATCTCGACCTCACGGCCTTGACGCACGAGCTGGTTAATGGTTGGCACTTAAGCCTCCTAAAGATAAAACGTCCCTAAACGTTTGAAATAGTACGAAAACGTGAATCCCTTCGGAATTTCCGAAAAGCCTTCTAATGTATCAGATCGAGGGTTTCCCCGCAAGGAATATGCGCGATCAACGTCCGTAATCAGCGAATCCACAATCGAATGGAATCCCATGCACGCCCCAGAACGCCCGCTTGCTCGACCGCCTCCAGCGCCAGCAATGGCACTTCGCCGACCGTCTGCTCACCCGCCATGATCTTGAGGACGCCCAGTTGTTGCCCTTTGGTAATGGGCGCCACCAACGGCTCGGTGCGGACGACCTGGGTCTTGAGTTTTGATGCACTCCCAGCGGGGACGGAAACCACAATCGCCTGCGGTCGACCCAACTTGACCGAGTTCTGAACCCCTTTCCAGACGCTTGAACTCACCACGGATTGATCGGCCTCGAACAACTTGACCGCTTCATAGGCGGTAAATCCCCAATTGAGCAGTTTCTGCGACTCATTGGCGCGGGCGTTTTCGTTGACGGTACCCAATACGATGGTCAATAGCCGCCGACTTCCTGTGCTGGCGGTTGAGCCTGCCGGAGCGCTCGGGCTAGTCAAATTGGTGAAATCGCGCCGCGCTGTAGCCACCATGCAATATCCTGCCGCCTCGGTGTAACCGGTTTTCAATCCATCGACCGTTGGGTCTCTGAACAGCAACAGGTTGCGGTTGCTGTCGTTCGCCGCCGGAGTACCTGGATAGCGGTATTTCTTAATGGCGTAAAAACCCACATAGTCAGGAAAATCAGCTATGAGCCGCGTCGCCAGGACGCTCAGATCTCGCGCCGTGGTGGTGTGCCCCGCTTCGGTCAGGCCCTCCGGGTTCTTGTAGCCAGTCGATTTCATGCCCAGCACCTTGGCCTGGTCGTTCATCATCTGCACAAAACGTTCCGCCGTACCGCCCACGCCCTCAGCCAGGGCCATGGTCGCGTCGTTGCCCGACTGGACAATCATGCCCTTGATCAGGTCTTCCACCGGCACCTGCATCTTGGGGTCAATGAACATGCGTGAACCCGGCATCTTCCAGGCACGCTCGCTGACCGGCAGGGTTTGCTTGAGATCCAGTTTCTTGGTGCGCAGGGCGTCAAACACCAGATAAGCCGACATCAGCTTGGTGAGCGATGCCGGCTCCACCGGCATATCCAGGTCCTTGGACGCCAAAATCTGGTTGGCGGATACGTCCATCAACAAATAGGCGCGAGCTGCCACCTCGGGGGCTTGTGGCGTTTGGGCAGCCACCGAAAAACAAATAGTGGTCGCCAGTGCGGCAAAAAATGATTTCATAGGCATAGATAAATTGCCCCTCTTGGTCGGGGCGGAGCAGTTATTTAATGGGGAATCAAGGCAATGTGCCAGGCTTGACCGGCCGCTAATCAGGAATGTGGGTTAGCGCCCGATTGCAGATGGCGCACCACCAGACTCCGCAATAGTGGCAATTGTCCATGAAAGAAATGCGCGCCCCCAGGAATCACGGTCACTGGCAGGGTTTGCGGGCGCGCCCAGTTCATGACATCAGCCAGTGGCACCGTGTCATCGTGCTCGCCATGCAACACCAGGGTGCGCGCATGCAGAGCTTGTGGCACCGGTGCCACTTCAAATCGCGTAGCGGCAGTGCCCACCATCACCAGCTGCTGCGGCGCACGTTTTTCACCCAGTGCAGCCAGTGCGTGGCTGACCACAAACGAACCGAAGGAAAAACCAGCAAGAGCCAGAGGTGTCTCCGCTGCGGGGTCGGCCCGGGTGGCATGGTCGATGACCGCCATCAGATCCAGCAACTCCCCCCGCCCAGCGTCATGCGTGCCTTCGGTGGCCCCCACGCCGCGAAAATTGAACCTGACAGCCCGCCAACCACACTGGACAAAGGCGCGTGCCAGCGTCTGCACCACCTTGTTGTCCATGGTTCCGGCGAACAGCGGATGCGGATGGGCAATGACAACAACGCCCCGGGGCAGTGCATCAGCCACCAAATTGGGCAAATCCTCCAGCGCCTCAATGGCGCCAACCGGACCTGACACAATATAGCGTCGGGTATGGGAGTTCACTCTCTAGCGCCCCAGATTGGCAGGGGTCAGCAAGCGCTCGACCACCTTGCCGTTTTTCAGATGAGATTCCACAATCTCGTCAATATCCTGTTCGTCCACATAGGAATACCACACGCCTTCTGGGTAAACAACCGCCACCGGACCCGCTGAGCATCGGTCCAGACAACCGGCCTTATTGACGCGCACCTGGCCGGGGCCGGCCAATCCCGCTTCCTTCACCCGCTGCTTGCAGCGGTCAAAACCCGCTTGCGCGTGGTGGTGCGCGCAGCAATCTTCGCCGTTTTTGCGCTCGTTGAGACAGAAAAAAATGTGGTGCGCGTAGTACGGCGCGACAGGGGTGGTTGGCTGGGTCATAGCCTGATTTTAGTTTTTTGTATCGCGCTGCCAGATCAGCGACAACACATACACCAGCACGGCGTAAGGCCAGAGCCAGCCCAACCATTGGGCCAGCCCGTGAAAGCGGATAAACCGCCCCTGCTCCCAAGCGTGAAGAGTCTGGGCGAAATAGGCACTTTCAGGGGCCTGATTCAACAGACTCAAATAAATGCCCAGCGAGAGCAACAACAGGGCCGCACTGGCGCGCCACGGGACCAAAGTCAGCACCAGAGACAAAAACAACGCCATGGCCATGCCGACTTGAACCGGTAACCCCAGCCAGGCCCAGGCATGCAGTGGACCCCAACTCAAGGCTGCTGACAAAGCCGTCGCAGCCACACCAGCCCCCAGCACCATCAGCACGAACAGGGCGCGCCGTATCCGCGTGCGGATGACACAAAACCCCAGCAGGCACGGAATCAACAGCCCCAGCAATACGCACACCATCTCGCCACCGGGAACCAGTGGCTGCAGATCGGTTTCCCGAACAGGCAACCAATCCAGAAACGGGGTATCGACCAACTGCGCACCCAGCGCTTCTTCGAGGCGCTCCAAAACCTGCCCCAAACCAAACGGCACAGCAGGGGGAAACAGCAAGGCCAACGGCCACAGTGCCAGCAGTACCAAGCCGCCACGGGACTGCGGAACAAACCAGCGGGCCCGAATTTGGCTCCAGCGGTCGATGGCACCCAGTTTGGCCATCAAAATGGTTGAAGCGGCCCCCGCTGCCGCACCGGAGGTGTTCAGCAGCCAGTCTTCACGTGAAGGAATACGCACTGGCAAATAACTTTGCAGCATTTCCAATGCCAGTGCCAGCAAAGACGCGGCCACCACAGGCACCACAATGGCGTGCCGAAAACGTCCGGTGCGCAAGGCGCTGAG
>CAJAVE010000129.1 GCA_903945325.1 uncultured beta proteobacterium | reverse complement strand
CGGCTGGTGGATGCCCTGGCGGCATCGCTGCCCCAGGGCTGCATCCGCTTGGGCGCAGCAGTAACGGCCTTGCGCGACCGCGGTGCCTTTATCGACATCATTTGCGGCACGGGGCACCCCCTGCGCGCACGCCAGGTGGTTTTGGCATTGCCGCCGCGCCTGGTCCTGGAAAACATTCAATGTGACCCCGCGCTTCCCGATACCGTGCTGGATGCGCTGGCCGCCACACCAACCTGGATGGCGGCGCAAGCCAAGTCGGTGACCACTTTTGCCAGTCCGTTTTGGCACGCGGCGGGCCAGTCCGGCAACGCGTTTGTGCGTCACCCCCAGGCAGTGCTGGCTGAAGTGTTTGACGCCAGCGCATTCGCAGGCGGTGGCGCCCTCGGCGGCTTTGTTGCCCTGAACGCGGCGCAGCGTGAAAAGTTCCGGCGCGGCCTGCCGTTGCTGATCGCCAGCCAGCTGGGGCAACTCTTTGGCCCGCAAGCACAAGACGGACAGCCCTTCCTGCAGGACTGGGCCAACGAACCCTGGACCTGTAGCGCAATGGACCGCGCCCATCCACCCGAGCCACCACAGAACGACCCGCTGTTGCGCCAACCGTTGTGGGCCGGTCGTGTATTCCTGGGTGGCAGTGAAGCGGCAGCCCATGGTGCGGGCCATATGGAAGGTGCACTGGAAGCGGCCGACCGCATCGCACATGCCGTGTGCCGGCCGAATGCCGCCATTCGTACCGCCGCACAACAGAACGCCCTGCAAACGCGGCCTGCGACCGAAAACACGCGCCCCACCCGCGCCACAGCCCTTGGATCTTTTTCCGCCAGCGTGCTGACGCTGCGGGGCATGGCACCGGAGCGCTACCACCTGCACCTCACCCGCCTGCTATCGGGCCAACAGTCCGAGCAACTGACGCAGCGCGCCCTATTGGCCACCGCCGATCAGGTCTACAGCGAAACCCTGGCGCGCCTGGACCATCTGCTACCCGCGCTGGACGCCGCCGGCGCCAACGTGAACAGCGGGCGCCACGCTCTGACCGCTGCGCTGCTGGCGCCGTTTGACGGCTGGAACAAGGGTCTGCTGGATGCAGCGCTGAGCTTCAACGGCACGTCCTGCGCGTTGTCGAACTTCCCCCAGGAGCACCGACCAGACCCGGACACCGTGCGAGCCATCACGTTGGACCTGGCGGCTGCGTGGCGCGAATTTGCGCTTGAAATCAATACGCGATTGCTGACGGCCGCAGCCGTTGCCGAGACGGCCTGAGGCAGCATGACCCCCATCATCAACAGTGCCCTGTTGGGCCTGATCAAGCAGGCAGGGACAGCCGTGGCCACGCTGATCGAGGGGCTGTAGCAGAGCGAACTGCTGCGCTCAGGCCTGACCCGTGGCGAAGTGTTGCGCCAGTTGAAGACGCTGGCCGACAGCGCAGCGCAGATGGAAGCCCCGGCGCGCGAGGCTATGCCCGAGCTGTTTCGCATGGCGCCTTGCGTCTCCCCTGGCCATTTCCCACAATTGAAGTCGTCAGCACATTGAATTCACACGACACCCATCACCTGTCGAGGCAAGAAATGCACACCCTTTTCAAAAACAAAGCTGTCATCCAGCTTGGCGATTCAATTGCTCCAGATCTGACATTCGCTCCTAAGGATTTGATGATTAAGGTCCACGCCCCAATGGGGTCAAACGTTACAGACCGATGAAACAACAAACCCTCGCCATGGCGTCCGATCAGACGTTCGAGAACTACCGCAAGCCCACACGGCGCGATGAGTTTCTGAAGTCGATG
>CAJAVE010000128.1 GCA_903945325.1 uncultured beta proteobacterium | reverse complement strand
ATGGCTTTCTTGGCACTGCTGGCAGTCGTTGTTGCCTGGTCAGTCACGGTGTAGTTGCCCAGGTCGGTGCCACCGTAGCTGCTGGCCAACAGGACGGTCTTGGCTGTGCCCACGTTCTTGTCGTTCGCGGTGTTGCCTGCGTTGCGGAAGTTGCCGGAGGTGGTAACCGTGATGTTGTCACCGCTGACCATGCCGCCGGTTTGCAAGGCACCGGCTGTGACACCTGCGGTGCTGACGGTAGCGGTGGTGCTGCCGTCGTAGGTTTTGTCAGCGGCGGTGATGCCGCTGATGCTCAGGGCTTTTTGCGTAAAGGTGACGGCATTGCCCGCACTGCGCGCAACCAGGCTGGGCAACTTGTAGTTGCTTGCCAAGCCGCCGGTGGCGGTAGTGGCACCGGCTTCATTGCCCAGGGTGATGGCATCAATATAGTTGCCTGCGCCCACGTTTTTACTATTGGCAGTCGCACCGCTGTAGGTCAGCGTTTCACCGCTGATACCGGTGGTTATCGTGACGGTGCCGTTGGCCAGCGTTTTGGCTCCGTCATAGGTGCGTGCGGCGGCCAGGCTCACTTCTTTTTGTGTGATCGCGCCGTTAGAGCCCGACAGGCTGCTGCCGCCACTCAGGTAGTAGTTAGCGGAGTCGGTACTACCCAGGGTGACTGAGCTGACCGAGTAGGCCAGGTTGGTGCCAACGTTCTTTTGTGCAAACACGCCATTGCCGCTCACTGTGACCACATCGTTGGTTTCCAGCCCTGTCAGACCCAGGGTCACACCATTCATGCTGGTATTGCTGTCATAGGTCTTGCTGACACCTGTGGCAGTTGCGGTGAGACCCTTTGGGTTGACGGTGAGCGAACCCACAATGACCAGGTTGTTGCTGAAGTTGGCGCTGGACTCGGTGATGCTGCTGGCACCCACGGTGTAGTTACCTGCCTTGAGCGCGCCGTTGGTGCTGGTCAATGCGGTTTGTGGCCCCAGGCTAAATGCAGCCGTGCCGCCTGCGCCGTCGCTGTAGGTGTAGGTGTTGCCGCTCTGGGTGGGTGCGCCCAGCGTTTGAATCACGTTGCCACCATCAAGGTACTTGGCGCTGGTAATGGTGTAGCCCGGTGCAGTGCCGTAGGTGAAGGCGGCGTTTTGTACCGTGACCAGCAGTTGACCAGCGGGCACGATGGTGTATCTGCCGTTGGCGTAGCTGATCGTGTAATTGCCGTTGTTGGCAGTCAAGCCCGAGGGCGCGAGCGCATTGGTGTAGCTGCCGGCCAGCGTGTTTACACCACCGGTGTTTCCGTCCGGCCCACTGCCACTGCGGGTGATGGCGAGGCTGCCCAAGCCGAGCACGGCGGTGGTTTCGCCATTGACAAAGCCGCTGTAGCTCACGCCGTTGTAGGCGGCCATACCCGTGGAGGCCAGCGTCACGAAGTTGGCGTCGTTGTTTGCGGTGATGGTTAGAGGTGCGGGGCTGATAGTGCCGCTGCCGTTGCTCCAGCTCAGGCTGTAGTTTCCGGCGTCGGTGCCGGCAATGGCCACTGTCCCTATGTTGATGGTGCGTGCGCCCTGGTTGGCCGCGCTGAACACAGGTGCACCCGAGACGGAGACCACGTCACTGCCCACTAGCCCGACCAGGCTGCCGTAGCCGTTGGCGCCCGCCGGCATGGCTGTGGTGCCGCTGTAGGTCTTGCTGACACCCGTGCTGCCAGACAGCGTCAGCGTCTTTTGGTTGATAGTCAGGTTGGCTGGCGTGTAGCTAATGTCGTAATTGCCATTGGCCGTATTGGTGACTGTGCCTTGCTGAATCTGGTAGGTCGCGCCGCCTGCGCCGCTGGTCTCACCGGCGGCGCGGGTCAGGCTGCCGCTCAAGGTGTCGCTGCCCCACAAGCCCGTGCCAGTGCCCGTGGTGCCCGTGGTGTTGGTGTAGGTCAGGGCCGGGTCGGT
>CAJAVE010000127.1 GCA_903945325.1 uncultured beta proteobacterium | reverse complement strand
CCGTGGGTATTGACCACGGCCACCGAGCCAAAGTGCTGGTTCTCCAGCGTGCCGCCACGGGTCAGCTCGATCAAGGGTGTGTGTTGCATGTTGCCATTGTCGCCCGCTTGACGCGCTTCGAACAGGCCCTGCCGCACAATGTCGCATGCTTCACATCCGCTCCCCCTTGCAGGCCCAGATGGTCGAATGGCTGGTCGCGCCCGGCGACACGGTTCGCGCGGGTGATGTTGTGGCCATTCTGGAGGCTATGAAGATGGAACACGAGGTGCGCGCGCCCTGTGACGCCCGCATTGTCGAACTGTTATTTGCCGCGGGCGATCAGGTTGAAGAGAATGATTCGCTATTAATTTCAGAGCTGCTTGCGCATATTCCACGGGGTCTACAGCCTGAAATGGTTCAAGAAGCTGCAAACAGGCGGATTTTGGACCCTGTGCCGCCGGAAGCTGCCGCGCCCGTCCAGGCATGCGCTGGAGACACACCACGCGCCGATCTGCAGCGTTTGTGGGCGCGCCAGGCTTTTACGGCAGACGCCAGTCGCCCGGCGGCAATAGCCAAGCGCCATGCCCAGGGCCTGCGCAGCGCTCGCGAGAACATGGGCGACCTGTGTGACCCCGGCAGTTTTATCGAGTATGGCGCGCTGGCAGTCGCCGCCCAGCGCAGCCGCCGCTCCGAGGAAGACCTGGTCCAGAACACCCCGGCCGACGGCATGGTCACCGGCATTGGCAGTGTCAACGGTCACCAGGTGGTGGCCATGGCCTACGATGCCACGGTGCTGGCCGGAACGCAAGGCATGCGCAACCACCAGAAGACGGACCGCATGCTGGGCCTGGCGCTGCAGAACAAATTGCCGGTGGTGTTGTTTGCCGAGGGCGGCGGCGGGCGCCCGGGTGATGTCGACATGCCCATCGTCGCCGGTCTGCACGTGGCCACCTTTGCCAGCTATGCCCGGCTCAACGGCCAGGTTCCGGTGGTGGGCATCGTTGGCGGGCGCTGCTTTGCGGGCAATGCTGCGCTATTGGGGTGCAGCGACGTCATCATCGCCACCCGTGCCAGCAACATCGGCATGGGCGGCCCGGCCATGGTGGAGGGCGGGGGGCTGGGCGCGTTCAAGCCCGAGCAGATTGGCCCCTCCGCCGTGCAGCACGGCAATGGTGTCATCGACATTCTGGTGGACGACGAGGCGCAGGCCGTGGCGGCGGCGCGGCATTACCTGTCGTTTTTCCAAGGTTCGGTCAAGGAATTCACGGCGCCGCCGGAGTTGGCCCTGCGCGATGTGGTGCCTGAAAACCGCCTGCGCGTCTACGACACCCGTCTGGCGCTGCAGGGCTTGGCCGATGCGGGCTCGCTGCTGGAGCTGCGCACCGGGTTTGGCAAAGGCATCCACACCGCGCTGGCCCGCGTTGAAGGCCGTGCGGTGGGTCTGCTGGCCAACAACCCCCTGCATCTGGGCGGCGCCATTGATGCGGACGCGGCGGACAAGGCAGCGCGCTTCATGCAACTGTGCAACGCCCATGGCGTGCCCATCGTCAGTCTGGTGGATACGCCCGGCTTCATGGTCGGGCCGGATACCGAGGCCACGGCGCAGGTGCGCCATGTCAGCCGCCTGTTCGTGGCAGCGGCGCATTTGCGCGTGCCATACCTGAGCGTAGTGCTGCGCAAGGGCTATGGGTTGGGTGCCATGGCGATGACAGCGGGTGGGTTCCACTCGCCCTTGTTCACGGTGGCATGGCCCACCGGCGAGTTTGGTGCCATGGGGCTGGAGGGCGCGGTGCGGCTGGGCTTCAAGAAGGAACTGGAAGCCGCGCCAGAAGGAGCCGAGCGCCAGGCGCTGTATGACAAGCTGGTGGCACACCAGTACGAGCGGGGCAGCGCCATCCACATGGCCACCACGCTGGAGATTGATGCAGTCATTGATCCGGCCGAGACCCGGTCCTGGCTCGTGCGCGGTTTGCTGGCCGCTCGCGTGGTCGAGTCACCTCTGGGCGCCAGCATAGACACCTGGTAGTGGCCGGGTATCGCAACGGCAATCGTTGCAGCCCATGCTAAGCTGCTTGACTACGCTGAAAACGCGAACACAACAGGAGACTGCCATGCCCGGACTATTGCCCCAAATCGACCCCGACGGACTGCTTGAGTTTTCCGTCGTCTACACCGACCGCGCGCTGAACCACATGTCCCAGCGCTTTCAGGGCGTGATGAAAGACATCTCTGCCATTCTGAAAGAGGTCTACCACGCCAAGTCGGCCGTGCTGGTACCCGGAAGCGGCACCTTTGGAATGGAGGCGGTTGCCCGCCAGTTTGCCACCGACAAAAAGACACTGGTCATCCGCAACGGCTGGTTCAGCTACCGCTGGACACAGATTTTTGACATGGGTCGCATCCCCAGCGCATCGACCGTGCTGAAGGCTCGCCGTGTGTGCGAAGGCAAACAGGCGCCATGGATTCCCTGCCCCGTCGAAGAGGTCGTTGCCACGATTGCGCGCGAAAAACCCGATGTGGTGTTTGCGCCCCACGTGGAAACTGCCGCCGGCATGATCCTGCCCGACGACTACCTGCGCACGGTGTCCGACGCGGTGCACGCCGTGGGCGGCCTGATGGTGCTGGACTGCATCGCGTCGGGCGCCATGTGGGTCAACATGGAAGCCACCGGTGTCGATGTGCTGGTCAGCGCGCCACAAAAAGGCTGGAGCGGCTCACCCTGCTGCGCCATGGTCATGCTTAGCGAGCGGGCCCGTGCCGCCATTGACGGCACCACCAGTTCCAGCTTTGCCTGCGATCTGAAAAAGTGGCTGCAAATCATGGAGGCCTACGAGGGCGGCGCCCACATGTACCACGCCACCATGCCTACCGATGCATTGACGCGACTGCGTGAAGTGATGCAGGAAACGCGCAACTACGGCTTTGAGAAAGTGCGTGCCGAGCAGATCGAACTGGGCACCAAAGTGCGGGCGCTGTTCGAGAGCAAGGGCATCGTCAGCGTGGCAGCCGAGGGTTTCAAAGCGCCCGGTGTGGTGGTGAGCTACACCGAAGACCCGGGCGTGCAGTCCAGCAAGAAATTCCTGGCGCAGGGCCTGCAAACCGCTGCGGGTGTGCCCCTGCAGTGCGACGAACCAGCGGATTTCAGCACCTTCCGCGTGGGGCTGTTTGGGCTGGAGAAGCTGCACAACGTCGACCGCACGGTGGCGCAGCTGGCGCAGGCGCTGGAAAAAATCGTTTGAGAGAGTGATTTTGACTGGATGCGCGGGGCCGATGTGCCGCGTATTCGGGCCATTTTTACGATCTGTCACAATGGGTGAAGCAGAGCCAAAAATGGCCAAAACATAGTTGGATACAAGGCAATCTTGCCTTTGAGTAGAAACCTATGAAATTGAATATTCGCGGACTTTTTCCAACGTTACTGCTATTGGGCTGTATCACTGCAGCAGCGCAGGAAAAAATCTACCGGGTGGCCCTCATTGCGCATTCGCCACCCCTGTCCTACACCGACGCTGCCGGCAAGTTCACCGGGTTCAATGTTGAAATGGCCACTGAGCTGTGTGCCACGATGAAGATCCGTTGCGTGCAGCAACCCCTGCCGGTTGACAAAATTGTGGATATGGCTGCAGCCGACCAAATTGACTTCGCAGTGGTTGGGTTTATTCCGACTCCAGAGCGCAAAGCGCGGGTTTTGTTCTCCAAAGTCTACTTTCAGTCAATGAGTGTCTGGATGTCCAAACCCTTGGTGACGGCAGGAAATTCGCGCAGCAGTGTGGCTGTCATCAAAGGCTCTGCGCAGGCCAGCCACGCACAGGCCATGGGCTGGAAAACGACAGAAGTTGCAACCAATGCGGACATTGCATCGCTGCTTTTTTCCGGAATTGCCGACGCCGCTGTGCTGCCGATGCTGGGCGCATTGTCGTTGGCGCAGGAAAGTATGCTGCTGCCTTTGGGATTGAAGTCCACGGTTCTCAGCGGCCCGCTCATCACGGGCACGCTGCACATGGTTATCAACCCCAAACAAGCGGAAATGGCCGCGCGCATCAATGCAGCCATCGACCAGATTAAGCTCGACGGACGTTTTGACCGCATCAATTCCAGGTTTGTGCCGTTCAGCCTCCTCTGAAGCTGGCATGCGCGTTGGCCCCCACGTGATCTCAATCCGCCAAAACAGCAAAGTCCGCTCTGCCAATGCGCGGTTCTTGCAGTTGGCTGCCGCTCTCGTGCTCATCGTGATCCTGATGGCGGTATGGCTTGTGCGGGACCACACGGTCTTGCTGGCCGATATGCATAAACTGCAGACCGAGACGCTTTCCAACACCATCACCAATCAAAAGGTAGCCAGAAATCTCGATGAGCTGCGACGTCAGGGCGAACGTGTGCTTTTTGCAGCCACGCCTGAGGAGCGCAGCCAGGCGCTCCTGGTTGTTCAACTCGTTGCTAGTAGTTCTGCTTTTGTCACCGATGTGCAAGTCTCTGCATTGGCCGGCGATACCGAGCGCTTCCTGAAAGCCAACGAAGCGAACAGTCGTCTCAGCGAGTCAGCCCGTACCGAGTGGAGGGAGCTAACGCAGCGTTTGTCGCTGCTTGCAAGTGACATTTCGTTCAAGGGGCTCAACCTGGGAACCGCTGATCTCAAGGAGATGCAAACCCTGGTTTCCCTGAACCAAATGAAGCTGTTGGCAGCGCTCCTGGTGCTGACCTTTTTAATGCTTGGTACTCTTTTTCTGATTCGCCGTGACTTTATCGACCCGCTGCGCAGAATCCACACCGCCATCGACCAGATCGACAAAGACACGGAACCGCAGTCTGCAGCCCATTCCGACATTGTTGAAATTCAGGCCATTGAAAGTTCCATCGGCGCGCAATGCCTGGCCCAGATGAGTCTGCGTGAGAGCGAGGCACGTTTCCGGACCGTCTTTGAAATGTCCCTGGACGGGATCGTTTTGCATCGCGACGGAAAGTTTCTCTATGTCAATCCTGCGGCCATAGCGATTTTTGGTGCCAGGTCAGAACAAGAGCTCCTTGACACACCGGTCCTCGCGGTGATTCATCCCGATTTTCACAACATCGTAGCGCAGCGGATGAAGGCGAGCACCGAGCAAGGTATCGCTGCGACCCGGTTGGAGGAGAAATACATCAAGCTCGACGGAACGGTCTTTGACGTGGAAGTGCAAGTTCAATCAATAGTTCTGTCGGGCCGACTTGCTTTCCTTGCCACGGTGCGCGACATCACCGAGCGCAAACAGTCCGAGGCCAAGCTACGGATTGCCGCCAGTGTATTCAGCCACGCGCGCGAGGGCATTTCGATCACCGATGCGGGCGGCTCCATCATCGA
This sequence comes from uncultured beta proteobacterium, assembly GCA_903945325.1. Lineage (GTDB taxonomy): Bacteria > Pseudomonadota > Gammaproteobacteria > Burkholderiales > Burkholderiaceae_C > Allorhodoferax. The sequence goes on along the minus strand of CAJAVE010000127.1, from coordinate 975 downwards.
TGTCAACGAGTCATTCTCCCGTATCACCGGCTATGACCGCGCCGAGGTACTGGGTCAAAACTCCAGCATTCTCAAGTCAGGTCGCCAGGATGCAAGCTTCTACGCGGCCATGTGGAGCGATTTGATTGCCAAAGGTTTTTGGACGGGTGAAATCTGGAACCGACGCAAAGATGGCCAGTTCTATGCGGAGCAGCTCGCCATCCAGGCGTTGCGTGATCCGCAGGACGCTCATCAGGGCTACGTTGCCTTGTTTACGGATATTTCCGAGCGCAAGGCTCTGGAAGCGCAAATGCACCAGATGGCCTACTTTGATGCCCTGACCGGTCTGCCCAATCGCCGCATGCTGGCTGACCGCCTGGGACAGGCCATGGCAGCGAGCAAGCGCAGCGGGCTGGATGGTGCACTGATGTTTCTGGACCTGGACAACTTCAAGCCACTCAACGACGCCTATGGCCACGAGGTGGGCGACTTGCTGCTGATTGAGGTAGCCCGGCGTTTAACCGAGTGCCTGCGCGAAGTGGACACCGTAGCCCGGTTTGGTGGCGACGAATTTGTGGTGATGCTCAGCGAGCTGGATGCCGACAAAGTGCAATCCACCGAACAAGCCGCTGGTGTGGCCGAGAAGATTCGTGCCAGTGTGGCAGAACCCTATTTTCTGAACGTGACCCATCCAGGTCAGGAGTCCAGAGTGGTAGAGCACCGTTGCAGCACCAGCATGGGCGTGGTGCTGTTTGTGAACCATGAGTCCAATCCCGCAGACATCATGAACCCAAATTTCCCATTAGCCCCGACTTCTAATGGAAGCCATTAGCGCAACTATTTGATTTCGTTGAGGAAAGTTGCGATTTCTGTGTAAAGTGATGACTCGCGATTTCAGTGCGGGGTTTCTATGAGCTTTGAGCTGCGTTTTACGGACAAAGAAATCACTGCCTGGGGAGGCATGGGTCTCATGAAGCGCATGCTTGATCACATGGG
>CAJAVE010000126.1 GCA_903945325.1 uncultured beta proteobacterium | reverse complement strand
CTCAAACGCCGGGTTGTGTGGGCGAATCGCAAACCCGGTGCTGTCCCACTCGGGGCTGTTCTGGGAATAGTCTTCGGGGTAGGCAAAGAAGTAGTCCCGTGTACCGCGCCGAAACGGCTCCACCACGCAGTTCTTGCCTCGGCCCTCGGTGTTGTGGAAATAGCTGCTGATCAACTGAGCCAGTTGCGCCAGGCTGGTCGCATCCACTGCCGCCACAGGGTGACCCAAATTCTTGCGTTTGCGCCAGTAGGTCAGGGTGTCGGCATGGTAAAAAAGTGTGGCACCTTTCCAGAATGCGGCGTGGTCGAGGAACGCGACCATGGCGCGTTCAAAGTGATTGGTCAGCGCGGATAGTTGGTCAACAAAAGCGTTGTAGGCATTGAGGTCAGTTCCTTGCTCAAAATGCCACTGCGCTTCGTCCATGATGGCGCGAAACCCTTTCTCGCAACCCAGCTCGAAAATCTCCCGGAACTCAACATCCATTGCATTGCGCTGGGTGTCTGGCAAAACCTTCCACGCATCAAACAGCGGATCGATTTTGGCCTCGGTCATCGCGGCAAAGTTGAAGCCAGCCAGCACGCCTTTGGCATCAAAGTAGCGCTTGAGCAGCGCATTGGGAACCTGCCGGAAAAATTCTCTGGTGCTGTAGTGACGTGCCATGATTCTCTCCCTTTGGATGGTGTTGAAATACACTCTATTGCACAATGCTGGATCAAATGTACATGGCCTGTACTGGAAACTGGTTTTGCGCCACGAAGGGATCAGACGATGACTACCGCCAACAAAATTGAATCTGAAATTTCAGCCTTGCCGCCGCACTTGCAGGCAGAGGTGCTTGATTTCGTGCAGTTTGTTAAGCATCGCCACGGCATCGCCACGGTGGCAATCGCCGATAGCAATCTGCAGAGCGGTGGAGATTCCCCATTTTTTCAGGCGCTGTCTGATGCGGGGTTTGTAGGCTGCATCGAAACAAACGAGCAACTGTCCACCAGCTACAAGCAACACATTGATTTCTCAGCCAAGGTCGGCGTTCAAGCATGATTTTGGTGGACACGGGCGCATGGCTGGCGCTGGCCGACAAGGGCGACGCGTACCACGCCCGGTGTGTGGCATTTTTCCGCAGCAACCGCGAACCGCTGATGACGACTTACCCGGTGCTGGTGGAGTGCGTGCACTTGATGTTCCGGCGCATTGGGGTTACCAAGACGCTGGCATGGATGGAAACGCTGGCGGCGCAGGGTGTTGGCGTGTTCGCCATGGGTGCCGACCATTTACCGCGCCTCACGGAGTTGATGCGCCAGTACGCGGATTTGCCTATGGACTTGGCGGATGCTTCGCTGGTCTTGCTGGCCGAGGAATTTGGCGAAGGCCGGATTGTGAGCACGGACGAACGAGATTTTCATGCCTACCGGTGGAAGAGTCAGCACCCGTTTAGCAATTTGCTGTTGGCCCCGGGTTAATGGGTAACGTTGCCCCAGTGCTACAGCGTGAAAAATATTGTTGTCGCTTATTGGACGCTAAACTGCACGCAGGCTGCTGAAAATATGACCTCCAAATTCATTGGGGGTATTTCTGGGGGTATTGGTGGTTGTTCAAATCATGAAACCTAGCATCCATGCGGGTTGCAGGTGATGATGTGAACGACTCCGTTCGCCAGAAATGGCAAAAAAGCCCATGTAAATCATGGGCTTTTTTTGTCCGCATGTTTCGACTATCAAAACAACTATCAATTTGATTGTCCTATGCTCATCGCTATCTCGAGCCTGTCCGATGGCGTCCGAAGCCCAGCGACACCCAGCACCCCCAGTCTCCACAAACACCTGATTCCAAAAATATTCAGTCACATAAGACTTCAATGGAGTCGTCTAAACGATCCCACGAACCGATCCAATGTGATTAGGTGTGGTCTGATTCAAAAAATGGGCAGTTAGATTTTGGTGCAAAACAGGCAAAAAAATCCAGCACGCGGGCTGGGGATTGAACCCTCTTTGCTGTTGCACATTGAGGCCTACTCACGGAGGTGAGGTGGGAGGCTTGCGCCTGATTGAGCGTTACACCAGTCTGCCCCCGTTGTTTTTGTAAGCACGCGTGACAAGAGTAACGGCCGGCACCCGCGTTGCCACACGGTTTTTACACAATTGCCCGACACGGGCAGTCGGCTGCTGAACCGGAAAATCAAAGTTTTGGGGCTGAACCGCCCTGTGCGAATGCGCGAATCAGCGTGTTACAACTCCCGCCGAGCGGCACTTGCCAGCTTTGGGCAATTTTGAAACCATCGTGCCATCGTCCACGACACGGGTTCCAATCATGACTGCAACGACTATAACTTCACCCACCCCCGTCACCCTGCCTGCGGGCAGCACCGGCACCGGGCTTGACCAGCTGGTCAGCCTGATTACCGCCGACGCCGGGCTGCTGAAAAGAGTCAGTCCAACCGACATCGCTGGCGGTGCGGCCGCAGCCGACGCGATGAACACCCTGATCGTGCAGGCCATTCGGGCCACCGGCATCGCCAACAATGGCGACATCACCGCCGCCGACGTGCGCGACCTCAACGCCTGGCTGCGCACCTATCACCTGACCGATTGGACGGCGCTGCACGGCGACGACGAGGACTGCCAGGAAACCGGCTTTCACCTGGTACAAAACGACGGTGCCAAGACCGAATTGTTTGGCAGGAACGCCATCAACACAGTCGCCGACGGCATCTACCACCTGGGCTTCAACATTGACGGCAATCGGCTTGAAAACGAAGACGGCAATGACAACGCCAGCTTGGGCCAGGTGGCCGAATGGCTTAGAACTTATCCGTAAATAATGTTTTCGCCTGACTTTATCTTTCGGAATGCCATGATGGACGCTGCCAAGTGATTGAGCGCCAGGAAACTGCGATCAAGTTTTTCGTATCGCACCAGCAACTTGCG
>CAJAVE010000125.1 GCA_903945325.1 uncultured beta proteobacterium | reverse complement strand
GAATATCTGGGCGAGCGGCTGGAGGCCTGCGGCGTGGGCTTTGTCAAACCCACCGGCGGCCACGCGGTCTACATCGACGCCAAGACGGTGCTGCCGGGCATGCCGATAGAGCACTACCCTGCCTGGGCGCTGTGCAACGCGCTGTACCTGGAGGGCGGCATCCGTGGAGTGGAAATCGGTTCGGTGATGTTTGGCAAGCGGCTGGAAAGCGGCGTCGAAACTTTCCACAGCATGGAGCTGGTGCGTCTGGCATTCCCGCGGCGCATGTACACCCAGAGCCATTTTGACTATGCAGCCGAGGTGATTGCCGAGGTGAAAGAGAAAGCCGCCAGCATCCGTGGCGTCAAGATCACCAAGCAGCCGCAGTTTTTGCGGCATTTCACCTGCGAGTGCGCCTGGGTGGAGCGCTGACACGCTGTCCCTCAGGTAAAGAAATGTGGAGCCTGACCGTCGCGGCGCCAGCACTTGTAAAATCGGCGCTCTACTTCTTCTAGGTGGTTTCGCTCATGTCCTTTTTCTCCATCCGCCAGGCACTTGCCGCTCTTCTGGTTGCCGTACTGGTTTCTGCCTGTGGTGGCAGCGGCAGCTCGGCACCGCCACCGGCGGGTGGCATCACGGTAACGCCCGGCGATGGCACTGCCACTATCACCTGGGTCAGCACGCCGGACGTGAATTATTGGCTGTTTTATGCGCCGTCTGCCTCCATTACCAGCACGGACTGGATTAACGTGCCGGGCAGCCGTGCCATTTTGAATGTGACCTCGCCCTATGTGGTAACCGGGCTGGCAAATGGCTACACCTATTCATTCACGGTCAATGCCCGCAATGGGGATGGCCCAGGCGGCCCGGGCACCCCGTCGGTTTCAGCCGTGGGACGGCCCGCAGGCGGCACCTGGAAAGCCGGTACCATGCTGGGCACCAGCACCATGCGCAGCATTACCTATGGCACCAGCACAGGCGATTCTTTGGGCTACTACATGGCTGTGGGTGACGGTGGCGCAACCTACCGAAGCGCTGATGGTGTGACCTGGAGCGGGCTTGGTGCAGCGGCCAGTACCGACATGAACGCAGCCATTTACAGCCTGAGCAAGTTCATCACGGTTGGCAAGGGTGGCAGCATCACCTATGGCACCGACATGTCGACCTGGACAAAGGCAACGTCTGGTACCAGCGAAAACCTGAACGCCATTGCCAGCAGTGGGGCCATTGCAGTCGCGGTTGGCGACAAAGGTACGATTCGCACCTCGGCCGATGGCGTCACCTGGACCACGGTTGCGACTCCCACTGCACAAAACCTGTACTCCGTTGCCTATGCGGGCAGCGGTGTCTGGACGGCCGTCGGCGCCGGCGGCACATTGCTGACCAGCAGCGATGCCGCCACGTGGGTTGCCGTGGCGTCAGGCACCACAGCAGACCTGCGCGCGGTGACGGTGCAGGTCACTACCACCTACACGTTTGTCGCCGTGGGCAACGGCGGTTCTGTGATTCGAAGTGCCGACAATGGAGTGACTTGGGCAGCACAGGCCTCTGGCACAACTGCAGACTTGCTGGCAGTGAGCCCGACATCCAGCCAGTTGCTGGCTGCGGGAACCGGCGGCACCGTGATCACCAGCCCCAGCGGCACCACCTGGACCACCCGCACCAGCGGCATCACTACCAGCCTGTATGCGGTGCTCAGTGGCTTTGCCCAGTACGTAGCCGTCGGTCAGAACGGCACCAATATCAATTCGCAATAAGCCCCAGGGCGCTTTACAGCGTCCTGCGTGCCTTGACTGCGACGGACAGCAGCTCAAGCGACTTCAGCGAGTCATCCCAGCCCAGGCACGCGTCGGTGATGCTTTTGCCGTACTCGAGCCCTTGCGAGTTGTCCTTGCCCGGGGTGAATTTTTGCGCGCCAGCCAGAAGATGGCTCTCCACCATCACGCCAAAAATGCTGCGTGATCCACCGGCAATCTGGGTGGCAATGTCCTTGGCCACCTCGACCTGCTTTTCGTGCTGCTTGCTGCTGTTGGCGTGGCTGCAGTCCACCATGAGCGTGGTCGGCAACTTGGCTTTCTCCAGGTCCTTGCAGGCGGCTGCCACACTGGCGGCGTCGTAATTTGGAGCCTTGCCGCCACGCAAAATGACGTGGCAGTCGCGGTTGCCGTTGGTTTGCACAATCGCAACCTGGCCATTCTTGTGCACCGACAGAAAGTGGTGTCCACCAGCGGCGGCCTGAATGGCGTCGGTCGCAATCTTGATATTGCCATCCGTCCCGTTTTTGAAGCCAATCGGTGCCGACAGGCCGGAAGCCAGTTCGCGGTGCACCTGACTCTCGGTGGTGCGCGCGCCAATAGCGCCCCAGGCAATCAGATCGCCCAAATACTGGGGTGAAATGACATCCAGGAATTCACTGCCCGCAGGCAGCCCCAGACGGTTGATTTCGATCAGCAGTTGGCGGGCAATGCGCAAGCCCTCGTCGATGCGAAAGCTCTCATCCAGGTAGGGGTCGTTGATCAAGCCTTTCCAGCCGACCGTGGTGCGCGGCTTCTCGAAGTAGACCCGCATCACGATTTCCAGCGTATCGGCGTACTTGGTGCGCTGTTCTTTCAGTCGGCGTGCGTAGTCCAGTGCCGCACCGGGGTCATGGATCGAGCAGGGACCGATCACCACCAGCAGGCGGTCGTCTTTGCCGGCCATGATGTTGTGGACG
>CAJAVE010000124.1 GCA_903945325.1 uncultured beta proteobacterium | reverse complement strand
CGCTTCGGCATCCGCTGCATCCCATTCGAATAAGTCAACTGCATCCACTTCGGGCACACCTGAGTTGCGTGGCGCGGAAGTTCTCGTCAAGGCACTTCAAGCTGAAGGCGTGAAATACATCTGGGGCTACCCTGGCGGTGCGGTATTGCATATTTACGATGCGTTTTACAAGCAGGACACGATTCAACACGTGTTGGTGCGTCACGAGCAGGCGGCTGTGCACGCGGCAGACGGGTATGCCCGGGCGACTGGTGATGTCGGCGTTGCGCTGGTCACATCAGGGCCAGGCGTCACCAACGCGGTGACCGGAATTGCAACGGCCTACATGGACAGCATTCCGATGGTCATCATCTCTGGTCAAGTGCCCACGCATGCGATTGGCATGGATGCGTTCCAGGAGTGTGATGCGGTCGGAATTACCCGCCCCATCGTCAAGCACAATTTTCTGGTCAAGGATGCCCGTGACTTGGCCATGACGCTGAAGAAAGCGTTCCACATTGCCCGTAGTGGACGCCCTGGTCCCGTGCTGGTCGATATTCCCAAGGATGTGTCCTTCAAGAAGGTGCCATACGCTGGTTATCCTGCGTCGGTCGAAATGCGGTCGTATAACCCAGTTCGCAAAGGCCACGGTGGACAAATTCGCAAGGCTTTGCAATTGCTTCTGGCAGCCAAGCGACCTTATATCTATACCGGTGGTGGCGTGTTGCTAAGTAACGCATCTGCCGAATTGCGTACCTTGGTGGATATGTTGGGCTACCCGTGCACCAATACGCTCATGGGTTTGGGTGCGTATCCAGCCAGTGACCGCAAATTCCTGGGCATGCTCGGAATGCATGGCACGGTAGAAGCCAATAACGCCATGCAACACTGCGACGTGTTGCTGGCCGTGGGCGCGCGTTTTGATGACCGTGTCATTGGTAACCCCAAGCACTTTGCCCAGAACGAGCGCAAGATCATCCACATCGACATTGACCCCTCCAGCATTTCCAAGCGGGTGAAGGTCGACATCCCCATCGTGGGAGATGTGAAAGATGTGCTGAGCGAAATGATCGCCATGATCAAGGAAGGCACGGTTAAACCTGATGCCGATTCCCTGGGTGCCTGGTGGGACACGATTGAAGGCTGGCGCAAGCGCGACTGCATGAAGTACAGCATGGGCTCGGGCGATGTCATCAAACCGCAGCATGTGGTGGAAACGCTTTGGAACATGACCAAGGATGCGGACACCTACATCACGTCCGACGTGGGTCAGCACCAGATGTGGGCGGCCCAGTATTACAAGTTTGATGAGCCGCGTCGCTGGATCAATTCCGGTGGTTTGGGTACCATGGGTGTGGGCATTCCGTATGCCATGGGCATCAAACTTGCCAAGCCGGATAGCGAAGTGTTTTGCATTACAGGCGAGGGCTCCGTGCAGATGTGCATTCAGGAGCTGTCCACTTGTCTGCAGTACAACACCCCCATCAAGATCGTGTCGCTGAACAACCGTTACCTTGGAATGGTGCGCCAGTGGCAAGAGGTGGAATACGAAGGCCGCTACAGCCACAGCTACATGGATGCGCTGCCCAATTTCGTCAAGCTGGCGGAGGCCTATGGTCACGTCGGCATGCTGATCGAGAAGCCGCAAGACGTAGAGCCAGCGCTGCGCGAGGCCCGCAAGCTCAAGGACCGCACGGTGTTCATGGACTTCCGTACCGACCCGACTGAAAACGTGTTCCCCATGGTGCAAGCCGGCAAGGGCATCACCGAAATGCTGCTCGGAAGCGAAGATTTATAAGGAAAATAGGGCTCTAGCCCTCGTCAAATATGCGTAGCCAGCTATCAAAAAGCTAGCTTTTTAGTAGGCGAATCTATTGTCCGCCAAGCCCGCAACTTACCGGTTGCGGGGGAGGGCGGCGAAAAGAGGAATCCATCTCATGAAACATATCATTGCAGTTCTTTTGGAAAACGAGCCCGGCGCACTGTCCCGTGTCGTTGGACTTTTTTCAGCCCGTGGCTACAACATCGAGTCCCTGACCGTAGCGCCCACGGAGGACCCCAGTCTCTCCCGCATGACCATCCAGACCACCGGTTCGGACGACGTCATTGAGCAAATCACCAAACACTTGAACCGGTTGATCGAGGTGGTTAAAGTGGTTGATCTGACCGAAGGCTCTTATATCGAGCGCGAGCTGATGATGGTCAAGGTACGGGCCGTCGGCAAGGAGCGCGAGGAGATGAAGCGCATGGCCGACATCTTCCGTGGTCGCATCATCGACGTCACCGACAAGAGCTACACCATTGAGTTAACCGGTGACCAGTCCAAGAACGATGCCTTCCTGGAAGCGCTAGAGCGGGCGGCCATTCTGGAAACGGTTCGCACCGGCTCCAGCGGCATCGGCCGCGGTGAGCGTATATTGCGAGTCTGATTTTCCATAGGTCCGAGCGCGCGTTTCGACAGGCTCAACGCGAACGGACCTGGCTAGTGGCGATCAACGGTCACCGTTCGCCCTGAGCCTGTCGATGGGCATTTCGCCAAACCATTTTTTAGGAGATTGATATGAAAGTTTTTTACGATAAGGATTGCGACCTGAGTTTGATCAAGGGTAAGACCGTTGCCATCATTGGCTACGGCAGCCAGGGCCACGCACACGCGCAGAACCTGAACGACAGCGGCGTCAAGGTCGTAGTGGGCTTGCGCAAGGGCGGAGCATCCTGGGACAAAGTTGCCAAGGCGGGCCTGAAGGTTGCCGAAGTGAACGAGGCGGCCGCCTCTGCCGACGTGGTGATGATTTTGTTGCCTGACGAAAACATCGCTGGTGTCTACAAAGAGATCGAGCCTCACCTGAAGCAAGGTGTTTCGCTGGTGTTTGCCCACGGCTTTAACGTGCACTACAACCAGGTCGTGCCCCGTGCCGATCTGGACGTGTGGATGGTTGCGCCCAAGGCCCCAGGCCACACCGTGCGTAACACCTACACACAAGGCGGCGGTGTGCCCCACCTGATCGCTATCCACCAGGACAAATCCGGCAAGGCCCGCGATTTGGCCCTGTCCTACGCCATGGCCAACGGTGGCGGCAAGGCTGGCATCATTGAAACCAACTTCAAGGAAGAGACCGAGACCGATTTGTTCGGCGAGCAGGCCGTGTTGTGCGGCGGCGCCGTTGAGTTGATCAAGATGGGTTACGAAACCCTGACCGAAGCCGGTTATGCGCCTGAAATGGCTTACTTCGAGTGCCTGCACGAGTTGAAGCTCATCGTCGACCTGATCTACGAAGGCGGCATTGCCAACATGAACTACTCCATCTCCAACAACGCAGAGTATGGTGAGTACGTGACTGGCCCTGAAGTCATCAACGACCAGTCCCGTGCAGCCATGCGCAACGCCCTCAAGCGCATCCAGAACGGCGAATACGCCAAGATGTTCATCCAGGAAGGTCGCCTGAATTACCCGAGCATGACGGCGCGCCGCCGTAACACGGCTGACCACTCGATCGAGAAGGTCGGTAGCCAGTTGCGCGCGATGATGCCCTGGATCGCCAAGAACAAGCTGGTTGACCAGACTCGTAACTAAGCGATTTCACGCTGCGTTGAATGGCCACTTCGGTGGCCATTTTTGTTGGCCGCTGCATTTCCCGACTACCATCGGGCATTCAGCGCTACGCCAGGAAGTTTCAAAGCCTGGAATTGCTATATGTTTGATAGCTTGCTGCGCAACATTCACGAGGGCTGGAGGTCAATTTATGCATGATGGTGACGATATCGAGGTGCCGGAGACAGAGGCCGTTGTGGTCAAGAAGCGCCGCAAGGGAATCTACATACTGCCCAACCTCTTCACGCTGGCCGCCCTGTTTGGTGGTTTTTATGCCATTGTGATGGCGATGGACGGGCGTTTTGATCAGGCAACGATTGGCATCTTTTGCGCGATGGTGCTGGACAGTCTGGACGGCAGGGTTGCGCGTATGACCAACACCCAAAGTGCCTTCGGCGAGCAAATGGACTCCTTGTCCGACATGGTGTCCTTTGGGGCGGCGCCGGCGTTGATCGCCTATTTGTGGACGCTCAAAGGGCTGGGGCGTTGGGGGTGGATCGCCGCCTTTGTCTATTGCGCATGTGCGGCGTTGCGCCTGGCGCGCTTCAACGTGAACACCGGCGTGGTGGACAAGCGCTTCTTCCAGGGTATGCCGTCACCGGCCGCCGCGGCACTGATGATCGGTTTCATCGGTTTGATGACCGATCTCGGGATCACTGGCGCTGATCGGTTGGGTGTGCTGGACGTGCGCTGGATCATGTTTGGTATTTCCCTGTTTGCCGGTCTCACCATGGTGACGAACGTGCCCTTTTACAGTTTCAAGGGCGTGCACATGAAGCGCAGTGTGCCCTTCGCTGTGCTGGTGGCTATCGCATTGGGCATTGCCGTGGTCAATATCGATCCGCCGACAGTTCTGTTTGGCCTCTTCGTTGTCTATAGTTTGAGTGGATATGTCATTTACGGCTGGCGCAGGGCAAAGGGACTGCAAACCAGCGTGATCAGTATGTCAACCGAGGAGCCTGAGGAGCGTGGGCTACACAAGTGAGAGGATGGTGCTGCTCGAACCAGGGCCCTATTCTTGTGTTACATTGACTGCATGAGTTTCATTGCACTATCGCTATCGTTCCTACGCCACCACGGGCGGAAGAAGTAGCGTACGCACTGAATCCATAAAGGCCCGTTAGCACTCGCAACGGGCCTTTTTGCATTGGGCTGCAAAATGCAGGTTGCGGGTTTTTGAAGATCACTAGGAGAAATTGATGGCTGACAAACTGATCATTTTTGATACCACTTTGCGTGACGGCGAGCAGTCCCCGGGCGCGTCCATGACCCGCGATGAGAAGTTGCGCATTGCGCGCCAACTCGAACGGCTGAAGGTGGATGTGATCGAAGCGGGTTTTGCTGCCAGTTCCAATGGCGATTTTGAGGCCGTTCAGCTCATTGCCAACAGTATCAAAGATTCCACAATCTGTTCGCTGTCGCGGGCCAACGACCGAGACATCTCGCGGGCGGCTGATGCCCTCAAGGGTGCCAACCGAGCGCGCATACATACCTTCATTGCGACTTCCGCCCTGCACATGGAAAAGAAGTTGCGCATGACGCCAGATCAAGTATTTGAGCAGGCCAAGCAATCAGTGCGCTTTGCACGCAATTTGGTAGATGATATTGAATTTAGCCCGGAAGACGGTTATCGAAGTGACGTTGACTTCTTGTGCCGGGTGATTGAAGCAGTTATCCACGAGGGAGCGACCACCATCAATGTGCCTGATACGGTGGGATACGCCATTCCCGAACTGTATGGCAACTTCATCAAGACGCTGCGTGAGCGTGTTCCCAACTCCGACAAGGCGATCTGGTCGGTACATTGCCACAATGACTTGGGCATGGCTGTCGCAAATTCGTTGGCAGGTGTGAAGATCGGCGGCGCGCGCCAGGTGGAGTGCACCATCAACGGTCTGGGCGAGCGCGCAGGCAATTGCAGCCTGGAAGAAGTCGTGATGGCGGTCAGAACACGCAAGGATTATTTCGGGCTGGAAATGGGTATAGACACGCACCACATCCTGGCGGCTAGCCGCATGGTCAGTCAGACCACCGGTTTTGTGGTTCAGCCCAACAAGGCAGTCGTCGGCGCGAATGCCTTTGCGCATGCTTCAGGCATTCATCAGGATGGCGTTTTGAAGGCCCGTGACACCTATGAAATCATGCGTGCCGAAGATGTTGGCTGGACGGCCAACAAGATCGTTTTAGGCAAGCTGAGTGGGCGCAACGCGTTCAAGCAGCGCTTGCAGGAACTTGGCGTACAAATGGAGAGTGAGGCCGATATCAATGCCTCGTTTGCCCGGTTCAAGGAATTGGCGGACCGCAAGAGTGAAATATTCGATGAAGATATTTTGGCTCTTGTGAGCGATGAAAGTGTCTCGCATGTGAAGGAGCAGTACGGCTTTGTGTCTTTGTCACAGCACAGTGAAACGGGCGAACGGCCCATGGCGAGCATCGTTTTCACGGTTGATGGCAAGGAGGTCAAGGCAGAGTCAGATGGCAATGGCCCAGTCGATGCGTCCCTAAAGGCCATCGAAAGCCACGTGAAGAGCGGTGCAGAGATGGTGCTGTATTCGGTCAACGCGATCAGCGGATCCACCGAAAGCCAGGGGGAGGTGACCGTACGGCTGCAAAACAGTGGGCGGGTTGTAAACGGTGTTGGATCGGATCCTGACATTGTTGTGGCCTCAGCCAAGGCCTACCTGAGTGCCCTCAACAAGCTCCATAGCAAGGCAGACCGGGTGGCTGCGCAGGGTTAACCCGCAAAATCCACAGAAGACCGGATCTTTTCTCGAGGTTTGCCGCGCAAGTAGTTGATCTTGCGCGGTTTTTCTGTTTAAACTCTCGTTTGCTGGCATCTGCATTGGACGATTTTTCGATCACCGTGCACCGCTGATGGGAACCCCATGAAACGAATTTTGCTGCCGTTGGGCATGTTTGCCGTCCTTAGTTCTTTGGTTTTGATGCCGGCTCATGCAGTGGTGTCCAAACGGACAACGGCCAGTGAAAGCCATACGGGTAAGCGCACGGTTGCCAAAGCAAAAGTGGCAAGAAAGAAAGCGGTTGTCAAGGCGGCAACTGTTTTGAAGCCGCCTTCGTATGGACAACAGGCAGGTCTTCATGGAGCACATGACGCACTGGCCCTGAAATCCAGTGTGGCGTTTGTGGTCGATCAGGAAACCAATGAAGTGCTTTTTCGCAAAAATGAACTCGCTGTTCTCCCAATCGCATCCATCACCAAATTGATGACGGGCTTGCTGATTAGCGAAGCCAAACTGCCAATGGATGAACTGATCACGATCACGCAGGACGATGTGGATTTGGAAAAAGGCAGTACTTCCCGGTTGCGCGTAGGTACCGAATTAAGCCGGGCGGAACTGCTTCATCTGGCCTTGATGTCCAGTGAGAATCGCGCTGCCAATGCCCTGGGTCGCAGTTATCCAGGTGGTTTGCCGGTATTTGTTGGTTTGATGAATGCCCGGGCTAAAACGCTGGGAATGGTCGATACCAGTTATGTAGAACCAACAGGGCTGTCAAGCAAGAACCAATCGAGTGCCCGTGATTTGGCGACACTGGTGAATTTTGCCTCGGGAGACGCTTTGTTGAGGGAGTTTTCCACGTCGACGGGCGCTCAGGTTGCGGTGGGGCATCGTACCTTGCAATACAACAACACGAACCGATTGGTGAAAAATCCTGCTTGGGATATTGGCCTTCAAAAGACGGGCTACATCTCCGAGGCCGGGCAATGTCTGGTGATGCAGGCCAAAGTTGCCGGGCGCAGGCTCATCATGGTATTTCTGGATTCTGCTGGAAAGTTGAGCCGAATCGGCGATGCCGAGCGGGTCAGGCGTTGGGTGGAGTCAATTCCGGTCCCATTGTCAAAGCCCGTCCCGTTCGCAAGTGCCATTGCGGACCCTCGCATCGTGGCAAATTAACGCCGCCGCTACTGTGTTTGACTGTGCTTGTGGCCCAGCGATTCTGAGATTTGTCGAGCCGTTTCCTTAAGCTTGGGTAGCCAGTTTTCTTCGAGTCGGTCTGAGGGCGCAGATATTGAAAGTCCGGCGACCAGATGATCCTGGTCGTCATAAATACCCGCAGCCATGCAACGGACACCCAGTTCCAGTTCTTCATTGTCGCCCGCTTGTCCGTATTGACGCACTTTCGAAAGCTCCCGCTCCAGAGCATCCAACTCGGTGATGCTGTTTTTTGTGTGACCCTGAAGGCCGGTGCGTAATGCGTATGCCCGGGTTCGTTGCGGATCATCTGCGGCCAGAAACAATTTTCCGACTGATGTGAGATGCAATGGTGCCCTGCCGCCAATGGCTCTTACAACCTGCATTCCCGAACGTTCGCTGAACGCTCGTTCTATATAGACAATTTCATCCCCTTGGCGAACACTCAAATTCACGGGTTGCTGGGTCAGCTTGTGTAACTCGCGCATGGGAGCGACGGCGGCATCCCGCACATTCAGGCGCCCTTTGACCAGGTTGCCCAGTTCCAGTAGCCGCATTCCCAGCCGATAGCTGCCCGGTTGCGTTCGGTCGACAAAGCGGCCGGTTGCGAGGTCGTTCAGTATTCGGTGTGCGGTGGATGGATGAAGCCCAGCCTTTTCACTGATATCTTTAAGGCTGATCGAGTCTTCGCGGGATGCGAGTACATCAATGAGCGTGAACATACGCTCAATCACTTGAACCGTCGGTTTGGTAGGGAGATCGGTTTTTTGCTTTGTCATGGTGGTCTTGCAGTCTTGGATCCTATATCGCGGCGATGTTTGGTTGGGGACGTTGCCGTGGAGGCGTCGCCTTGTGCGCACGCCATTCGCCATCCAATAGTATTTGCATGGGTGCAAATCGCGCTTTGTAATTCATTTTTGGACTCTCCTGAATCCAGTAGCCCAAATACACGTAGGCCAGCCCCAGGCGCTTCGCTTGCTGGATTTGCCACAGAACATTGAACGTTCCGAAGCTGGCTGCCTCATTGGGCTCAAAAAATGTGTAAACCGCAGATATCCCGTCATCCAGCACGTCAAGAATGGAGACCATTTTCAAGGCACCTGGAGACCCGTCAGGGGCAGATTCACGAAACTCAACCAGTCGCGAATTCACACGACTTTGCAGCAAAAATTGTGTGTATTGGTCCACACTGTCTTCGTCCATGCCGCCACCGGCATGCCGGCTGTTCTGGTAGCGCAGGTACAGCGCGTAATGTTCGTCTACAAAACCGAGCTTGAGTACCCTCGACGACAACCCTTGGTGGCGCGTCCAGGCGCGGCGTTGACTGCGGTTGGACTTGAAATGTTCTGCCAACACCCGAAGAGGCAAGCAGGCCTGGCAATCATCGCAGTAGGGGCGATAGGTAAACATCCCACTGCGGCGAAAACCCTTGCCAACCAGCTCTGAATACGTCGAATTGTTGATCAGATGGCTTGGAGTTGCGACCTGTGAGCGCGCCTGTCGTTGAGGCAAGTAGCTGCATTCATAGGGAGCCGTTGCATAGAACTGCAGTGCTTGTAGCGGGAAGTCTTTAAGGTCTGTCACGGTGGGTGCATCAGGCAGACAAAATGTGATTCCAGTATAGGGGGCTAAAGTACCATTTGGCGGGCTGGCTCAGTTGGGCACGCTCTATATGCTCCAAAAACACATTGCGTGGTATTTCTTGTGCCCCTAGAGAAGCCAGATGCGCAGTATTTTGTTGGCAGTCGACCGTTGCAATAGCGTGTTCCCGACAAAATGCAATCAATGCGGCTAGCGCTATTTTGGATGCATCGGGAATATGGGTAAACATGGACTCACCAAAAATTGCCTTACCGATGGCAACGCAATAGAGGCCGCCGACCAGCTTGCCACCGACCCATGTTTCCACACTGTGCGCGTGCCCCGCCTGGTGAAGCTTGGAGTAGGCTTTAACCATGGGCGGAAGGATCCACGTGCCAGGATGGCCGCGACGCGGCGTGTCAGCGCATGCGGCAATGACCTCGGCGAATGCGGTATTGAAACGCACTTCACACCCTTCATCTCGCTTAAACCGGTTCAATACTTGGCGCAGGGACCGGTGCAGCCGAAAATTCGAGGTACTCAAAACCATGCGTGGATCCGGACTCCACCAGAGCACGGGCTGCCCATCACTGAACCAGGGGAAAATACCACTCCTATAGGCTCGCAGCAAGGCTTCGACACTCAAATCCCCGCCGGCAGCGAGTAGCCCTGGGGCTTCGGAATCAGTGCCCCAGGCGCTGTCTGCCGATGGAAAATTTTCACCAGGCTCCAGCCATGGCAAAGGGGATTGTTTGATTGACATTGGCCGTGAAGGTGCTCGTTGTGAATTGAAAAGGAAAAATGTGCTCGCACGGAAAGGACCCGACGCGCATGCGGTTAGAATACTAGCTGTCGGGGCGTAGCGCAGCCTGGTAGCGCATCTGGTTTGGGACCAGAGGGTCGAAGGTTCGAATCCTTTCGCCCCGACCATTCATTACAACAAAGGCCCATTCAGGGCCTTTGTGCTTTGTGCCCGTAGCTCAGTCGGATAGAGCATCAGCCTTCTAAGGGTCTGCAATCGCTTAAGCTGCTCTGGCGCAATTGAAAATATCCTTATAGATCAATGATTTACGGCGATAAAAAAATCCAGGCCCTTCAAAATTCATCATGTTTCGTCAATAGTTGGTGAGATTTTGGTGAGATAAAGGAGATGAAAAGGAGTCCAGCTCGCTTTTCTCCAATTCAGGATTTGGTGGCCGCATGCGTCGCATAAAATCATCAATTATCAGCCCGTAGCTCATCTGGATAGAGCAATGTCCTTCTAAGACATGGGTAGGGGGTTCGAGTCCCTCCGGGCTGGCCACCAATACGAAATCACTGTGGACTCAACACTCATTCTTGCTGACCTTCGTGAACAATTTGGGGCCAAGAAGACCGTCCTTTATGCAGATGAATTGGCGGACGCACTCGGCAAAACCGTTGATGCAATCTATTCGCTTACTGCGCGCGATGGTTTGCCGGT